>JBBRQA010000258.1:0-5114 GCA_038227085.1 Burkholderiales bacterium | reverse complement strand
TGGCCTTGCGGCTTTAGGTGCCCGCCGTCTGCTCTCTACACCTTCCTCTTCGCCGAAGAGGCTTGGCTCGGTGTTCGCTCGGACTCTCGTCCAGGGCCTTCGCCGAGTTTGACGGGTTACACCTCGAGCATTTCTCCTCGAGGGCTCACGTGTTGCAAGTCCCCTGTGTCTACCGATTTCACCACCCGGGCCACGAGCGTGATCTTACGCGAGTGGGTTGCGCGCGGGCTAGGCCGATTGCCGGGTTTCGCCGCGGTCGATGGCGAATACCATGTCGAGCATTTCGCGCGAATGCGAAAGGTCCGACTCCGAGATGATGACCGACAGGCCCTCCTGCTTGAGCTGGGATATCACCTCGGCCAGGCGCTGACAGAGAACCGGGGCCACACCCTCGAAAGGCTCGTCGAGCAGCAGCAGGCGGCTGCCGGCCATCAACGCCCTCGCCAGCGCCGCCAGTTTCTGCTGGCCTCCGGAAAGCTGCAGGCCCTTGCGCGGGCCGAAAGCCTCCGCCTCCGGAATGATCTTGTAGACCTTTGCGAGGCGCTCGACCGCCGATTTCGAGCCCATGGCCCACATCGGCAACAGCACGTTCTCCTCGACCGTCAGCGTGGGAATCATGCGGCGGTCTTCCGGCATGTACCCGATTCCAAGGCCCACGCGTCCATGGACGGGCATCTCCTTCAGCGCGCGGCCGTCGAACGTCACAGTGCCGTTGCGGCAGGGCAGGATGCCCATGATGCTGCGCATCAGCGTGGTCTTCCCGGCGCCGTTGCGACCGATCAGCCCGGCGAACTTGCCGGTGGGCACCTCGAGACTCACGTTGCGCAGCACGCTCACCGAGCCGATCGACACGTCGACCTTGTCAATGCGCAGCATGGCGCGCGCCTCCCGCGGCGACGGGGAGATGGCTTTCCCCGATGACGTACTTGCGCACCTCGGCGTTGTTCAGCACCGCGTGGGGCACGTCGTCGGCGATGATGCGCCCCTCGTAGAACGCCAGGATTCGATCGGTGTAGCGACTGACGATGTCCATGTCGTGCTCGACGAACAGGATCGTCACGTTGTCGGCGCGCAGCGCGTCCATCACCATGTCCATGATGACGAACTTCTCGTCCGCGCTCACCCCGCTGGTGGGCTCGTCGAGCAGCAGGATCTTCGGCTTCACCACCATCGCCATCGCGATGTCGAGGAGCTTGCGCACGCCCTCGGGAAGGAAGCCCACGACGTGGTTGCGATATTCGGCAACGCGAAAGCGCTCCAGTGTCTCGTCGGCAACGGCGTAGATGCCATCGGAGCGCAGCGCCGATGCGGAGGCGAATTTCTTCCTTTCGATGACGACGATCCCCAGGGCTGTCAACAGGTTTTCCCGAACCGTGAGCGTGTTGAACAGCTGCGGGATCTGGAACGACCTGCAGATGCCCAGCTGCGTGATGCTACGCGGCGCCAGCGACGTGATGTCGCGGCCCTCGTAATGAATGGTCCCGGAATCGGGCTTGAGGTAGCCGGTCACCATGTTGATGAACGTAGTCTTCCCGGCGCCGTTTCCGCCGATCAGCCCGACGACGCTGTCACGCTTCACGCCCACGTCGATGTTGTTGGCGGCGGTCACTGCTCCGAAGCGCTTGTTGAGGCCCCTGGCATGCAGGATCGTCGCCACCTCAAGCCCTCTTCTCGCGCCGCTGGAACACCGACCACAGCCCCGCCGGAAGGAACATGATCACCAGCAGCAGTGAAATCCCGAGCACCATCTGCCAGGTGTAGGGCGTGTATTGATAGGCCGCGCTCTTGATCGCCTCGAACAGCAGCGAGGCGAGGATGGGCGCCGCCACGCTGCCGGTGCCGCCCAGTACGGCGACGAAGACGAACTCGCCGGAAGTCGTCCAGTAAGCGAGGTCGGGATCGACGTGACCGATCGACAGCCCGACGAGGCCCCCGCCCAGACCGGCAAGCACCGCGGCGATTACATAGTTCACGTGCACCACGTAGCGCACCGACGAGCCCATGTACTCGACCCGAAGCTCGTTGTCGCGCACCGCCTCGGCAAGCCGGCCCAAGTGCGAGCGCAGGTACTGGTGCAGCGCGAGGGCGGCGACGAACACCAGCACCACGGCCACCGCGTACAGGGCGTAGAGCTGGGCCGCGGGCGTGATCGCGACGCCCGCCACCGTCTTGAACGAGATGTTGAATCCGTCGCTGCTGCCGAGCGCCGGAATCTTGATGAGCAAGCCGTAGAGGATCATCGAGAAGGCGAGGCTCAGCATCGCGAAGAAGATTGCGCGGTATTTAGCGAGCAGGAAGCCGAGGACCAAGGCGACGACGCCGGCCACCGTGGCGCCAAAGAGCGGCATCACCACCGCATCCGACATCAGGATCGAATCGTTGAGCTTGAAGATCTTGCCAACGGACACGGCGGCGTACGCACCGAGGCAGAAGTACAGGCCCTGGCCGAACGAGACGAGGCCCGTGCGCATCAGCAGCATGAGGCCCAGCACCACGAGCCCCTTGCCGAGCGCCAGCACCAGCAGGCTCTGCACCCAGGCCGGAAGGAGCCATCCCCCGATGAGGAACACGGGAAGTGCGATGACGAGCATGGCCAGCGTTCGATCGCGCGCGATCATATCTTGCGCGCCTCCACCGCGCTGAACAGTCCCTTGGGCCGGAAGATGAGGACGAGCGCCATCACGAAGTAGATGCTGAAGAGCTCAACCTCGGGCATGTGATGCACGGCCGTCGAACGTACCAGTCCTACGATCACGGATCCAAGCGCGGCGCCTGGCAGGCTGCCCAGGCCTCCGATTACCACCACCGCGAAGGCGAGGACGATCACGTCCACGCCCATTGCCGGCACGACCGAGACTTTCGGCGCGATGAGCGCGCCGCCGAGCGCCGCGAGCATCGTCCCGACAGTGAAGGTGACCGTGTAGACGCGCTGCACGTTGATGCCCATCGCCGCGCTCACCTCACGGTCGTGGATAACCGCGAGCAGGAGCTTTCCCTGGCGAGTGCGCGTGAGCACCCAGGTGAGCGCGATACCGACGCCGATCGCAACCGCGACCAGCAGCGCGTCGTAGACCGTGTACGGAAGACCGGCGACCTCGAAATTGCCGAGCAGGCCGTAGGGCTGGTACGCCGAGTAGGATTCGACTCCCCATGCGAGCTTGATGACGTCCTCGAGGATGAGCAGGATCGCGTAAGTGACCAACACGAGCACGATCTCGTCCTTGCCGTACATGAAGCGCAGCAGGCCGCGCTCGATGAGCGGCCCAGCGACCAGCCCCACGACCACTGCGGCGAGCGGCAGGAGAAGGAAGCTCACGTACGGATTCAGGTTGTGGCCGAACCAGAAGCCGACGAAGGTCGCCGTCACGTAGGCGCCCAGCGCATAGAGGCTGCCGTGCGCCATGTTGAGGATCTTCATCACGCCATAGATCAGCGTGAGGCCCACCGAGATGATGAAGAGGTAGGACGAATAGATGATGCCGTCGACCAAGACCGAGACGAGATCCGTCATCGCAAGCTCCCGTGGTGGGCCGGGGCGCGTGCCGCCCCGGCGATGACCGCGCCTACTTGCCTCCCTTGAACCCTGACTTGATCCAGTCCTCGGACTTCACGCCGTCGGGCGGATTCACCTTCGATGCCGGATAGGTCTTCACGTTGGTCATCGTGACCTTCCCGCCCACGTTCTTGGTGGTGCCGAATGCCGTCCCCTGCACCGCCTGGTGCCCTTTGCCGAGCGACATCTCGACCTTGCCGCCGGGCCCCTCGAAGGTGAGGTTCTCGAAGGCCGCGACGACCCGTTCCTGGCTCGGCGCCTTGCCGTCGTTGGCCGCCTGCGCCTTGTCGTAGGCCGCCTTCACGCCGAGGATCGCCTGCGCCATCTTGTACGCCGGATAGCTGGGGACCATCTTGAACTTGTCCTCGTAGGCCTTGCGGAACCATCGATTGAGCTCGATATCCGGCGCGAAGATGTCGAAGGGACCGCGCGCCCCGATGACGGTGCCTTCCGGCACCTGCGTCCCCAGGCGTACGATGGTCGGTTCCCCGGCGGTCAACACCACCGTCGTCTTCGTAAACAGTCCGCGCGGCGCGCCCTGCAGGATCAACGCCTCCGTGTCGCCGCCCCAGAAGCTCGAATGCACAACCTCCGCGCCGCTGGTGAGCAAGGCGGAGACTTCGGCGCCGTACTGCCCCGCCAGGAGCTTGGGCATCTGCGACGTGCCAACCTCGGTGCCGGGCTTGAGGGCCTTCATGGCCGCCTCGAAGTCGTTCCACGAGTCCTGGCCCCACGAGTAGTTCTGGTTGATGCCCGAGAACTTCTTGATGTTCGGCTTCATCTCCATCACGTAGAACGCGGCCGCCACGTTGTCCATCGTCGCGGTGGGACCGGTGCGGAAGAGATACTTGTAGCTCGCATCCTCGAAGATGCGCGGGGTGCCGCAATCGAACAGCACCGTGAGCTTCTTCAGCTCCTCGGCAAGGGGCGCCACCGCGAGGCAATCGCCGCTCGAGATGTAGCCGATAACCACGTCGGCGTTCTCGCGCTGGACCAGGTTGCGGTATTCGTTCACCTGCTTGGTCGTGCCGCCGGCCTCATCGACGAAGGTGAGCTCGACCTGCTCGCCGCCCAGGCCCTTGGTCTTGTAGGGCGCGGGCAAGGTGCCCGCGTTCAGCGCATCGACCACCACCTCGGCGCCGTTCTTCGCCGGCACGCCGAAGGGTCCCGCCGCCGCTCCGGAGAGGAATGTGACCACGCCGAGCTTGACCGGCTTCGCGAGGATCGCGACGGGCGCGGCGCCCGCCGCCAAGGCAAGCCCCACCCTCAGGGCGACAGCTAGCGGGCTTGCGTTTCCAAGCCATGGGCGATTTCTCATTTATATCCTCCTAGGGGTGTCGAGCGGAAACGCCTAGGATGGGCGGGGTCGTGGCGGCGCTATTGAGCCATATCAACAGGAGTTCTCGCGCGTCCCGGTTTTCCCGGCTAGGTGTGGTTTCTACGACCGTTGTTCACAGAGGGACGCTCGTCGGCTGAAGGGTGGCAAATAAGCGAGGCTGGCATGGGGTCTGTGCTCATTGTAGAAGCGAAGCCATTGGGCAAGGTTTCTGGCGCGTTCGGC
>JBBRQA010000257.1:0-5251 GCA_038227085.1 Burkholderiales bacterium | reverse complement strand
TCGAGGAAGTCGCGCGGATCGGGCAGGCTCTCCCACACCTGCGGGAGGAACGTCGCGTGGAAATCCTGGTACTCGAGATAGACGCCGTCCTCGCCCGGCCGCAGCCGCGCGAGCGCGTCATCCTCGCTCGTCGCCGCGAGCGACACGCGCGGCGTCAGCACCGAGACCTCCACGTCGAGCGCCGCGATTTCCGCGGGACGCACGGGAGGGAAGCGCGGATCGCGATAGGCGGCCGCGTGCGCGTTATAAGCGACGTCGTCGCCCAACGCCCGGCGCGCATCCACCGAGCCGATGCACCCGCGCAGCTCGCCTGCCTCGCGCAGCGTGACGAAGCTTGCCGCGGCCACGCGCAGCCAATCCTCGTCCCACGCGCAGCCGTCAGGCGCCTCGAGACCCCGCGCGATCGACGCGCGCGCGATGTCGAGGAGGACGCGTCCGTGCCGTTCGTCAGGCACGCTCGGCCTCCGTGAATGCGAACGCGCCATAGCCCACCACGCGCTCGCGCGTGCCCGCCGTGTCGCCGGAGTTGCGCAGGTCCACCATCTCCGCGCTCATGCCGCGCGCGCGCGCCGCCTTGAGCAGGCCGTTGATGGGGGCCGCGCCGCAAGCCTCTTCCGGCATGAGGGTCGCCGCCAAGTCGACGATCGCCCGCGCGGTGTCGCGGTCGCGGCCGCGCGCGGAGTCGTACGGCAGGTAATGGGAAAGGTCCGAGCTCACCACGATCAGCGTTTCGCGCCCGCCCCACAGCGTGTCGAGGAGCTGCTCCATCTCGCCGGGAGAGGCGTCGCCCACCACCAGCGGAACAAGCGCGAATTCGCCGAGCACCGCCTGCAGGAAGGGCAGGTGCACCTCGAGCGAATGCTCGTGCGCGTGGGCCCGGTCGTTCACCTCGACGAACGGAAGCTTGCGCAAGGCGGCCAGCGCCCCAAGGTCGAGCGCAACGGTACCGAGCGGCGATGCGAATCCCTGCGCCGACGGAATGGCGACGCCCTTCACGTAGACGCGGTGCGCGGGCCCCGCGAGCACCACGCGGCGCACGATGCCGGCGAGCGGCGCCAGGCGCGCGTAGATGGACCCGGCGATCGCGCCCGAATACATGTAGCCCGCGTGCGGCGCGATGATCGCCTTGGGCGCGCGCGCGTGGGCGGCGCCGGGGACGGCTTCAGCGAGGTAGGCGGCGACTTCGGCGGCAAGGGCCGGCGCGTCCCCGGGGTAAAAGGAACCCGCGACAGCGGCAGGGCGGATCGTGCTCATGTCTCACCTCCGTGGGACGGAGACGAGACCAGACTAGCACTTTGGAGGGCTTCAGCCGAGGACGAGCTTTTCCCGGATCCGGCCGGCACGGTCGTGGCGCGCCGTCACCTCGATGGTGGTTCCCGCGGGCGCGCGCACGGTCCACTCGCACTGCCCGCGGTCGCCGGTGAGATCGAGGTTGGGCAGGAAGGCCTGCAGCGACGGCTTGCTCGCGCGCCCTTCGAGCTGGGGACCCTCCACGCGCGGCTTGCCGGCGATGAGCGTCGCGCCCCGCGGCAGGTCGATCTCGTAGACGACGCCGCGCATCGCCTTCCTCTCCAGCGCCCTCTTGGTGACGTAGGACGGAAGATAGCCGGTGTTGTGGACGGCGAGGCGCACGCGCCACGTGTCGGCGCCGAGCGCCTTCACCTCGGTCTTCAGCGTCTCCAGCCTGGGCAGCGTCATCGCCTGCCACGTGAGCCAGCCGGGGAAGCGCTTCACCTCGCGCTCGATGTATTTCTTCGGCGGGTTGCGGAATACCGCGAGCTTGTTCCAGCCGCCCAGCTCCACCGGCCCGAGCTGCGGGTGCTCGAACGGGTACCAGTCGATATAGCCCTCGCCGCCGAGCTCCTTGTCGCTCCACGCGAGGAGCTTCATGTCGTCTTCCGGCGGGTGCTCGCGGTACCAGTCGATGAAGTGATAGCCCTCGATGCCCGCCTCTTTCGCCGGCGCCCAGATCTCCACGGTCCAGAAGAATTGCCCGAGGTGCTCGTAGATCCAGTCGAAGCCGCCGGTGATCACCTGCTTCGGGTGGTACTTGAAGTCGTGGAAGATCGAGATGTTGGGGTAGCCGGTGAGCTCGGTGGATTTCTTGCCGAACAGTTTGTAGAGCCAAAGGTCCTCGGCGGGCATGTTCTCGTCTGGCTCGCTCGAGAAGGGCCGCAGGATCACTCCGCTGTGGGTGTGGAAGCTCACGCCCGCGCCGATGTTGGGATGGTTCACGATGAAGTCCACCACCGCGCGCACCTCGGGCTCCGAGGTCGGATAGGGACCGGCGCCCACCTGCTGGAACTCCTGGCGCCAGCCCGACGGGAAATTGCGGTTGAGGTCGAGGCCTTGCTTGTCGCGATTCAGGCGGATCTCGACGCCGTCGAAGTTGACCAGCGAGCCCTCGGGGATCACGCGGTAATACTGGCCGCCGTACTCGGCCGGCTCGCGCGGCGTGATGAGCCGGGGATCGGCGGGGTGCGCCTTGTACGCGCCGTTCGGATCCGGGATGCGCATCTGCAGGATGCGCCCGTCGCCGTCGACGTCCTCGACATTCAACCCATCGACCGGCTCCTCGTCGAACGGGTAGGGCCGCGTCGACGAGCGGATGTACTTCGGCTTGTCGGCGAGAGCCCACTCGGCCCCGTCGGGATTGATGCGCGGACAGATGTAGATCGCGCGCGTGTCGAGGAGGCGCGTGATCTCGGCATCCTTGCCGTAGCCCTCGTCGAGCGCGTGCAGGTAGTAGAGGCAGGCGGTGGAGGCGGTGAGCTCGGCCGCGTGGATGTTGCCGTCGATCCAGAAGGCGGGCTTGTCCGCGGCCGCGCCGCGCGCGGTGGCGGTCACCACCCAGATGTCGCGCCCTTCGTGGCTCTTGCCGATCGACTCGAGGGCGAAGAGCGTCGGGTTGCGTTGCGCGAAGCCTTCCAGGAAGGCGGTGAGGTCGGCGTAGCGGTAGAACCGGTCGAAACGAAGATCCAAGGAATCGCTCTGGCTTTTTTTTCGAGTGTACCGGAAGAGCTAGGCCAGCTGCAGCGCGGCGGCGAGCGCGTAGACGATGAGCCACAGGACCAGCGCTCGCCAGAGGAGTCCCTCCAGGCTCGCGAGCGCGTCCTCGCGGGCGAGCTCCCCGGATCCCAGCGCGGGACGCACGACGAAGGCGCCGGCGACCGGAATCGGCTCGCCCAGGCGCACGCCCAGCGCGCCGGCGCCGCTCGCGAGCACGATGCCCTCCTCGGGGCGTAGCCACGCTGCCGCCTGGGAGCGCCAGCAGAAGAGCGCGTCCTCGAAGTTGCCCATCGCCGCGAACGCGAACGCGCTCACGCGCTGCGGCACCCAGTCGATCACATAGAACGCGCGCGCCGCGAACCAGCCGAAGTCGCGCTCGTCCGCCTCCACCAGGTGCTCCCAGCTTTGCGCCGCGCGCAGCGCGAGGGGATAGAGCACCAGCCCGAGGGGGCCGGGCAGCACGAGGAACCAGAAGAGCGGTCCGAACGCCCCGTGGTGCGCCTCGCGCAGGCCGTGCTCCGCGGCGAGGCGCGCGATGGCCCCGCCGTCGTCGGTCTCGACCGGCTCGCCCTGCCACGCGGCGAGGAGATTGGCGGCCGCGGTCATGCTCTGCTCGCGCAGCGCCTTCTCGATCGCGGCGATGGCGCGCGTGGTGGCGAGGAAACGCAGCGTCCAGTAGAGCACCGCGACGTCGAGGAGCCACACCGCCGCCGGATGGATCCAGCCGGCTACCGCCGTCACCAGCATGACCGGCACCAGCACGGCGGCCATGAGCGCGGCCCAGGCGAGCACGCCGGAATTGCGATCGCCCGCGTTGAGTCGCTTGGCCGCCGAGATCGCCATGCGCCCGTAGAACGCGAGAAGCGGCGCGCGCCCTGTCACCGGATAGGTGTGCTGGGCGAGGAGGCAGGCGAGGATCGCGAGGAGGCTCAAGGTGGTTTCGTCGTTGCGTGGATGATTATAATTGCCGGGCATCCCATCCCGGAGAATTCCCCATGTACAAGAAGACACTCGCGCTGTGCGCGACGTTCACGCTCGCGCTCGGTGCGTCCGCGCAGGACTTTCCCAGCCGTACCCTCACCTTTGTCGTGCCGTTCGCCGCGGGCGGGCCTACCGACACCGTGGCGCGCCTCCTCGGGCAGTCGATGGGCAAGACCCTCGGACAGACGATAATCGTCGAGAACACAGGCGGCGCCGGCGGCACCATCGGCGTCGAGAAGGTCGCGAAGTCCAAGCCCGACGGCTACACGCTCCTCCTCATGCACATCGGCATCTCCACCAGCCCCTCGCTCTACCGCAACCTGCGCTACGACCCGCAGAAGGATCTCGATCCCATCGGGCTCATCATCGACGTGCCGATGACGATCATCTCGAAGCCCTCGTTCCCCCCCAAGGACGTGAAGGAGCTCACGCCCTACATCAAGGCCAACAAGGACAAGGTGACTTACGCGCACGCCGGCGTGGGATCCGCCTCGCACCTGTGCGGGATGCTGTACCTGAGCTCGATCCAGGCCGACGTCACCACCATCCCCTACAAGGGCACGGGCCCCGCCATGACCGACCTTATCGGCGGGCAGGTGGACTTCATGTGCGACCAGACCACCAACACCACCCAGCAGATCAAGGGCGGCAAGGTGAAAGCCTACGCGGTCACCACGAAGACACGCGTGAAGTCGCTCCCGGAGTTGCCCACCCTCGACGAATCGGGCCTGAAGGGCTTCGAGGTCGCGATATGGCACGGCCTGTGGGCCCCGCACGGCACGCCGAAGGCGGCGCTCGACAAGCTCACCGCGGCGCTGCAGGCGGCGTTGAAGGATCCCAACGTCATCGCGAAATTCGCCGAGCTCGGCGCCGAGCCGGTCGCGCCGAACCGCGCCACGCAGGATGCTCTTCGCGCGCAACTGAAGAGCGAGATCGAGAAGTGGGGCCCGGTGATCAGGAAAGCAGGGGTCTACGCGGATTAGGCGCGAGAAAAAAAAAGTGCCCCACCGGGGTCGCCGGCGGGGCAAACCGCTCTCGGAGGAGAAACGTCGGCCTCGCGGCCGACGCTTACTGCATTGCAGCAATTGTGCCAATCACGCACGCCATTCAATTCAAATAGTTAGCCTATCCGGCGAATTCCGCCCCCGTCCGCCGCGTATCGCTTTGGTGCATTCAAGGCACCATGATGGGCCTAGGGATTTTTTCCTTTCGCGTTCGCGAAGAAAGCCACGACGCGCTGAAGGTCAGCGTCCACGTCGTC
>JBBRQA010000256.1:0-5318 GCA_038227085.1 Burkholderiales bacterium | reverse complement strand
CTGTGCAAGGCGCTCGCCGAATTCATGTTCGGCGGCGAGGAAGCGCTCATCCAGATCGACATGTCCGAATACGGCGAGAAGCACAATGCGTCCCGCCTGGTCGGCGCGCCCCCGGGGTATGTCGGCTACGAGGAAGGCGGCCAGCTCACCGAGAAGGTGCGCCGCCGTCCGTACTCGGTCGTGCTCTTCGACGAGATCGAGAAGGCCCACGGCGACGTCTTCAACATGCTGCTGCAGATCATGGAGGAAGGTCACCTCACCGACTCGTTCGGGCGCGTGGTCGACTTCCGCAACACCGTGATCATCATGACCTCGAACGTCGGCGCCGCCGCCGCGTCAGAGGCCGGCTCGCTCGGCTTCGACACCGGCGCGATGTCCGAGAACTACGCGTACAAGGCCACCAAGAAGGCCTACCAGACCGCGCTCGAGGATCATTTCCGTCCGGAATTCCTCAACCGCCTCGACGACATCATCGTCTTCCGCCCGCTCGAGCGCGAGGACCTGCGCCAGGTCGTCAATCTCGAGTTCAACAAGATCACCAAGCGCGTGCAGGAGCAGGGCATCCACCTCACGCTCATGCCAGCCGCGATCGACTTCCTGCTCAAGGAGGGCTACAACCCGCGCTTCGGCGCGCGCCCGATCCGGCGCACCATCGAGCACCACATCGAGGACCACCTCTCCGAGGCGATCCTGCGCGGCGAGTTCACCGCCGGCACCGCCCTGGCGGTGGACGTGGAGATCGACGAGAAGGCGGGGAAGGACTCCAAGGAGCACCTGGTGTTCCGCCGCGTCGAGAAGCGCGATGAGTCGAAGATGGTGCCGCCGGTGACGACGACGGATGAGAAGAAGTAGCCTGATATACCGCCGGCGGTGATCAGACGTCTGAGGGCCCGACAGCGCAAGCTGCCGGGCTCGTTCGTTGGTATCCACGCGGAAAACGCCAGGACATCTCGGGGGCATAGCCCCACGAACGAGCAGCCTTCGCCATCCCGCGCGCGAAAGCTCCATTGGACTGCGGCGCGAATGGCGACACTGGTCGTTGCCGCCGCGGCAACCCGGAGCGACCGACTTCCATGCATGATCACTTCCTGATGAACGAACGCTCGGTGCCGAACCTCAAGCTGATGCCCATGCTGATGCCCATGCTGATGTTGGCGGCGTGCCTGAGCGAACTCGCCGCGGCGGAGCCAGCCGCGCCGGCGACCGATCCGATCCGCTTCAACCGCGACATCCGTCCGATCATCGCCGAGTCGTGCTTCCACTGCCACGGGCCCGATCCGGGTTCGCGCAAGGCGGGGCTGCGCTTCGATCGCGAGGAGAGTTTCTTCGCCGCGCGCGAGGGCGAGGAGCCGACGGTGATTCGCGGCAAGCCCGAGGCGAGCCCGCTGTACCGACGCATCACCTCGGACGATCCCGACGAGATCATGCCGCCGACCAAGGCGCACAAGCCGCTCAAGCCCGAGGAGCGCGAGAGCATCCGCCGCTGGATCGCCGAGGGCGCGCACTGGGAACCGCACTGGTCGCTCATCCCACCCGAGCGCCCGGCGCTGCCCAAGGTCGCGGACAGCGCGTGGGCGAAGACGCCGATCGACCGCTTCGTGCTCGCGAAGCTCGAGGCCGCCGGGCTCGCGCCCGCTCCCGAGGCCGATCGTCGCGCGCTCGCGCGGCGCGTGTCGCTCGACCTGACCGGCCTGCCGCCCGAGCCCGCTGCCGTCGACGCCTTCGTCGCTGATCGTTTGCCGGGAGCCTATGAAAAGCTGGTCGACGCATTGCTCGCCTCGCCGCGGTACGGCGAGCATCGCGCGCGCTACTGGCTCGACGCCGCGCGCTACGCCGACACCCACGGCCTGCACTTCGACAACTACCGCGAGATGTGGGCATACCGCGACTGGGTGATCGCCGCCTTCAACGCCGACATGCCGTTCGACCGCTTCACCATCGAGCAGATCGCCGGCGACCTGCTGCCAAACCCGACGCGCGAGAACCGCATCGCCACCGGCTTCCACCGCTGCGGCATGACCACCAACGAGGGCGGGACGATCGAGGCCGAGAACCTCGCGATCTACGCCCGTGAACGCGTCGAGACCACGTCGTGGGTATGGCTCGGCCTCACCGCCAACTGCGCGGTATGCCACGACCACAAGTTCGATCCCATCCCGACCAAGGATTTCTACGCCTTCAGCGCCTTCTTCCGCAATACCGTGCAGGGCGCGCTCGACGGCAACGTCAAGAACACCGCGCCGGTGGTCGCCCTCCCGGCGAATCCCGAGGACGAACTGCGGATGTCCACGGTGGAACTGGATATCGCCAAGGCCAATACCGACTTGGCCGAGCGCAAAAAGGCGCTGTCCGTGGATCTAGACGCGTGGGTCGCGAGCCTGACCATCGAGAGCTGGTCGGCGCCGATCGCCGCCATTGGCGCGCCGGCCTTGCACCTGCCCCTCGATGCCGCGACCCCAGACGGCTCGATCGCGGGCGAAGCGCGCGGCGCTGCGGTGGTGGCGCACGCCACTACTCCGGTCACTGCGTGGGAGGACGGGATCGTCGGCAAGGCGGCGGTGCTGCACAGCGCCGACGACATCGTGGTCGATGGCGTCGCCGATCTCGGCAAGGACCAGGCGTATTCGTTCGGCTGCTGGGTGAAGATCCCCAAGGACGGCAGCGGCTACGGCTCCATCTTCTCGCGCATGGACGAAGGCGACGACCACAAGGGCTGGGACCTGTGGATGCAGGGCGACCAGTTCTGCACCCATCTCATCCACCACTGGCCAGATGACGCGCTGAAGGTCAGCTCGCGCGGAGGACTCAAGCGCGATACCTGGCAGCACGTGTTCGTGACCTACGATGGATCGGGCAAGTCGACGGGCATGAGCATCTTCATCGACGGCGTGCGCAGCGGCACCACCGCCGATACCGAAACGCTGAAGACCCATTCGCTCACCGGCGCGCCGTTCAAGCTGGCCCGGCGCAAGAATGGCGAGGGGCAGACCGCGATCCTGCTCCAGGACCTGCGCCTGTACACCTGTCGCCTCGAGGACGACGTCGTGCGGCGGCTCGCCTCGTCAGCGCGCCTCGGCGTGCTGCTCGCCAAGCCTGTGGCCGAGCGCACCCAGCCCGAGCGCGACGAACTGCTGACCATGCGCTGCGCTGACGACGAGGCGATGCGCGCCGCAAGCGCGCGCCTGGCTGCTCTTGAAAGCGAACGCGCTGCGCTGACCGCGCGCAGCCCGGTGACCCATGTGATGGAGGAGCGCAAGGACACCTCGCCGGTAGCCTTCGTGCTCACCCGCGGGCAATACGATCAACCAGGAGAAAAGGTCGATGCCGGGGTGTTCACCGCGCTGCACGCCATGCCCAAGGATGCGCCCCACAACCGCATGGGCCTGGCGCTGTGGCTGGTCGCGCCCGAAAACCCGCTGACCGCGCGCGTCACCGTGAACCGCTTCTGGCAGGAGCTCTTCGGCACCGGCCTGGTGAAAACCTCAGAGGATTTCGGCATCATGGGCGATCCGCCCTCGCATCCTGAACTCCTCGACCATCTGGCCGTCGAGTTCCGCGCTGGCGGCTGGAAGATCAAACCGCTGATCCGCTCGATGGTGCTGTCAGCGACGTACCGCCAGGCCGCCGTGGCGACCCCCGAGAAGATCGAGAAGGATCCGGCGAACCGCCTGCTGTCGCGCGGGCCGCGTTTCCGCATGGATGCCGAGATGGTGCGCGACTTCGCGCTGTGCGCCGCCGGCGCGCTCTCGCCGATGATCGGCGGGCCGAGCGTGAAGCCGTACCAGCCCGAGGGCGTGTGGGAGTCGATCGGCATGCAGGAATCCGACACCCACCACTACAAGCAAGATGCCGGCGAGGCTCTGTACCGCCGCAGCATGTACACCTTCTGGAAGCGCCAGGCCCCGCCCGCCTCGCTTGAGGTGCTCAACGCGCCGAGCCGCGAGGTCTCGTGCCTGCGGCGCGAGCGCACCGATACGCCGCTGCAGGCGCTGGTCACGCTGAATGACGAGCAGTTCATCGAAGCCGCGCGGCTGCTCGCCGCGCGCGTGCTGGCCGCGGGCGGCGACGACGCCACGCACATCGACGCGATCGCGCGTCGCGTGCTGGCGCGGCCATTCGACGCCGACGAGCTGCCGGTGGTGGCCCACATCCTCGACCAGGTGCGCGAGCGCTACCGCAAGACCCCAGACGATGCGAGCGCGCTGATCGCGGTGGGCGAGACGCGCTCGGATCCCACGCTCGACCGCGTCGAGCTCGCGGCGCTGACCATGGTCTGCAACCAGGTGCTGAATCTCGATGAGGCGTTGTGCAAATGAAGGGGCTTTCGGTTGGGGGGCTACTCTTTTTGGTTGGGGGGCTACGGCCCCCCAACCTCGCGCTCCGCGCTGCCCCCCGGGAAGAAACGGATTGGGATTTAGAACATGGCAAACGGCAACTCGAGGACACATCCGATGACTACTGATGGCAACGGTGGCGGGCTCACGCGGCGCGAGCTGCTGTCGCGGGGCGCGGGGGCGGCCAGCACGGCGGCGCTGGCGGGGATGTTCGGCGGGGCGTTCTTCAATGGGAAGATGTTCGCGGGGGATCCGACGCCGGTGGGCGGGGCGGTGGGGCCGCATTTTCCGGGGAAGGCCAAGCAGGTGATCTATCTGCATATGGTCGGCGGGCCGTCGCAGATGGATCTGTTCGACCACAAGCCGGGGATGCTGGACTGGTACGACAAGGATCTCCCCGATTCGATCCGCAAGGGCCAGCGCCTCACCACCATGAGCTCGGGGCAGGCGCGATTCCCGATCGCGCCCTCGAAATACACCTTCAAGCAGCACGGCGAGAACGGCATGTGGGTCACCGACCTGCTGCCGAACCTGGCGAAGAAGAGCGATGAGATCTGCTGGATGCGCTCGCTCTACACCGAGGCGATCAATCACGAGCCCGCGATCACGCACATGCAGACCGGCAATCAGATTCCAGGACGGCCGTGCCTGGGATCGTGGTGCTCGTACGGGCTCGGCTCGTTGAACAAGAACCTGCCCGCTTTCGTGGTGCTGGTCGCCACGCCGAGCAACCGCGAGCAGGAGCAGGCGATCTCGGGCCGACTGTGGTCCTCGGGCTACCTGCCGGGTGAGCACGCGGGCGTGTCCTTCCGCAGCCACGGCGATCCGATCCTGTTCATCAACAATCCCGCGGGCGTGTCGCCCGAGGTGCGCCGCGCCACCCTCGACGGCATCGGCCAGCTCAACGAGCTCGCCTACCGCCGCACCAACGAT
This sequence comes from Burkholderiales bacterium, assembly GCA_038227085.1. Taxonomy (GTDB): domain Bacteria; phylum Pseudomonadota; class Gammaproteobacteria; order Burkholderiales; family Usitatibacteraceae; genus Usitatibacter. The sequence continues at coordinate 51 of JBBRQA010000256.1, read as the reverse complement.
CCTGAAACGCGCACGCGCACCAGCCAGTACGAGATGGCCTACCGCATGCAG
>JBBRQA010000255.1:0-5329 GCA_038227085.1 Burkholderiales bacterium | reverse complement strand
CGTCGTGACCGTCCCGCCGGCGCCGAAGGCCAGAGCCCTTCCCGACAGCGAAGCGAGGTTCCCCAGCGTCATGACGGACGTATCGTCGAGGATGTTGCCGACGAAGGACGAATTCGCTCCGAGAGTCGTCGCGGTGGGCGTGAAAAACACGTTGCCCGCGCAGGCCCCGTTCTGCAAGGTGACGATGGAACCGGCAGCGGTATTAAGCGCTCCGGTCGGCCTGAAGACATAGACGCCGTTGCCGCTGAGGAACAGTGTCGAGCCGACGCTCATCGCGCCGGTGCTGGAATAGCAGCCGGGGGGAATGACTCCGGGGGTGCCGCCGCCGATGGAGATCAAGCTCAGATCGACCGCCGACCCAATGGGTGTACAAGCTTGCGACCTCAGGTTGGCCAATGCGTTGGGGAGGTCGGTCAACAGGATCTGGGGAGTACAAGGGACAACCGGAGGGTTGGGGCTCGTGGCGGGGACCAGCGGTGGCGTCGTATAGCAGACATCTCCGTTGACCGTGGTTCCCACTGCGGTGTTGGTAAAGGTATTGGTAACGATACCGAATGGCGTGGCCGTGTTGAGGTTGGGCGCGGTCGCTCCCAAGGCCGGGGCGGAAACCGAAAACAAGGCCGTGGATGCGAGCCCCGCAAGCAGCGCAATGTATCCTCGGCTTGCCAATGAGTTGCGCTGATTGCTGCAGGTTTGTTTGGTCATGTCGTTCATGGAATGTCTCCCCGGGAACTTGGTGCATGAAAGGCGCAATCGGCGCGAATTTCATGTATTACGAGAGATGCTGCTCGCAATTTACTAATTTTGCAAGGGTTTTACCAGCCCCGCTTTTTTTTGTCCGGGCGACAAGAACATCCGAACGGTACGCCACCGTACATATTGTTATATCACCGCTTGCGATAACGCATTCGGCAAAAAAAAGCGGCCCGGAAGGGCCGCCTCCCAGGCTTGCCGCCGTGTCATGCGCGGGGCTCGCCGTTCTCATTGACGGTCACCGTGTTTCCGGGGGGCGAGGTCATCTGCATGCGATGCTCCCGGCCGCGGAAGTTGTAGGTGACGTCCCAGTGGTCGGGCGCCGCATTGCTCGACACCGTCTCGCAGCGCTGCACGTCCTGGGTGCGGTACTGCCCGCCGCCATCGCGTCCGACGTTGGAGCCGAGCGCGCCGCCCGCAAGGGCACCGCCTACCGTCGCGACATCGTTGCCGCGTCCATTGCCGACCTGGTGGCCGAGGATGCCGCCGATGACCGCGCCGGCGATGGCCCCGCCCACGTTGCGGTCACCGCGCTCCTGTGTCACCTGGCCGCGCTCGACCCAGCAGCGCTGCTCGGGCGGTCCGACCACGGCGCGAACCGAGGTCACGTCGGCTTCGTAGATGCGCTCGTTGCCGCGCCTGCGCGCGTCATAGGTCACGAGCGGGGCGGGCGCGTAGCGCTCGTCCGACATGCGCTTGTTGCGCGCCACGATGCGAACCGAGGAGATCCGGTCGTTCAGGCCCATCGCGGCGAGCGACGGATAGTTGCCGGGACGCAGCACGATGCAACGCCCCGAGAAGCGCGCGTCTTCGCACACTTCCCAGCGGTCGCGGGAGACCACGGCCGAGGAGGCGCGATCGTTGAAGCCGTAGCGGTCGAGGTCGCCGATCGGCTTCTGCGTCGTGAAGGACCGGCCCCGGAAGTTGTCGTGCTCGTAGAAGGTGACCTCCGCGCCAGCCTGCGTCGCGACGGCGAGCCCCGCGATGGCGAGCGCGGCGCGGATCATTTGACGCGCATGTCGTTCTTGACGGACGTCACGCCCTTCACGCCCCTGGCGGTCGCGACGGCCATGCTTTCCATGTCACGCGTGCTCACGAATCCGGAGAGCTGCACGATGCCCTTGAACGTCTCGACGTTGATCTCGGAGGACTTGAGGCCGGGCTGCTCGAAGATCGCGGTCTTCACCTTGGCGGTGATGACGGTGTCATCGACGTAGCCGCCGGTGCCCTCGGAGGTGGGGGTGGCCGCGCAGCCGATGAGGCCGGCGGTGGCGAAGATCGCGAAGAGGGGGATGAGGCGCTTGAATTTGTTCATTTGATGCTCCTGTGGTGAATGCAAAGAGTACGGGGCGCGCCTTGATTCGTCTGTTCGCTAACGCACGCTCAGCGGCGCGCGATGAAGATGCCCGCGGCCAGCCCGGCCAACGCGCCGACCGCCGCCGCGACGCCGATCACTTGCCAGGGATTTTCCTGCACGTAGTCGTCGGTCGCGCGCGCGGCGCCGGTCGCCTGGTCGACGACCTGCGAGCGGATTTTGCCGAGGCGGTCGCGGGTGGCGGCAAGCCCCGCTTCCACGCTAGTCCGCACGCCACCGACCTTGTCGCTGGTCGCGTCGGAGATCGACTTGATGAGATTCTCGGCTTCCGTGACGACGGACTCGAATTCGTTGATGAGCCTCTGGCTGGGGGCTTCTGGCAGGGTGGTCTTCATGGTGTCTCTCCTTGTGAATGGGTCAGTTTCCGATCCGGCGCTGCGGTACGCGCGAGCGCGTCGCCGAAGTCGAAAAGGGGGCGGATTCGGGGGCGAGCGAGCCGCCCTCGTCTTCCCAGGCGTGCACGATCGAGCGATCCGTGGCTTTCTGCGTCGCCTCGGCGCGCCACGCGCGCGCCACATGCGTGGCCGCCCAGGGCCTGCGCGCCGCGGGGACCGGTCGATACGTGATGATCATGAGGGCGAGGATACGGCCGATGGCCGCTCCCGTCTGTTCGATGGCGCACGCACGTAGAATGACGGCCACTGCAATGACAGGCCCCCACTCCCCTCTGCTGGATGCGCTCGACCGGCTCGCCGACGGGATCGAGACCTTCGTCGACCGGATCGGCCGCGTGGCGGCCTGGCTCGTCCTCGCCGTCGTCTTCTTTCTCTTTGTCCAGAACCCGCTGCGTCCAGAACCCGCTGCGCCAGTATCTCGGCCGCGGCCAGTTCTTCGCGAACGACATGGGCCAGCTCTCGCACGCCGCGGTCTTCATGATCGGGTGCGCGTATGCGTGGCGCTGGGATCGGCAGGTGCGCATGGACCTTCTCTACCGCAACATGGTGCCCCGGGCGCGCGCCGTGGTGAACCTGCTGGGCACCGCTTTCCTCCTGCTGCCGTGGCTCGTGTTCGTCACGCTGGACGCCGTGCCCACCGTGATCGATGCGGCGCGCAATCTCGAAGGATTTCCAGAGTCCGGATCGCCCGGATTCTTCGTGATGAAATCGCTGCTCCTCGCGTTCGCGGCCACCGTGGGCCTCCTGGCGCTCGCGGTCATCGCGCGCTCCATCGCCGTCATCGCGGATCCCGCGCGCGCTCGCCCGTGATCCTGGAGCTCCTGCGCGATCACTTCGGGCTGCTGATGATGGCGACGCTTGTCGCGCTCCTCATGACGGGCTTTCCGGTCGCCTTTACGCTGATGGGTACGGCCACGGGGTTCGCGATCCTGGGAAACGCGCTCGATTCTTCGACCCGCACTGGCTCTCTACGTTGGCGCTGCGCCTGCTCGGCCTCCTCACTTTTCCGACCATGCTCGCCACCGGCTACGATCGGCGCTTCGCGAGCGGCATCGTGTGCTGCGCCGGGACGCTCGGCACCATCGTCCCGCCGTCGATCATCCTCGTCATGCTTTCCGGCCAGATGCGGCTTGCCGCGCGCGAGACGGTTGTTCCCGGGGGCGGTTCGGTCAGCATCAACTTCCTGCAGATCTTCCTGGGCGTGATGCTGCCGTGGGCATCTTGCTCTGCGCCTATCTCGCGTACGCGATCGGTGGTGCTTACTGTGGACCTTTCCGTCCGTTGCCACCTGGCTGCCGAAGGCGGTATACGGACCGTGACGCCCGGGAAGGAGGACTTGGGACGTGAAGGCTTCGCGCAAGATTTGGCATTGGATCGCTGCCGGACCGGAACGTATCGAGCCCACCAAGCGTCAGACCGGAGAATGTGATTTCCACATCGTCTTCTCACGAACGGCCCCGAATGAATCCCAATCACGCTGACGGCAAGCCCGTTCTCCAGCGCATCGCGCACGACGTGATGCTTGAACGCGGTCTCCTGCCCGATTTTTCGCCCGCCGCCCTTGCGCAGGTCGCTCAGATCACCCAGGCCGGCGTCGACGCGAGCCCCACGGTGCGCGATCTGCGCGCGCTCCTGTGGTGTTCGATCGACAACGACGATTCACGCGACCTGGACCAGCTCTCGGTGTCCGAGCCCATGCCGGGCGGCGCTGTAAAGATTTTGGTCGCGATCGCCGATGTGGACGCGTTGGTGAAGAAGGGTTCTCCCATCGACGACCACGCGCGCACCAACACGACTTCCGTGTACACCGTCGGCCAGATCTTCCCGATGCTGCCGGAGAAGCTCTCGACCGACCTCACGTCGCTCGCCGAGGGTGTGGAGCGCCTCGCCGTGGTGATCGAGATGGTGGTGGCCGAGGATGGCTCGATCGGCGCTTCCGACATTTATCGCGCGCTCGTCGCCAATCGCGCGAAGCTCGCCTACAACTCGGTCGCGGCCTGGCTCGAGGGCACGGCGGGGGCGCCGCCGAGGCTCGCGGCCGTGCCCGGCATGGAGGACCAGTTGCGCATCCAGGATCGCGCGGCGCAGGCGCTGCGCCGCGTGCGCCAGTCGCATGGAGCGCTGCGGCTCGAGACGATCGAGGTCCACGCGGTGTTCGATGGGAGTGCCCTGGCCGACCTGGTACCCGACGTGAAGAACCGCGCCAAGGAGCTGATCGAGGACTTCATGGTTGCCGGCAACGGCGTTACCGCGCGCTTCCTCGAGAAAAAGGGCTTCCCGTCGCTGCGCCGCGTGCTGCGCGTACCCAAGCACTGGGACCGCATCGTGGCGCTCGCGGGCGAGCTCGGCGAGAAGCTGCCTGTCGCGCCCGACGCGGCGTCGCTCGATGCGTTCCTCGCGAAGCGCCGCCAGGCCGATCCCGAGCACTTCCCCGATCTCTCGCTGTCGGTGGTGAAGCTCCTGGGCTCCGGCGAATACGAGCTCGAGACTCCTGGCCAGCCAATCACCGGGCACTTCGGGCTGGCGGTCAAGGACTACACGCACTCCACCGCGCCCAATCGGCGCTTCCCCGATCTCATCGCTCAACGCCTGGTAAAGGCGGCGCTCGCCGCGCAGCCCTCCCCCTACAGCAACGATGAGTTGGCGGCGCTCGCCACCCATTGCACCGAGCAGGAGGACAACGCGGCCAAGGTGGAGCGGCAAGTGGCGAAGTCCGCCGCCGCTCTTCTCCTCGGCTCCCGCATCGGCGCGCAGTTCGACGCGATCGTGACCGGCGCCTCCGACAAGGGCACCTACGCGCGAATCT
>JBBRQA010000254.1:0-5360 GCA_038227085.1 Burkholderiales bacterium | reverse complement strand
CTACGGGGCAGCGGTTAAACCAAATGGCCTGGCTACGCATGTAGAACTGCATGGAGAAGACTCGCGGACGGGGGTTCGATTCCCCCCGCCTCCACCAATGCAAAGGCCCACCCTCGCGGTGGGCCTTTCAACTTCATGAATCCCCGTAAAATCAGCCCGTGAATCAAAGCACAGACACCGGATTGCAACACTCCGTCGACCGCATCGTGGTGAGCGGCAAGCGCGTGTTCGGCTGGGGCTGGGCCGCGCATCGATCGCGCGCGGTGAAGGCGATCAGCCTGCACCTGGAGGGCGAAGGCTGGGAGCGGCGCATTCCGACCGGTTTCGGGCTCGCCCGCGACGACGTCGAGAAGGCCTTTCCCGACCATGTGAATTCCGGCGCGTCCGGCTTCGTCGTCGCCGGCCACATCCCCAGGGCGCCGGCGCGCCGCTCGTGGCTCGAGGTGGAGTTCGAGCAGGGCCCCGAGACACGCATCGAGGTCACCGACCTCATCGACAACCGCTATTCGCAGCGCACCCGCTATCGCCAGCTCGGCTGGATCGCGCAGTCGGTTTGGCGCAGGCTCATGCACGGCGACCTCCTGGGCATCGTGAGGCGGGCCACGGCGCAAGCCTACGCGGTCGCTTCGATGAGCGACGTGGGCGTGATCGACGAGATCGTGCAGATCCTGCGCGACTCCAGGCGCATCTGCATGATGTTCGACCACAACATGGGCGGGGGCGCGAACCAGTACCGGCGCCGCGAGATCGCCGAGCGCGTCGCGGCGGGCGAGGACGTGATCCTCTGCACCTACAACCTGCCGGTGCTCGAGTATCGCCTGCACCTCTTCCGCCCCGGCCGCGAGGAGCAGGTGTTCCGAATCTCCACATTCGTCCTCCTCGAGCGCGTCCTCGAGGAGCTTGCGATCGCCGAGATCTTCGTGAATAGCCCGGTCTCGTTCGACGAGCCGCTGCTCCTCGCGGAGTGGCTGGCGCGCATGCGCGTGGAGCATCCGGAGGTGCGCCTTACGATGACCGCGCACGACTACTTCTCCGTGTGCCCTTCCTTCGTGCTGCTGAACGCCGACGGGCGCTATTGCGGGATTCCCGATATCTCGGTGTGCGCGTCGTGCCTGAAGCGCCACCCGGCGAGCAACGTCGCGTTGACGCCCCCCACCGAGATCGGGCCCTGGCGCGCGTTGTGGGGGCGCTGCCTGCACACCGCCGACGAGGTGCGCTTCTACTCGGAATCGACGCGCGAGCTCTTCCTGCGCGCCTATCCGACGCTGCCGCGCGAGCGCCTCACGGTCGTCCCGCACCAGACCAATTACGTGCCCGTGCGCCTGCCGCGTCCCGACCAGCACGCCGCGCTCGTGATCGGAGTCCTAGGCGAGATCAGCATGCACAAGGGTGCGGACATCCTCAAGGAGATGGTGCGCATCCTCGACGCCACCCAGGCCAACGCGCGCATCGTGGTCCTCGGCACCCTGCACGCGGCGCTCAAGTCCGAGCGCCTCACCGTGACCGGTGCCTACGACCGCGCGCACCTCGTCGACCTCATCGAGGCGAACGGCATCAACCTGTTCCTGTTCCCGTCGATCTGGCCCGAGACCTTCTCCTACGTCGTGGCGGAGCTGATCGCGCTCGACATGCCGGTGGTCGCCTTCGACCTCGGCGCCCCCGGCGAGCGGCTGAGGAGCTACTCGAAGGCTAGAATGTGCGGCGAGACGAGCGCCCAGGCCGCGCTCGACACGCTGGCCGCCTTCCATCGCGAGCTCGCGGCGACGCCCGCGCGCGCGACATCGAACCAGGATCCTTAACTTGCCCGAGCAACTCCACTTCTTCACCAGCGCCGCCGTCAACTACCTGCCCAAGGTGCGCGCGCTGTGCCGCTCCATCCGCAAGTTCCACCCGGAAGCCATGATCCACCTGGTGCTCGCCGACGAGCGCCCGCAATGGCTGACTCCCGAGGGAGAGCCGTTCGACTCGATCATGGAGATCGCCGAGCTCGGCATCCCGAAGCTGCGCGGCTGGACCTTCATGCACGGCATCGTCGAGCTGTCCACGGCCATCAAGCCTTTCGCGCTGAAGCGGCTTCTCGCGCGCCCCGACTGCAAGGCGGCCGTCTACTTCGACCCGGACATGGTCCTTTTCTCACGCGTCGACGACATCCTCGGGACCCTCGAGACGTCCAATGTCGCGCTCACGCCGCACCAGACCAAGCCCGAGAAGACCCTCGAGAACGTGATCGACAACGAGATCACCAGCCTCATGATGGGGGTCTTCAACCTGGGCTTCATCGGCGTCGCGAACACCGCCGAAGGACGCCGCTTCGCCGAATGGTGGGCCGAGCGCACCTATCACTTCTGCCGCGCCGAGGTCGCCAACGGCCTGTTCACCGACCAGAAGTGGATCAATTTCGCGCCGATCTTCTTCGACGGGGTGGCGATCCTCAAGTCCTCGCGCCACAACGTCGCCACCTGGAACATCACCACGCGCGCGTTCACCGGAACCCTGCGCGACGGGTTCAAGGTCGACGGCGAGCCGCTGGGCTTCTACCACTTCACCGGCTTCGACAGCGGCGCGCACCGCCTGATGGCGGTCAAGAACGCGTCGGGCAACACCTCTCTGCAGGAGCTCATCGGCTGGTACGAGAAGGAGACCGCGTCGAAGCCCGGCGACCCGGTGAGTCGCCAGCCGTGGGCCTACGCGAGCTTTTCCGACGGCTCGCCGGTGCTGCCGCGCCATCGCTGGCTCTACCGCAACCGCCTCGACCTGCAGTCGGCGTTCCCGGATCCATTCCTCACCGACGACGAGTCGCTCACCTTCATCGAGTGGTGCGACACCGAGGGGCGGGCACGCTACCCGGAATTCTTCGCCAAGATCAACCAGGACCAGGTGACCGAGCCGCTGTCGTCGGGCTCCTCTGTCCCCAGGCACGTCGCGTTGCGGCTCTTCTTCCTCCTCTTCGCCCCGCGCGGCGGCAAGCTCCTGCGCGCGCGCCTGGCGCGCCTGTTGCGGCGCGAAGGGTTCTCCGGGATCACGCGTCGCCTGCGCCAGCCGCCGCCGGTGGAGCTCAGGTGATCGACGTCGTCATCCCGGTCTATAAGGGCCTGGAGCAGACCCGCACCTGCATCGAGAGCGTGCTCGCTTCTTCGCGGGGCACACCTGCGGAGGTCGTGGTCGTGGACGACGCCACGCCCGACCCCGCCATCGCGGGCCATCTGCGCGATCTGGCCGCACGAGGACGCATCACGCTCCTCGCCAACGAGGCGAACCTCGGATTCGTGCAGTCGGTGAACCGTGGCATGGCCCTGCACGGCGATCGCGACGTGGTCCTCCTCAACAGCGACACCGAGGTCGCCGGCGACTGGCTGGAGCGCCTCAACGCGGCCGCGCATTCGGGACGCGACGTGGGGACGGTGACGCCCTTCTCCAACAACGCGACCATCTGCTCGTACCCTTTCGAGGGATGGAAGGGCGGCCTGCCGGGAACCCTCGGGCTCGCCGCGCTCGACGCCCTTTTCGCGAAGGCCAACGCGCGCCGCACCATCGAGCTGCCCACCGCGGTGGGATTTTGCATGTACATCCGGCGCGATTGCCTGGCGGCGGTCGGCCCCTTCGATGCCGAGCGCTTCGGGCGCGGCTACGGCGAGGAGAACGATTTCTGCATGCGCGCCGGCAAGGCGGGCTGGCGCAACATCCTCGCCGCGGACGTATTCGTATACCACGAGGGATCGGTGAGCTTCTCGGACGAGCGCTTCGACCTCGTCAAGGCAGCCGCGCCCATGCTCATCGCGCTGCATCCCGAGTATCCGCTGCGCGTCCACGAGTTCGTCGAGAGGGACGAGGCCGGCGCGTTGCGCGCGGCCGTGGACCGCGCACGCAGCGCGTGCGGCGCAGAGGAGGCGGGCGCGGTCCTCGAGGAGCGCATCCAGGAGCGCGCGGAGATCGTGCATGAGCTGATGAAGCTGATGAGGCTCTCGTGGAATTACGAGGATCGCGTCGCCGAGATGCGCCGCGAGTTCAGCCAGGCCTCCGCCGCGATCGGGGAGCGCGAAGGGATCATCGGGGAGCTGAGGTCCCTCCTCGCGGCGAGCAACGCGGAGATCGCGCGTCTGCGCGCGGGTTTGAGCCACGCGGAAACGCTCGCATTCGGACGCCAGAAGGAGCTCGAGTCGATCCGCGGCCTTCGCCTGTGGCGCATTTACGACTCCCTGTCGCGCCGCGCCCGGAAAGCGCGGCAGTGAACGAATCCTTCGAGCGGATCACCCGCTCGACGCTGCCGCGCGTGCTGTTCGTGAGCCACGCCTTCGGCGGCGGCGTAGGGCGCCACATTGACGACCTCGCGCGCGCATTGGAACGCGACGCCGAGGTGCTGCTGGTCCAGCCTTTCCGCACCTCGTACCTCATGCTTCGCTGGCTTCGCTCCGGCGAATCCCTCACCCTGTGGTTCCATGCCGCCGCCGACTGGGAGCGCATGGTGCAGCTCCTCGGCGCCATCGGCATCGATCGCGTCCACTATCACCACGTGCACGGCTGGCCGCAGGCGGTGCTCGACCTTCCCGCGCGCCTCGCGTGCCAGTACGACGTGACGCTGCACGACTTCTTCCCCGCCTGTCCCGAGTATCACTTCACCACCGCGGACGCGCGTTTCTGCGGCGGCGACGCGCAATGCCGTCGCTGCCACGAGGCGCGAGCGCCGCTGTGGCCGATTTCCATCGACGCGTGGCGCGCGCTCTTCGCGGGCGTTCTTAAGGGCGCCGGGCGCGTGATCGCTCCCTCCGCGGACGCCGCACGCCGCCTCTCCACGTTCTTTCCCGATATCCGCACCGAGGTCTGGCCGCACCCCTACGAGCCCGCCGCGGCGCAAGCGCCGCCGCTGCGCGTCCTGGTGCCGGGCGCGATCTCTCCCGAGAAGGGGCTGGGCCTCCTCGAAGCGTGCGTCGCCGACGCGCAGCAGCGCCGCCTGCCGCTGCACTTCCGGGTGCTCGGCTATACCGCGCGCGCCATCGCGCCCTGGCCGCTGCAGCCCTATTCCCTCACTGGCGAGTATCCCGAAGGGCGCCTCGCGGAGCTCCTCGCCCTCGAGCGCGGCGATGCCATCTTCTTCCCCGCGCAATGCCCGGAGACGTTCTCGTACACGCTCTCCGCCTGCCTCGACACGCCGCTGGCGATCGTGGCGACCGATCTCGGCGCGCTTCCCGAGCGTCTCGCGCGGCGCGCCAACGCTCGCATCGTCCCGTGGGACAGCACGGCGCGCGCGGTGAACGACGTATTCATGGAAATCGCGAGACAGGCCGCACTCGCCGCTCCCAACGCCGAGGCGGTGAGCGCGGAGAGCTATCGCAAGCGCTACGTCGAGGCCCTGGCGCGGACGG
>JBBRQA010000253.1:0-5422 GCA_038227085.1 Burkholderiales bacterium | reverse complement strand
GGCGGTGCTGCGCGAGGAGATGGCGCTCACCATGGAGAGCGGCTGCGGAATCTACCGGACCGGCGAAGCGCTCGAGGAGACCTGCCGCACCCTCGCCGCGCTCAAGCAGCGCTTCGCGCGCGTCTCGCTGCAGGATCGCTCGCGCGGCTGGAACACCGAATGGCTCACCGCCATCGAGTTGGGCTTCCAGCTCGACGTGGCCGAGGCGATGGCGCACTCGGCGCTCGCGCGGCGCGAGTCGCGCGGCGCGCACCAGCGCCTCGATCCCGGCTGCACCGAGCGCGATGACGCGCGCTTCCTCAAGCACACCATGGCGTGGCGCGATACCGATGGCGCTCCGCGCATCGGCTGGGGCGAGGTGGTGATCACGCATTCGCCGCCCGGCACGCGCGCGTACGGCGCGGCAGGCGAGGCCGCGGAGAGCGCCGCGAAGGCGGCGCACGCCCATGCCTGAGACGCGCACCATCACGATCGAGGTGCTGCGTTACCAGCCGCAGGAAGGCGCCGAACCCTACCTGCAGAGCTGGCCGGTCGCCTTCACCGACGACATGTCGGTGCTCCAGGGGCTGCAGCACATCAAGGACTTCGCCGATGGCTCGCTCACCTTTCGATGGTCGTGCCGCATGGCGATCTGCGGCAGCTGCGGGATGATGATCGGCGGGGTGCCGCGGCTCGCGTGCCGCAGCTTCCTGCGCGACTTCATGCCGGGGCCGCTGCGCGTCGAGGCGCTCGCGCACCACCCGATCGAGCGCGACCTGGTGGTGGACGCGAGCGATTTCGTCGAGAAGCTCGCGCGCATCCAGCCCTGGATCAAGCCGCGCGCGCCGCGCGCGCTGGCCGAGGGCGAGAACCTGCAGACGCCCGCCCAGCTCGAGCGCTACGAGCAGTTCAGCCACTGCATCAACTGCATGCTCTGCTACGCCGCTTGCCCCCAGTACGGCCTCGACCCGAAGTTCCTCGGGCCCGGCATCACGGCGCTGCTGCACCGCTACAATGAGGATTCGCGCGACGCCGGTCGCGGCGAACGCATGGAGTTGGTGCACGCCGAGGACGGCGTGTGGAGCTGCACCGCCGTGGGCTACTGCTCCAAGGTCTGTCCGAAGCAGGTCGACCCGGCCAACGCGGTGAACCTGAACAAGACGGCGAGCGCGGTCGACTGGTTCGCGCGCTTTCTTCCCGGGAGGCGATGATGGCGATACGGCGCCCGTACGTGCGGCCGATGGACGGATGGTGGCGGCGCGATCCGTTCTTCATCCGCTACATGGCGCGCGAAGCGACCGCGGTGTTCGTCGTGGCCTACGCGGCCATCCTCCTGGTTTCGGTCGTGCGGCTCTCACGGGGCGAGGCCTCCTACGACGCATGGATGGCGGGCCTCGGCTCGGGCGCGATGATCGCCGCGTATGCGGCCCTGGTGGCCGCGTTCGCATACCACACATACACCTGGTTCGCGATCATGCCGAAGACGATGCCGCCGATCATGATCGCGCGCAAAAGGCTCGCGCCCGGTGTCATCACGGCATCCGGCATCCTGGTCTCGGTGCTCGTTTCCCTGGCGCTGTTCGCGGCCGTGCGGGTGCTTGCGTCGTGAAGCGCTCGAGCCAACCCGTGTTCTGGCTGCTGTTCGGCGCGGGCGGCATGCTCTCGGCCACGCTCGGGGCGATGCTGGTCTTCATCACCGGCATCGCGATCCCGATGGGGCTCCTTCCCGCGGACACGCTAAGCTACGACAACATGATCGCCTTCCACCGCCACTGGGCGGGCAAGGCGTTCACGTTCGCGGTGATCTCGCTATTCCTGTGGCACGGCGCGCATCGCATCTTCCACAGCCTCCACGACATTGGCGTGAAGGCGCGCGGCGCCTCAGTCGTCGCCTGCTACGGCCTCGCGCTGCTGGGGACCCTGGCGGCGGGCCTTACCCTGCTCTCGATTGGCGTGTAGCGCCGCCTCGCGGGTCACGACCAGCACCGGCACGGTGAGCGACGCGATGAGCTTGGTCGCCGCCGATCCCATGGCGAGCCCCGCGAGGGCGCCATGCCCGTGGGAGCCCATCACCGCGAGGTCGATGTCGTGGTCGCGCGTGTAGGCCTCGATCACCTTGGTGAGCTCGCCCACGCGCCACGCTGACGTGTAGGCGATGCTCGCGGCGGCGAGCTCCTTCTCGGCCACCGTGAGCGCAGCCTCGCTCTCCTCGCGCTGGTACTTGTCCACGGCCGCCTTGCCGGCGACCGCGGCGGCGCGCGGATAGGGGATCGGTGGCTGGACGTGCAACAGGTGAACCTCGAGCGGGGGCGAGAACGAGTCCTTGTGGCGCGCGACGTAGCGCGCGGCGGCGCGGGTGTAGAGAGATCCGTCGACGGCGATGAGGATTTTCATGGGGCCTCCTTCTTGGGTGAAACGCTGCGCTGGAACATGTAGGTGACGGCGGAGCGCATCTCCGCGTCGCTCAAGTCGACCATGCCGCGTCGCGCGGGCATCGCACCGTGGCCGTGGATCGCCGAGCGCACCACGCTGTCGAAGCCCAGGTGCGCGCGCTGGATCCACGCGTCCTTGTCGCCGATGCGCGGCGCGCCGTCTGCTCCGCTCGCGTGGCAAACCGCGCAGACCCTGGTCGACCACTTCCTGCCCGCTGCGATTGCCCGGCACCTCCCCGCTTGCCGGCGTGGCGAACGCCATCGACAGCGCGGCCGCGAGGAAGGTCGAATACGCAGAGAGGCGGGACGGGTCTCATGGAATTAATCTGCAGTGGTGAAGACGAGGCGCTGGTAGAGGCCGCCGTAGAAGGTATCTTTCGCCATGAAGCGCGCCGCGGGTGGAAGCCATGCGGCGACCTCATTGCGCCACAGGTCCATCGCGAACGGCTCGAAGGTGCGCAGGATCCATTTCATGACCGCGCGCAGCGGGTGCCACGCGGCGGGCCGGTGGTAATCGACGATCACCAGGCGTCCGCCGGGCTTGAGGACGCGCAGCGCCTCGGCGAGCGTGCGTTCGCGCACTTTCAGGGGCATCTCGTGCAGGAGGAAGAAGAGCACCACGCGGTCGTAGCTCGCGTCGGCCAGGCCGAGGTCGGAGGCGTCGCGGTGCAGCAGGCGCACCGGCGTCGCGGGCGGGAGCTTTCCGCGCAGGTTGGCGAGCTGGATGGGAAGCACGTCGACCACGTCGAGGGACGCGTCGCCCGGCACGCGCTCGGCGAGGCGCTCGGTAAAGTTTCCGTAGACGCACGCGACCTGAAGCGTCGAGCCCGGCAGCGTTTCGCCCAGCTCGGCCAAGGCCGCGTCACGCAGCTTGGCGAAGTTGCCCCACAGGATGAGGTTAACGAGCCATTGGCGCTCGAACAGCCGCACTGCCTTGGGGTGGACGTAAGCCCACCAGTAGGTTTCGTGCAAGTATGCGGGTATCGCGGCAGGCTGCATTTCGATGTCCCTGTGAGCAGTCGACCCACTATGGGGAAGCGCGGCGCCGCGCGTTTGATGCCAATCAACATCACGATCATCCAGGGCCATCCCGACCCTTCGCCCGAGCGCTACGGCCGCGCTTTGGCCGCCGCGTACAGGGAAGGCGCCGTGGAAGGTGGTCACGAGGTGCGGATCGTGGACGTCGCGTCCCTCGATTTCCCGCTGCTGAGCTCCAAGGCGGACTTCGAGACCGGATCCCCGCCCGCGGCGATCGCCGCCGCCCAGGACGCGATCCGATGGGCCGACCAGCTGGTCTTCATCTATCCACTCTGGGCGGGCTCGATGCCCGCGCTCCTCAAGGGCTTCATCGAGCAGGCGTTCCGGCCGACGTTCGCCATGGATCCGCGCGCGGGTCCTCTCGACAAGAAGCGCCTGGCGGGCCGCAGCGCCCGCATCGTCGTCACCATGGGCATGCCGGCCTTCGTCTACCGCTGGTTCTACTTCGCGCACAGCCTGAGGAGCCTCGAGCGCAACATCCTGCGCTTCTGCGGCATCGGCCCGATCAAAGTGAGCGTGATCGGCATGGTCGAGGCGAAGGACCCGGCGCACCGCTTGAAATGGCTCGCGAAGATGCGGGCCTTCGGGCGCGCTGCCGACGTGGGCTATCTCTAGGCGCCGCGCGCTTCGCGCCGCCGCGCGATCTTGTAGAGGTCGTACCAGAGCACCGAGGCGAAGCCGCACGCCACCGCCAGCGCGAAGGTGGTCGCACCGAGCGCTTCGAAGCGGAACAGGCGCGCCGCAGCGGGCACGTAGATCACCGCCGCCAGCGCCGCCGATGTCGCCGCGGCGATCGCCCACAGCGCCGCGTTCGCGCGCGTCGCCATTTCGAGGATCGTGAGGCTGTGGGAGCGGTTGGCGAAGATGAGGCCGACGTTGCCCGCGACGAGCGTCGCGAAGGCCATGGCGCGCGCGCCGTCGTCGCTTGCGCCGTGGGCGCGTGCCCAGCCGAGCACGCCCGCGACCACGGCGAGGAGGCCCATCCCCAGGACCACGCCGGTGGCGATGCTCGCCGCCGTGAAGAGCGGCTGGTGCACTGGGCGCGGCTTTCGCTCCATCACGTCCGGGTCGCTGCGCTCGGCCTCGAAGACGAGAGAACAGGCGGGGTCGATCACGAACTCCAGGAACACCACGTGCACCGGGAAGAGGAACAGCGGCCATCCCATCGCCAACGGCACCAGCGCCATGCCCGCGAGCGGCACGTGCACGGCGATGAGGTAGCGCATGGCGTTGCGGATGTTGTCGTAGATGCGCCGACCCAGCCGCACGGTGCCGACGATCGAGGCAAAGTCGTCGTCGAGGAGCACGAGGGAGGAGGCCTCGCGTGCGACGTCGGTGCCCCGCTTGCCCATGGCGATGCCGATGTGCGCGGCCTTCAGCGCCGGAGCGTCGTTCACGCCGTCGCCGGTCATGGCGACGATCTCGTCGGCGCTCCGCAACGCATTCACCAGCCGCAGCTTCTGCTCGGGGCGCACGCGCGCGAAGACCTGGACGCGGGACACCACGGCCGCGAGCGCGGCGTCGTCGAGCGCCGCAAGCTCGGGACCGGTGACGACGGCCGCCGCGTCGATGCCGGCCTGCGCGGCGATGGCGCGCGCGGTCGCCGCGTGATCGCCGGTGATCATCACGACGCGGATTCCGGCGCGGCGGCAGAGCGCGATCGCGCCCGGCACGGACGCGCGTACCGGGTCGGCGAGGGCGATGAGGCCCAGGAAACGCCATTCATAGCGCGCCGCGTCTTCGAGCCATACTTCGCCCGCAGGGCCTTCGGCCACGGCTACGGCGAGGAGGCGCATGCCGCGCGCGGCGGCATTCGCCGCCTGCGCGAGGACCGCGTCGCGCTCGGCGGGCGCGAGGCCGCACAGGGGCAGTACCGTCTCCGGTGCGCCCTTCATCGCGAGGCGCGCTTCGCCCTTGGCGAGGCGCCAGCCGTGCGCGACGGCGAGGAAGCCCGCGGCGAGCGGATAGCGCCG
>JBBRQA010000252.1:0-5452 GCA_038227085.1 Burkholderiales bacterium | reverse complement strand
ACGCGCGCATGCTGATGGACCACGTCGCGCGCCATGGCTGGCGCGGCAGCGTTTTCCATTTCCGCGGCTGCAGCGGCGAGCCCAACCGCCTGCCGCGCGCGTATCACTCCGGCGACAGCGCCGAGATCGGCTGGGCGCTCGAGCGCATTCGCGCGCGGGCGGGAGCCGCCCCGCTGGACGCGGTCGGCATCTCACTCGGCGGCAATGCCTTCGCCAAATGGCTTGGCGAGCACGGCGAGGCCGCGTGCGCGATCGTCGACAGCGCCGCGATCGTCTCCGCGCCGCTCGATCTCATGGCCGCCGGCGAAGCCCTCGGCCAGGGCTTCTCGCTCGTCTACGCGCGCCATTTCCTCGCCTCCCTCAAGAAGACCTCGCTCGCGAAGCTCGCCCACTTCCCCGACCTCTACGACGCAGCCACCGTGCGCAGGGCGCGCACGCTACGCGACTTCGACAACGTGGTCACGGCGCCGGTGCACGGATTCCGCGACACCGACGACTACTGGACGCGGTCGAGCGCGAAGCCGCTGCTGCAGTCGATCCGCGTGCCCACGCTCCTCATCAACGCGCGCGACGATCCTTTCCTGCCGGCAAGCGCGCTGCCGACGCAAGGCGAGGTGTCCTCCGCTGTCAGGCTAGAATTCCCGCCGAAGGGCGGGCACGTCGGCTTCGTGAGCGGGCCCTTCCCCGGCAATATCGACTGGCTCCCGCGGCGCATCCTCCACTTCTTCGAGCACCACGAATGACCTCCATCGCACCCGAGATCTTCAAGGCCTACGACATCCGCGGCATCGTCGACCGCACGCTCACCGAGGAGGCCGCCGAGAGCATCGGCCGCGCCCTCGGCACCGTTGCGCGCACCAGGGGAGTGAACCGCTTCGTCGTGGGCCGCGACGGGCGCCTTTCCGGCCCGAAGCTCGCGCGCGCCCTCTCGAAAGGGCTCAATTCCGCGGGGATGGACGTGATCGACATCGGCGTCGTCGCGACCCCGATGGTCTACTTCGCCACGCACCACTTCGCCACCGGCAGTGGCGTGATGGTGACCGGCAGCCACAACCCGCCCGAGTACAACGGATTGAAGATGATGATCGCCGGCGATACGCTCGCGTCCGAGTCGATCCAGGAGCTGCGCCGGCTGATCGAGGGCGCAAAGCTCGCCAGCGGCACGGGGACGGTGGAGAGCGCCGACATCGCCGATGTCTACATCCACCGCATCGCCTCCGACGTGAAGCTCGCGCGCCCCATGACCATCGCGATCGATTGCGGCAACGGCTCTCCAGGGGCATACGCTCCGGAGCTTTTCCGCAAACTCGGCTGCAAGGTGATCGAGCTCTTCTGCGACGTGGACGGCAACTTTCCCAACCACCATCCCGATCCCTCGAAACCCGAGAACCTCGAGGACCTGATCGCGAAGCTGGAGGGCAGCGACGCGGAGCTCGGCCTCGCCTTCGATGGCGACGGCGACCGGCTCGGAGTGGTCACCAAGTCCGGGAAGATCATCTATCCGGACCGCCAGCTGATGCTGTTCGCCGAGGAGGTGCTCTCCCGAAACGCCGGCGCCGAGGTGATCTTCGACGTGAAATGCACGCGCAACCTCTTCCCGTGGATCCGCAATCACGGGGGGAAGCCGCTGATGTGGAAGACCGGGCATTCGCTCATCAAGGCGAAGATGAAGGAGACCGGAGCGCCGCTCGCCGGCGAGATGAGCGGCCACGTGTTCTTCAAGGACCGCTGGTACGGATTCGACGACGGCATGTACGCGGGCGCGCGGCTTCTGGAGATCCTGTCGCGTTCTCCCGATGCCTCGAAAGTGCTCGAGGCGCTCCCCGATTCCCTCTCCACGCCCGAGCTCAACGTCGCGCTCGACCACGAAGGCGAGAACCACAAGCTGATCGCGGAGCTGCAGAGGACCGCGCACTTCGACGGCGCCACCGAGATCAACACCATCGACGGCCTGCGCGTGGAATATGCCGACGGGTTCGGCCTGATGCGCGCCTCGAACACGACGCCGGTGATCGTGCTGCGCTTCGAGGCCGACTCGCGCGAGGCGCTCGCGCGCATACAGCGCGATTTCAAGCGCGTGCTGTCGACAGCAAAGCCCGACGCCGCCATTCCGTACTGAATGCGGAGATAGCTGCCGGACGACCCACTCCAGATCTACTAACCACGCGTTCGAGCGGACCGTGCCGGCAACCCCTGGCCGGACGCCGAAATCGAAGGCGTGAGCCTGAAGAGAGAAAACGCCGCGGGCCACGGCCCGCGGCGTGGTTCGGCAAGGCCGCCTTAGAACGACTTCCGCAGCGTCACGCCGATGGTGCGAGGCTGGTTGGTCGCGAATCCAAGCCGTGCACGGCCACCCCGTTCCCGGTCGAAGGAGAGCAGCGCCTTCTCGTCGGTCAGGTTGTTGACGTAGACGACCGCCGAGAATCCGCGCGCGAACTCCATCCCCATGCTGAGGTTGACCAGGTTGTACTTCGGCAGCTCGAGATCAAGCGTCGTCGCCGCGCTCGCCGGAGCTCCCTCGAAAGGCAGGCCGTGCGTGAAAGTGCGCGGGTTGTTCTCCTGGTCCGAGGGCTGGGTGAAGCGGCTACCCACGTGTTGCCACGACGCGGTGACGTAGGACTCGCGTCCGGCCAGCCCGAAGTAGTACGTCATGCTCGCGGTGAGTTGCAGCTTCGGCACGGAGGGCAGGCGGTTGCCTTCGCGAATGCCACCAAGCACAGCCCCGCTGCCGTCCCGGACGGTCGAATCGAACTCCGCCTTCACCGCGGAGCCTGCAAACCCCAGCTCCAGGTTGTCGCTCGGCCTCAGCGTCATCTCCAGCTCCACGCCCGACGAGTGAGCTTTGGGCACGTTGAACACCACGCGTGACGAGCAGGACCCCGCGTCCAGCGTGACCTGCAGATCCTTCATCTGGGTATGGAACGCAGCCGCGTTGAGGCGCAGCCCCGGCTGCTGCATCTTGACGCCCACCTCGTAGTTCCACAGTGACTCGTCGCTGAAGCGCTGGTAACCCCCGAAGATGGCGCGGTCCTGGGCCGTGCACAGGGGCACGTTGAGCGGATCGTTGACGCCGCCGAGGCGGAAACCCTTTGAGGCTTGAGCGTTCCAGGTCACGCTCGGCGACATCTTGTACGCAAGCAGCACACGCGGGTTGTAGCCGTCCGATTTCGTCTTGTCGAACTGGTTGCTGTCGTCCGAGAACAAGCCGCCCGTCTTGAAGGTGCGCTCTTCCTTGTAGTCGTAGTAGCGAGCGCCCGCCGTTGCCGTGAACTGGTTGGTCAGGTCATAGCTCATCTCGCCGAAGAGCGCCGTCTGCTTCAGGTTGTAGGGAAGGTCGGCGTTGTAGGGCGAATCCGGGCCAAAGCCATTGGCCACCGCCGCCGCTGTTCCGGCGCCGAGCGTCGAGTTGGTGAACGCGTCGTAGCCGGAAGTAGGCAGGCGCTGGGCGTACTTGCGGTCGGAGTCGGCGTAGAAGGCACCGACCAGCCATTGCAGCGGGCCCTTGCCATTGGAGCTCAAGCGCAATTCCTGGGTGAAGCCCTTGAAGCCGGTGGTGTCGTTGAGGCGCGAGGGCAGCAGCACGCCGGCAGTTGGAAAGCCGAGATCGACCGACACCGAACCGGTCAACGCGCTGGCATCGCGGCTCACCAGGATATCGCGATCGGTGTGGGTGGTCACCGAGGTAAGGTCAAAGCCGCGGAAGCCGACCTTGACCGTCAAGTCGGCGATCGTCGTCTTGTCTTCGAACTTCTCGCGCTGCAACAGGTACTGCTGGTTATCCCCGAAAGTCACCGGCGGTACCGTGGTGGTGAATCGGTTGGCATACAGGTTGTAGACTTCCTGGCGATTGAAGCCGTCGGCGGTGACTTTCTGGTGGATCACCCGCGGGCTGATGGTGATGTCGGCGGTGGGCTGGAAGGTGAATGCCAAGCGGCCGCCCGTGCGATCGCCGCGATTGACGTCCTTGCCGCCGCCCGGACCCAGGGCATCGGTCCAACCGCCGTAGTGAGAGGAATAGGCGACCAAGCGCATGGCCGCCGCTTCGCCCAGGGGTACGTTCACCGCTCCCTTCAGGCTGCCGCCGGTGCCGCCATCGGAAATCTTGTTCACGTTGGCTTCGACGCTGCCTTCGAGGACGCGCAGCCGCGCCTCATTGGTGATGTAGCGTATCGTGCCGCCGATGTTGCCGGAGCCGTAGAGGGTGCCTTGCGGGCCGCGCAGCGTCTCGACGCGCTTCAGGTCGAACAGGTCGAGGTCCGGCGTGAAGAGCGACATGGAGATCGCGGTCTCGTCGAGGTAGACCCCGACCTGTTCCTTGACGCCGGGCTGGTCGCGGACGAGCTGCCCCGAGGACACGCCGCGGATCGACACCTGGCTCTGCCCGGGTCCCAGGTTCTGGACGGCGAGGCCGGCGACGTTGCGCGACAGGTCCTCGAGCGTCACCGCGCCGGAACGCTGGATGTCCTCCTCGGTCTGCGCGTTGATGGAGAACGGCACATCCTTGAGGGCGGTCTCGCGCTTGGTCGCGGTGACGACGATGCTTTCGAGTTTTGTCGGGCCACCCTCGGCCGCCGTGGGCGGCTGCGTTTGCTGGGCGCTGGCGATGCTCGCCGCGCCTATCGCCAAACTGGAAGGGAAAGCCAGCAGTACGGCCTTTGCTATCGGACGCAGTTTCATGATCGACGTGTCCCCTTGGTAGTTGTTAGATGTGTTCAGCACGCGAGCGGCAATCCTACTACTTCGGAGACCCGTCGCGAGTTCCACAATCGGTCGCGGCCGGAACGAGCCGCCGATTGAACGAATCGACCGATGATCGAGATCGCGCGGCAACGAACGAAGGAAGTGAAATGACAAACGGTCGCAGACAATTCAAGCGACGCGCTCTTTCGCGCCCCGAAGTGAAGCGCGCGTACGACGCGGCAGCTGAAGAATTCGCTTTTCTGGACGAAGTGCTGAGGGCTCGGGCGGAGGCGGGATTGACGCAAGCCGAAGTCGCGGAGCGCATCGGAACCACACAATCTGCCATTGCGCGCTTGGAGTCGGCGGAACCAAAGCACTCGCCGTCCATTGCCACGCTGCAAAAATACGCCAGGGCGCTTGGATATACAGTTCAAGTGAAGCTCGTGAAGCAACGACGTCTAACCACGCCATAAGAGACTTCCCGTCAACGTCGGCGGCGGTTTTTCTAAGCATTCCTCCTGGTGTTGCCTGCTGCTTCTCGAGCGCGATCACCGAAACAGACTGCAGATCCATAAACGGCCTTGTTGCGTGCAGCGTGCACACGCGGGCCACGATATAAGCCGCACCGCGGAACCTCATTCGTTCGCCGGCGTGGGCCACCGGGCGCCGATCAAGCGCCCGATGTAGTGCCTGCCGAGTGGTTAGTCAGGTTCTTCCGCGGCCGGTCTGACCGGTTCGCTATCGAGTGTTGCAGCCTGCGGTAAAGCTATTT
>JBBRQA010000251.1:0-5482 GCA_038227085.1 Burkholderiales bacterium | reverse complement strand
GCTTCGATTCGGCCATCGCCTGCGCGGCGCGCGAGCGGTCGATGAAGAACTTGGAGACGATGGTGAGGACGAAATGCGGGATGAAGAGCAGGATCAGGCCCGCGCCCACGCCGATGCGGTAGAGGTCGCCGGTGACCTTCTGGCGGATCTCGCGCTTGAGCTCGGGCGGCAGCGGCGTGCCGGGGCCGGCTGCGGCCGAGCTGGTGTCGACGTCGATGTTCATGTCGAGGAGCGGCTTGCCCGCGTCATTGCCAATCACGATCACGCGCGACTTCTTCGCTTCGCCCTTGCCCTCGGGGAGCGCGTGACGCACCTCATCCTCGGCCTGCTTGGCGGCGTCGAGCGAGTCGTCGAGGGACTTCTCGATCTTCTCTTTCTCCACGCCCGCGTCCTTCAACGCGCGCGCCGCGTCACGCTTGGCGTCGCGGATCGCCGCGGTCGCCTCCTTCAGTGCCCCGCTCACGTCCTCGGCGGCCTGGCGCTTGGCGCGCAGCACCTCGGCGCCCGCGTCGCGCACGCTTTCGCGCGCCGTGTCGAGCTCAGTAAGCGCCTCTCGCAGCTCGGTCTTACGCTGCGCATCCTTGGTGTGCTCGAGCATTTCCTTCAGGACGCCGCGCGCGAGGTCGATGGCGTTCTCCGAGAACGCGGAGTTGATCTCGTTCTTGATGGCGCGATTCTCCGCGGGCGTCGCGCCGCTCTTGTCGAGCTGGATGGTGTGGAACGGCGTCGTGAAGATCGCCAGCGCGACGAGCAGGAAGAACCCGCCGAGCAACAGGGCCCACCAGGGAGTGCGGTACAGGAATGTGGAGAAAGCCTTCATCGTTTCCTTGAGGCGTGGCGATCGAGCCCCGCCATTATTCAGTAGTCCGCGAGGAGCGCGATCACCGCGGTCGTCGTCGAGAACAGCAGCACGCCGAAGAAGATCATGGCCACCGTGAGGTGGGGTCCGAGGGTCTGCATGAGCGACATGTTGTTGGCCTCTCTGGGAACCGGTGATCGGCTTTGTGACGCTACTGTAGGGACGCCCGCGCCGCTGTTCCATCGCCGGGCGGCGAATTGCAGATTCCGGGGGGTGAAATGCCGCGGGGAGGGACAGAAAACCGGGGTCAGAGCGGGGTCTGACCCCGGTCTGTCCCCGATCACATCTGCTTGAAGAGGTGGGTGAAAGCCCGGGATACGACCAGCGTTTCGGCATGGTCGCGCAGCGCGATCTCGGCCTGGTCCTTGAGGCCGCGCTTGACGGAGGCGATGTAGTCGACGTTGACGATGGTGGCGCGGTGGATCTGCCAGAACCTGGCCGGGTCGAGCTCCTCGAGAAGCTCGCGGATGGGCTTCCTGATGAGGGACTCGGCCTCGGCGGTGACTACGCGCGTGTACTTCTCGTCGGACTGGAAGAAGAGCACCTCCTCGACCGGGATGAGGCGCACGTTGGAGCCCACCGAGGCCTTGATCCAGCGCAGGTGGTCGACCGCCTTGGCGCCGAGACGCCCCGCGAGCTGCTCGACCAGCGCATCCAGCGGCGCGGGCTTCGCCTCAAGGCGCTCCTTCAGGCGGTCGATGGTGATTGCGAGCCGCTCCTCGTTGAAGGGCTTCAGCACGTAGTCCACGGCGCCGCGCTCGAAGGCCTCGACCGCGTACTGGTCGAAGGCGGTCACGAACACCACGTGCGCCCGCCCGCCCACGACGCGCGCTGCCTCGATGCCGTTCACGCCAGGCATGTGGATGTCGAGGAAGAAGAGCGCCGGCTCGTACTCCTCCATCACCTTGTCGATGTCGCGCCCGTTCTCCATCTCGTGGACGATCTCGAGATCGGGCCAGGCCCGCGCGAGGCGCGCGCGCAGCTGCGCACGCAGCAGCGGCTCGTCGTCGGCGATGACCGCCGTGGCCTTCACGCCGCGCTTCCCGCGGGCACCTCGATGGAGGCGACGACGCCGTGCGGCGCGCGCTCCTCGATGATGAGCCGGGCCGACGCCCCGTAGAGCGCCTTCAGCCGGTCGCGGATGTTGGCGAGCCCCATGCCGCCCCCCTTCTTGGGCTTGATGCCCTCGCCGGTATCCTCCACCGACACGCGCAGGCGCCCCTCGCTTTCCATGGCGCGGATGGTGATCGAGCCGCACTCGCAGCACGGATCTACGCCGTGCTTCACTGCATTCTCGACCAGCGTGATGAGCATCATCGGCGGGAAGGCGCGGCACTTGAGCGGATCGGGAACGTCGATGGCGAAATCGAGGCGCCTGCCCATGCGCACGCGATGGATCTCGAGGAAGGCGCGGGCCATGTCGACCTCGCGTCCGAGGTTGGTATTCGACTCGCGCATCTGCGGCAGCGCCGCGCGGAGGTAGTGGATCAGGCTGTCCAACATGCGCGAGGCCTCGGCGGAGTCGGTCTCCACCAGGTGCTGGACGTTGGCAAGCGTGTTGAACAGGAAATGCGGCTCGATCTGCGCCTGCATCAGCTGCAGCTTCGCCTCGAGCAGGTTCTTCTCCAGCTGGTGGCGCTCGCTCTCCGCGCGGTGGAAGCGCGCTTGGTCGCGCGCGTGCTTCTCGCGCAGGATGAACATCGCCACCACCACGCAGCCGAAGCCGATGCCCAGGCCCATGGTGATCGACACCCCGGCCAGGCGCTCGCCGAACATCTGGCGCACGTCGCGGCCCTTCACGAAGCCGGCGAGGATGGTGCCCAGGAAGGAGCCGATCACGATGGCGCCCAGCTGCATCACCTCGCGCGGCACGCGCGCCTGGCGGATGTTCCCCGCCACGGTGAAGAGGACCATGCTCGTGTAGCCCACGCACAGGGCGCTCACCAGCAGGTCGCGGTAGGTGTTGAGGAAGAGCCACACGACGCAGGCCGCCGCCGCCGCGCACATGGCGGTGACCGCCAGGACGCGGCGTACCGTGAGGCCTTCGAAGAGGTATGTGTAGGATTTCAAGGCGGGAAGTATGACCTTGTGGGTCGACCACCGCCAAGTTACCGAATGTCGACCCCCGGTTGCAAAATGGTTGCGACGAAACGCGCAATCGCGGGCATGGACGGGGCGAGGAAAGAAAAACCCGGCGCCAGGAGACGCCGGGCTTGAAGAGACAATCCCTGGGAGCAGCGGGTTGCCTGTACTAGGTGGCCGAGCGGTGCGCCTCGACATTGATGGTGAAGCGCGCTTCGGGAGCGATGGCGACGTTCGTGGCGGCGGGATACTCCGGCTCGGCCGCGGCCTCGCTCATCGGCGCGACCGTGACCTGCACGCGCGGCGCGTAGGCCGAGGAGTCGGTGAGGATGAGCCCGGCGGCTACGAGGAACCAGGCCGACACCAGGAACGTGACTCCCGAGGCGACGAACGAGTTGCTGGGGTATGCGGCGAATTTGTATGCGTTCATTTTCGTTTCTCCTTTGCGATTGCCTTTTGCTCCCCTCCCGGACGCGACGACGTAGAGCTTCGGTTGCTGTGTCGTCTTGGTGTCGGCTGAGAACATGGACGCAGGTTAGGCATCCGCGATGACAGGAGAAAGTCGAAAGCGACGAAATGCGGAAAAGATGCCCTGAAACGCTCGCTAGGCCGCCATTGCGCGCCGCGAAGGGGCGAGCGAACCTACCGCCATGCCCAGGATTGCCGCCAGGAGCCCAGCGAAGGCGGGCGGCACGAGGCCCTCCGGAAGGGCGATCTCGAGCGCGATCCAGGTGAGGAGCCCCGCCGCGATCGAGAACTGCGCGCCACGCGCGTTGGCGCGCCGCCAGAAGAGGCCGGCGGCGAGCGGCACGAAAGACGACACCAGCACTACCTTCCCGGACTCGTTGACGAGTTGGTAGATGGAGAGCTTCGAGGTGAGCGCCATGGCGGTCACGGCGATCGCCAGCCCTGCCACGGTGAGCCGCATGAGGCGCAGCAACGACGCGTCGTCGCGAGGCCTCGCCAGCGGTCGGATGATGTTCTCCGCGAGCGCCACCGCCGGGGCGAGGAGCGCCCCGGCCGCCGTCGACAGGATCGCGGAGACCAGCGCACCGAAGAAGAGCACCTGCACGGCGAGCGGGGTGCGCTCGAGGATGAGTGTGGGCAGGACGCGCTGGGAGTCCTCGCCGATCAGGCGCTCGACCATCGGCGCGTCGATCACCGTGGCCGCGGCGACGAGGAAGATCGGGATCGCCGCGATCGCGAAATAAAGGAGCCCGCCCAGGATCGAGGCGCGCACCGCGGTCGATTCGTCCTTCGCGCTCACCACGCGTTGCAGGACATCCTGCTGCGGCACCGATCCGAGCGCGACGATGAGCGCCGCATTGATCCACGCGAGGATCGGCCGCGCTTCCGGCTCGGGGAGGAAGCGGAAGCGATCACCCGCCGCCGCCGCGTCCATGACGCGCGACACGCCGCCCGCCGCATCGGCGACGATCCACGCGACGTAGCCCAATCCCGCGACGATCACGATCGCCTGGAAGAAATCGGTGAGCGCCACCGACCACATCCCGCCCGCCATCGTGTAGACCAGCACGATCGCCGCGCCGATCACGATGCCGGTGCGCGTATCGATGGCGCCGCCGGTGAGGACCGAGAAGGCGAGGCCGAGCGCCACGAGCTGCGCGGCGACCCAGCCGAGATAGGAGAAGACGATGCACAGCGACAGCACGATTTCCACGGCCCGGCCGTAGCGATCGCGGAAATAGTCGCCCAGCGTGAGCACCCTTGACCGATGCAGCGGGCGCGCGAACACGAGGCCCACCAGCACCAGGCATGCGACCGCGGCGAAGGGATCGGCCACCAGCCCGCGCAGGCCCTCCTTCATGAAGGTCGCGGGAACGCCGAGCACAGTCTCGGCGCCGAACCAGGTGGCGAACACCGTCGCCATTACCACCGGCGTGGCGAATTGCCTTCCCGCCACCGCATAGTCCGCCGCGCCGCGCACGCGGCTCGCCGCGAAGAGGCCGATGCCGAGCGAGACGGCCAGATACAGGACGATGAACCCGATCAGCATGGAGCTACTTCAGCTGATTTTCTTCAGGTGACCGCTTCGCGTTGAAGGGAGCGAAGCGCGAGCGAGCCGACGATCATCCCGCCGAAGCTCGCGACGAGCCCTGCCAGCTGCGGGGGCACGAGGCCGTCGGGCTTGAAGACCTCGAAGCCGATCCAGACGAGGAGGCCGAGGATGATCGCGAGCGTGGCGCCGAGGTTGGTGGCGCGCTTCCAGTAGAGACCGCACACCAGCGGCACGAAGGCGCCCACCAGCGTGACCTTGTACGCGTTCTCGACCATCTTGTAGATGCTCGCGTCGGTGGACAGCGCGAATCCCGTCACCATCACCGTGAAGCAAACGATCACCACGCGCATGAGGGTGAGGAACTGGTGGTCGGAGATCTTCGGGAAGAAGCCCTTCAATATGTTCTCGCTGAAGCTCACCGAAGGCGCGAGGAGCGTGGCGCTCGCGCAGCTCTTGATCGCCGAGAGCAGCGCGCCGAAGAACATGATCTGCGCGAAGATCGGCACGATCGGCGACAGGAT
>JBBRQA010000250.1:0-5494 GCA_038227085.1 Burkholderiales bacterium | reverse complement strand
CCGCGCGTGACCGGCACGGTGAACATCGTGTCCGACAAGCCGGTGTCGAAGGACATGCTCTATTCGATCCTCCTTTCCACGCTGCGCGTGCAGGGTTACGCGGCGGTCGAGGAAGGCGGCTTCGTGAAGATCGTCCCCGAGGCGGAGGCCAAGACCAGCGCGGGTCCCGTCGGCGCGCAGGCCGCGCGAGTGCCCGGCGACCGCATCGTGACGCAGGTCTTCATCCTGCAGAACGAATCCGCGGTGCAGCTGGTGCCGGTGCTGCGGCCCCTCGTCACCGCGAACAATTTCATCGCGGCCTACCCCAACAACAACGCGATCGTCATCACCGACTACGCGGAGAACGTGCGCCGCATCCAGCGCATCATCCAGTCGATCGACCTGCCCACCGCGGGAGATGTGCAGCTCCTGAAGCTCCAGAACGCCTCGGCGATCGACATCGCTCAGATCCTGGCGCGCGTGATCCCGGAGACTTCCCCCTCGCCCACCACCCCCGGCACGCCGCCCAAAGCCGCGATCACCGTGGACGCGCGCACCAACGCGCTCCTCGTGCGCGCCGACAACGCGGGCCTCATGACGCGCATCAAGACGCTCGTCGCCGGCCTGGACGCGCCGGGCGCGGGCAACGGCAACATCTACACCGTGTTCCTGAGGAATGCGGATGCGACACGCATCGCGGAGACGCTGCGCGGGCTCATGTCGGGGAGCGAGTCGTCGCGCACGACGACGACCTCGACCACACCCGCGGGCGGCACCGCGCAGCAGACCACGGCATCGACGGCCAGCGGGGGCTCTTCCCCGACCATCGCGCCGAGCTCGATCATCCAGGCGTACGCCCCGACCAACTCGATCATCGTCACCGCGCCCGAGCCCGTGTATCGCGCGCTGCGCACGGTGATCGACACTCTCGACCAGCGCCGCCAGCAGGTCTACGTGGAGGCCTTGATCGTGGAAGTGTCGACGGGGCGCGCCGCGGAATTCGGCGTGCAGTGGAACGCGGCTCGCAATATCGGCAGCGACCAGTCGGTGTTCGGCGGCACCAATTTCAGCACCACCGCCAACAGCAACATCCTCGGCGTCGCGAGCCCGATCAACGGCCTCAACATCGGCTCGGGCCTGAACGTCGGCATCATCCGGGGCGAGATCACCATCCCCGGCACCTCGATCAAGGTCGCCAACCTTCAGCTCCTCGCGCGCGCCCTCGAGGGCGACTCCGGCGCTAACGTGCTCTCCACGCCGAACGTGCTCACGCTCGACAACGAGGAGGCGAAGATCGTCGTCGGCCAGAACGTGCCCTTCATCACCGGCTCGTACACGCCCACCGCTGGGACGGCGAGCAACCCGTTCCAGACGATCGAGCGCAAGGACATCGGCCTCACGCTGCGGGTCACTCCGCAGGTCTCCGAGGGCGGCGGCGTGAAGTTGAAGATCTTCCTCGAGGTATCGAGCGTCACCCAGGACAAGTCGCTGGTGCAGTCCGCCGACATCATCACCAACAAGCGCTCGTTCGAGGCGCCGGTGCTGGTGGACGACGGCCAGATCGTGGTGCTGGGCGGCCTGATCCAGGACGACCGCTCGTCTACCACCGACAAGGTGCCGCTGCTGGGCGACATCCCCTACCTGGGCTCGCTCTTCAAGTACCAGTCGCGCAACCACAAGCGCACCAACCTCATGATCTTCCTGCGCCCCGTGGTGCTGAAGGACGGGCGCGGCGCCGCGGCGCTCACCGCCGACCGCTACGAGTACATCCGCAACCTGCAGGGCGAGATCCGCGAGCTCTGGAACGGCCCGCTGCCGGAGGAAAAGGCGAACGTGCTGACGCCGCTGGGCACCGCCCGCGACAAGCCCCTCGGCCAGACCGAGGCCCGCTGAGGAGAGCCCCGTGACCGCGCCTCTCGAACGCACCGTGAATCCCCAGGACCTCGACCCGCAAACCGTGAGGCTGCTGCCCTACTCGTTCGCGAAATCCAAGGGTGTCCTCGCCGCGCGCGTGGTGGCCGGCACGCTGGAAGTCTGGATCCGCCCGTATCCACAGGCCTCCACCCTGGCGGAAGTGCGCCGCATGGCCGGCAAGCCCCTCCACGAGGTCCTCCTCACCCCGGAAGAGTTCGAGCATTGCCTGCAGCTTGCCTACACGCGCGAGCCGTCCGCGGCGGAGACGATCGTCGACGACATGGGCGAGTCGGTGGACCTGGCAAAGCTCACCGCGCAGCTTCCCGAGGTGGCCGACCTCCTCGAGACCGAGAACGACGCGCCGATCATCCGGCTCATCAATGCGCTCCTGACGCAGGCCGTTCGCGAGGGCGCCTCCGACGTGCACCTCGAGATCTTCGAATCGCGCTCGCTGGTGCGCTTTCGCGTCGATGGCGCGCTTCGCGACGTGGTCGAGCCGCGCCGCGGACTGCATCCCGCGATGGTCTCGCGCATCAAGGTGATGGCGTCGCTCGACATCGCGGAGAAGCGCCTGCCGCAGGATGGCCGCATCGCGCTGCGCATCGCGGGGCGCCCGATCGACGTGCGTGTCTCGACAATCCCCACCGCCAACGGCGAGCGCGTGGTGCTGCGCCTTCTCGACAAGCAGGCGAGCCGCCTCACGCTCGACGCGCTCGGCATGGGCGCCGGCACGCGCACCGAGGTCGACGCGCTGATCGACCAGCCGCACGGGATCTTCCTCGTCACCGGCCCCACGGGCTCCGGCAAGACCACGACGCTCTATTCGGCTTTGACGCGCCTGGACCGCAAGACGCGCAACATCCTCACCGTCGAGGATCCGGTCGAGTACGAGCTGGACGGCATCGGCCAGACGCAGGTGAACCCGCGCATCGAGATGACCTTTGCGCGGGCGCTCCGCGCGATCCTGCGCCAGGACCCCGACGTGGTGATGATCGGCGAGATCCGCGACCTGGAGACCGCGCAGATCGCGGTGCAGGCCTCGCTCACCGGCCACCTGGTGCTCGCCACCCTGCACACCAACGACGCGCCGGGCGCCGTGACGCGCCTCGCCGACATGGGCGTCGAGCCTTATCTCCTCGCGTCCACGCTGAACGGGGTCCTCGCGCAGCGCCTGGTGCGCAAGCTCTGCGCCGAGTGCAAGGCGCCCTACGAGCCCGGCCCCAAGGAGCGCTCCGTGTTCGGCAACGCCGCGCCCGACCGGCTCTATCGCTCGGTGGGCTGCGGCGCGTGCAACTTCTCGGGATACAAGGGCCGCACCGGGATCTACGAGCTGCTCACCGCCGACGATGCGCTGCGCCACCTCGTCCACGACACCGCCGAGGAGAGCTTGATCCGCGAGCACGCGGTGAAGCACGGCATGGTGCGCCTGCGCGACGACGGGCTTCGCTGGGTGCGCGAGGCCGTGACCTCGCTCGACGAGGTGTTGCGCGTAACCCGGACTTGAATCCGTGCCCGGATTCCGCTACCAGGCCTACAACGTCGAGGGAAAGCTCCACAAGGGCGTCCTCGAGGCCGACAGCGCCCGCCAGGCGCGCGCGGCGCTGCGCGACCAGGGCCTCACCCCGTATCGCGTCGAGGTCATCGCCGCCAACGATCCCGCCGGCGGCGCGCGCTTCCGCCCGGTGTCCCTCTCCACCGCGGAGCTCACGCAGACGACGCGGGGCCTCGCCTCCCTCCTCGAAGCGGGCCTCACGGTCGAGCAGGCGTTCAACGCGCTCATCGAGCAGGCGGAGAACGAGCGGCTGCGCCAGGTGCTCGCCGCGCTGCGCGGCGAGGTGATCGCCGGCAACACCATCGCGAAGGCGCTCGAGTCTTTTCCCAGGGTCTTTTCCGAGCTCTATCGCACGCTGATCGCGGCGGGGGAATCGTCGGGACAGCTGCCGCGCGTGCTCTCCAAGCTCGCCGACTATCTCGAGGACCGCCAGCAGCTGCGCGCCAAGCTCTCGCTCGCGCTGATCTATCCGGCGATCGTCATGGGCGTCGCGCTCATCGTGGTCGGCGCGCTCCTGGTCTACGTGCTGCCGCAAGTCGTCGGCGTCTTCCAGCATGCGCACCAGCAGCTGCCCATCCTCACGCGGGCGTTGATATCCTTTTCGGTGTTCCTGCAGGCGACGTGGGGCTTGTGGATCGCGTTGCTGGTGGCCGCCGCGGTGGCGCTGCGCTTCGCGTTGAAGCGCGCCTCCACGCGCGCGTCGATCCATCGCTTCCTCTGGCGCAAGCCGGTCATCGGGCGGGTGCTGCGCCACGTCGATTCCGCGCGCCTCGCCGCCACGCTGTCGATCCTCGTCGGCAGCCGCGTGCCGATCCTGCAAGCCCTCGACGCGGGCACCGGCGTCATGACGCTCGAGCCGATGCGCGCGGCCCTCACCACCGCGGCGCGCGGTGTGCGCGAGGGCATGCCGCTCGCGCGCGCGCTTGCCGCGACCACCGCGTTCCCGCCCGTGATGGTGCATCTCATAGCGAGCGGCGAGACCAGCGGGCGCCTGGACGAGGCCCTGGAGCGCGCCGCGCGCCAGCAGCAGAACGACATCGCGATCCGGCTCGCCGCGTTTACCGCGCTCTTCGAGCCGGCGATGATCCTCTTCATGGGCGCGGTGGTGCTCACCATCGTGCTCGCCATCCTGCTTCCCATATTCGAGCTGAACCGGATGATCGGAAAATGACCAGACGCAGCGGTTTCACCCTCATCGAAGTCCTCGTAGTAGTCGCCATCCTCGGCATCCTCGCCGCCATCGTGGTGCCGCGCA
This sequence comes from Burkholderiales bacterium, assembly GCA_038227085.1. GTDB lineage: Bacteria > Pseudomonadota > Gammaproteobacteria > Burkholderiales > Usitatibacteraceae > Usitatibacter. Next base: position 794 of record JBBRQA010000250.1, on the reverse strand, counting down.
TCATGGACCGGCCCGACGAGGCCAAGCGCGTCGCGGCGAAGGCGGACATCGGCGCGATCGTCTCGGCGTTGAAGCTCTATCGGCTCGACAACGGCGGCTATCCCACCACCGACCAGGGCCTCGTCGCGCTGGTGCAGAAGCCCACCACCAATCCGGTGCCGCCCAACTGGAAGCAGGGGGGGTACCTGGAACGCCTGCCGAAGGACCCGTGGGGCAGCGACTACCAGTTCCTGAGCCCCGGCGTGAAGGGCGAGATCGACGTGTTCAGCCTGGGGGCCGACCGCGCGCGCGGGGGCGGGGGCAATGCGGCCGATGTGGGGAATTGGGATTAGGCCCCGTCCTTCGACGCGGCGACCGCATTCCGAAGATCGCGCGGTCGGCTTCACTCTCATCGAGGTGCTGGTGGTCGTGGCGATCACCGGCATCATCCTCGCGGTAGCCGCCGTCAATCTCTTTCCGAGCGATGCCGAGGTCGCGCGCCGCGAGTCGGGCATGGTCGCGCTCGCCGTGGAGCGTGCGCGCGACGCGGCCTGGCTGGGCGGCCGGCCTACCAGCGTCACGTTCGGCGACGGGCGGATGCGCGCATGGCGCCTTGCCGGCGACTCGTGGCAGCCGATCTCCGATTCCGACCACGCGCTCGAGGCGAGCATGCGCATCGCCGGCCTGTACGTGGACGGTCAACCGCTCAAGCCCGACGAGCGCCTCGTGTTCCTTCCCGATGGGCTCGGCGTGCCCTTCCGCGTGGCCCTCGAAGTGCGGGGACTGCGCTGGGCCGTCGATGGCGACGCCGCGGG
>JBBRQA010000249.1:0-5503 GCA_038227085.1 Burkholderiales bacterium | reverse complement strand
GCTGAGGGCGCCGGGCGAATGGGGATCTCCGGGCGCATCGCGCGCTATTTCCAGGATTCGCAGCTCACGCCGCTCGCCGCCCTCGTGGCGTTGCTGCTTGGCCTCTTCGCGATCATCGTCACGCCGCGCGAGGAGGAGCCCCAGATCGACGTGACGATGGCCAACGTCTTCGTACCCTTTCCGGGCGCCTCGGTGCGCGACGTCGAGTCGCTGGTGGCTACTCCCGCCGAACAGGTGCTCGCGCAGATGCAGGGTGTCGAGCACGTCTACTCGATCTCGCGCCCCGGCATGGCGCTTCTCACCGTGCAATTCAAGGTGGGCGTGCCGCGCACCGAGGCGATCGTGCGCCTGCGCGATACCCTCGCTGCCAATCGCGACTGGGTCTCGCCGGAGCTGGGCGTGCTCGAACCCGTTATCAAGCCGCGCGGCATCGACGATGTCCCGGTGGTGGCGCTCACGCTCTTCAGCACGGACACGGCCAAGGGCGCCTACGAGCTCGAGCGCGTGGCGCACGCGATCGAGGTCGAGCTGAAGCGCGTGCCGGGAACCCGCGAGGTGCGCACCCTCGGCGGCCCCGGGCGGGCGCTGAGAGTGCTGCTCGACCCCGACCGCATGAACGCGAGCGGCGTCGCGGCGCTCGACGTGCGCAACGCGTTGCAGCTTTCCAGCGTTGCGCTGCCCTCGGGCTCGCTGGTGCGCGACAACCGCGAAATCGTGGTCGAGACCGGCAACTTCCTCGAGAGCGCGGCCGACGTGCGTGCGCTCGTGGTGGGCGCGATCGAGCACCGCCCGGTCTACCTGGGCGACGTGGCCGAGGTGGTCGACGGCCCCGAGCAGCCTTCGCAGTACGCGTGGATCGGCACCGGGCCCGCCGCGAGCGAAAAGGGGCTCGAGGCGCGCGCGGAGCTTCCTGCGGTGACGTTGCAGGTGACCAAGAAGCCCGGCGAGAACGCGGTCGACGTGGCCGCCCGCGTGATGGACCGCATGGCGGAGTTGAATGGCATCCTGATTCCCGCCGACGTCCATTTCGCCGTCACGCGCAACTACGGAACCACCGCCGACGACAAGGCGAAGAGCCTCATGAAGAAGCTCGTCTTCGCGACGCTCTCCGTGGTGGTGCTGGTATTCCTCGCCCTCGGGCGGCGCGAGGCGCTGATCGTGGGCATGGCGGTGGTGCTGACCCTCGCCGCGACGCTCTTCGCTTCGTGGGCGTGGGGCTTCACGCTGAACCGCGTGTCGCTATTCGCCCTCATATTTTCCATCGGCATCCTCGTCGACGACGCCATCGTGGTGGTGGAGAACATCCATCGCAGGCGCTCCCTCGAGGGCGGGCCTCTCGACGGCATCATTCCCGATGCCGTCGACGAGGTTGGCGGTCCCACGATCCTCGCCACCCTCACGGTGATCGCGGCGCTGCTGCCGATGGCTTTCGTATCGGGGCTCATGGGCCCCTACATGAGCCCGATCCCCATCAACGCGAGCCTGGGCATGCTGATCTCGCTCGCGATCGCCTTCACCGTGACGCCGTGGCTCGCTCTGAAGCTTCTGGGGGGACACGGCGAGGCTCGTGCTTCGCCTTTCGACGCCAGGCTCGAGCGCTTCTTCACGCGCATCCTCGGGCCTTTCGTCGCCGCGCCCGAGGCCGCGCGCAACCGCCGGCGCCTGGGCTTCGCCATCGTGAGCCTCATCGCGATGTCGGTGGGCCTCGCGGCGGTGAAGCTCGTGGTTCTCAAGATGCTGCCCTTCGACAACAAGAGCGAGTTTCAAGTCGTCGTCGACATGCCTGCGGGCACGCCTGTGGAAATCACCTCCGCCGTGCTGCACGACCTGGGCGCGCACCTCGCGACGGTTCCCGAAGTCACCGACTACCAGGCGTATGCGGGCTCGGCCTCGCCCATCAATTTCAACGGGCTGGTGCGCCAGTACGCGCTGCGCACGATGCCGGAGACGGGCGACCTGCAGGTAAACCTCGTCGACAAGTCGAAACGTCACCGCAAGAGCCACCAGATCGCGCAGGCAGTGCGCCCCGCGCTCGAAGCGATCGGCCGGCGCTGGGACGCGAAGGTGAAAGTGGTCGAGGTGCCCCCCGGCCCGCCGGTGCTCTCGCCCATCGTGGCGGAGGTTTACGGGCCCGATGCCGCCGGGCGCATCCGAGTGGCGAAGAAAGTGCGCGAGGCGCTTGCCGCAACCCCCGACGTGGTGGGCATCGACGACACCGTCGAGGACACGGCCCCGCGGCTCGTGCTGAAAGTCGACCAGGCGAAAGCCGCGCTCCTCGGCGTCTCGCGCCGCGACGTGGTCGAGACAATGCGCATGGGGCTCACCGGCGCCGATGTGACGCCGCTGCACGACGGCGCCTCCAAGTACGAAGTGCCAGTGCGCGTGACGCTGCCCGCCGAGCGCCAAGGCAACCTCGACGAGATCCTCAAGCTCACGTTGCATGCCGCCGACGGCTCGCCGGTTCCGCTGTCGGAATTGGTGCGCGTCCTGGCGAACGATCGTGACCGCCCGGTGCAACACAAAGACCTGCTGCCCGTGGTTTACGTCGTGGCCGACGAGGCCGGCAAGCTCGACAGCCCTCTCTACGGACTATTTTCCGCCCGCAGAAAGATCGTGGGCCAGGTGCTGGAGGAGGGCGGCACGCTCGGCGAATACTTCGTGCGCCAGCCTTCCGACCCCTACCGGCAGTACGCGGTGAAATGGGACGGCGAGTGGCAGGTGACCTACGAGACGTTTCGCGATATGGGCCTCGCCTACGCGGTGGGCCTGATCCTCATCTATCTGCTGGTCGTGGCGCAGTTCCGCTCATACGCGGTGCCGTTGGTGATCATGGCGCCGATCCCGCTTACCGTCATCGGCGTGATGCCGGGGCATGCGCTATTGGGCGCGCAATTCACCGCGACCTCCATGATCGGCATGATCGCGCTCGCGGGGATTATCGTGAGGAACTCGATCCTGCTGGTGGATTTCGTGAACCAGCGGCTCGCGGCGGGGGTGGCGCCGCAGGATGCCGTCATGCAAGCCGCCGCCGCGCGCGCCAAGCCCATCGCGCTCACCGCGCTCGCCGCGATGATCGGCGCCTCCTTCATCCTCGACGACCCGATCTTCAACGGGCTCGCGATCTCGCTCATCTTCGGGATCCTCGTCTCCACGCTGCTCACGCTGTTGGTCATCCCACTGCTCTATTTCCTCGTGGTGCGCGGCTCGCGCGTGGCTTCGGCTTGACGACATCGCCCGACGAGCATTTGCGCGAGCGAAGCCGGGTGAGGCGCAATTTGCTCAGGGCCGGCGCGGGCGCGTTGCTCCTGGGCGGTGCCGCGGCAGGCGCCTATTGGGCCCTCGATTCGCTGCGCAGTCCCTGTACCCCGCGCACCGGTTCCGCGCACGACATCCCTGCCGAGCTTCTCGACAGACTCTGGCGCGGGCTCGATCCGCGATCGTTCATCGACATGCATGTGCATGTCGTCGGCGACACCACGGGTGCCGCCGGGGACGAATCGTGGATCAATCCTGCGATGATGCAGATTTCCCATCCCTTCCTGTTCGCTCACTTCGCGGTCTTCGCCGACGCGAGCTGCGTCGTCGATCATCCGGCCGGGATAGGGCGCGCGTACCTGGATCGGTTGCTCGAGCTGGTTCGCGAGTTTCCCGAAGGCGCCCGCTTTCTGCTGCTTGCGCTGGATGGCTGGCACGACCCTTCAGGCTCGTGGGATGCGGAAAGGACCATTCTCAAGGTGAGCAACGACTACGTGGCGGGCCTCGCGCATCGCTATCGCGATCGATTCGCCTGGGCCGCCTCGGTCCATCCGTACCGGAAGGACGCGATCCAGGCCCTCGACCATGCGGCGGCGGCCGGCGCCTCCGCGGTCAAGTGGATTCCCTACCTGATGGGCATCGACCCCGCGTCGCCGCAATGCGATGCCTTCTACGCGCGACTTGCGGCGCTGCGGCTGCCGCTGATCGTCCACTCGGGCTGGGAACATTCGCTGATCGCGGAGGCAGACCAAGAGTGGGGCAATCCGCTTCGCTTGCGCCGGCCCCTGGATTCCGGCGTGACGGTCGTCGCGGCCCATTGCGCGACGCAGGGCGACATGCGCGACGACGAGCGGGATGGCGCTGTGCAGGTTCCGGCGTTCCAGCTCCTTCGTCGCCTCATCGAGGAGCCACGCTATCGCGGCAAGCTCTACGGAGACATCTCCGGCGTCATCAGCACCGGGCGGGATCCCCGGATGGTGCGCGAACTGGTTCTCGATGAGCGATGGCGCGGCCGGCTCCTGAACGGTTCGGACTACCCCCTTCCCGGCGCGACGTTCCTCACTCCCGCCGCCCGGTTGGTCGAACTGGGGTTCCTCGCTCCGGAAGAGCTGGCGCAGGTCGCGCAGATCCAGAGCCACAATCCCCTGCTGTTCGATTTCGCCGTCAAACGGCTTCTTCGAATCGACGCGCGGCCGTTCGACTCGTCCATCTTCCAGTCGAGCGCGATCTTCCGGGCTCGCGCAAAGGGCTAGCTATGATGCGTCAAGGGGTTGTTTGCGGTTTTCTTAAGTCTGCTCATGGGGGCGAGACCTCCGATGCCTTCGGCACAGGCGCTCTTGATGGGCGCGGAGCGGAACGCAGAGCCGTTGTCGGTCAGCACGCGACTGATGTGTACCCCCAAAGAGCGGAAATAGATCACGCAGTCGTGAGGAATTGCGCCGCGCTCGCTTTGCGCTCGTCGGGATAAATGTCGGTAAGGCCGATCCGGGAGTGATCGTCGACGGCGACGAAGAGAAAATCCCAGCACGCGTCCGGCACCGAATCACGAGGGTCGCCCGTGACTCGGTAGGACTATGCGTCAACGTGCGCTCCTCACGGGACTCTCATGGGAAGCAATGCCAGTCCATAGCCATGGCTCAGTACAGCCCGTAGAGCGTCCGCAACAGGGCGAGCGCCCTGGGGTCAGAGATCGAATAGAAGATGCGCTTGCCGTCCCGGCGCGTGGCGACGAGCCCCTGCTCGCGCAGGACGCCCAACTGCTGCGACAGCGTGGGCTGCATGATGGAAGTCTTCTCGGCAAGGTCGCTCACGCACGATTCGCCCTGGGTGAGCTGGCAAAGCAAGGAGAGGCGATCCTCGTTGGCGAGGGTGCGCAGGAGCGCCGCCGCCTCGCTGGTGGCGGCGCGGAATTTCGCGAGGCTCCGGGGCCGAGGTTTGATGGTGAGCATCTCGACAATATATTGAAGAATAATATGTCTGTCAATATCATATACAGTCAGCTGTCGACTGGCCGCGGCATGATCTTCCCGCAGCTCGTCGAGCCCGAGACCTCCAGCTTCACTTAACTATTCGCTTGCCCACAGTCCCTGTCGGTCGCGGTGATCGTGGGATCCACCATGCCGTGCGTATGGCCATGCTGGGCAGCTCGCGGATGCCCATGGGAGCTGGGGCCGTGGCCGTGAGCGTCGGAAGACAGCGTGAATCCAAACCTTCCAGGGATCGGAGCATCGGTGCGCCCTTCAAAGGT
>JBBRQA010000248.1:0-5507 GCA_038227085.1 Burkholderiales bacterium | reverse complement strand
TCCTTCACGTTTTCGATGGAGCGCACCTTGTCCTCGATGCGCTTCTTGGCTTCCTCGTTGGGCGCATCGCCGGTGAGAAGCACGCGGCGGTTGAAGCTGGTGGCGTTCACGTAGGCGCCGGGGAAGCCCTCGCGCAGCCTGCCGATCACCTTCCACTCGATGCCCTCGTCCTCGATGTAGGTGCCGGTGGTACGCCGGTCGGTCGCCATCAACGCGGCGGCGCCGACGCCGGTGACGGCGAGGGGGAAGCAGCCTTGCAGCAGGGGCATCGCGGCGACAACCAGGGTGAGGCCGATCATCTTGCGCATCATTTTTTCATCTCTCCGAAGAGCACGTTGTCGACGACCTCGCACAGGCAGTGGACCGCGAGGAGGTGGATCTCCTGGACCCGCATGGTGCGTGGATGCGCGACGTTGAGGTGGAAGTCCCGGGGGCCGAGCATCCCGCCCATGGCGCCGCCGTCGCGCCCGGTGAGCGCGATAACGGCGAGCCCCTTCGCGTGTGCGGCCTTGATCGCCTCGATGACGTTCTTCGAATTGCCCGAGGTCGAGATCGCCAGCAGGAAATCCCCCGCCTGGCCGAGCGCCTCGACCTGCCGGGAGAACACCCGGTCGAAGTCGTAGTCGTTGGCGATGGCGGTGAGCGCCGAGGTGTCCGTGGTGAGCGCGATGCCGGGCAGGCCCGGGCGCTCGCGCTCGAAGCGGCCAACCATCTCCGCCGCGAAATGCTGGCTGTCGGCCGCCGAGCCTCCGTTGCCGCACGAGAGCACCTTGCGGCCGCCCTTCAGCGCTTGCGCGAGGGCTTCTCCGGCGCGGGCGATCTCGGCCGGCATCGTCTCGGCCATGCGCGTGCGCAGCTCGACGCCTTCGAGGAAATGCTGCTTGAGATGACTTACATGGTCCATTTTGTCGGTTGCCGCTTGCGCGGACTCAGGCATTTGCTTTGCAGCTCGCTTTACTCGGGATTCTACCGTCAGGAGGCATCGAAAGCCGCTCGCAGCCACTCGGGAGATCCGCTGTCGAGCGTGATGACGTCGAAGCGGCAGGGCGGCTCGCGGCGAAGTCGGGAGAGGTATTGTCGGGCCGCGGCGACGATGCGGCGCTGCTTGCGCGCCCCGATGCTCTCCGCGCCGCCGCCGTAACGGTCGCTCGAGCGCAGGCGCACCTCGACGAAGACCAGCGTAGTGCCATCGCGAGCAACGAGGTCGATCTCGCCCATTCGCGTGCGGTAGTTGCGCGCCACGATCTCGAGTCCCTGGCGTGCGAGGAAATTGGCGGCGGCCTCCTCGGCGGCGTTGCCCGCGGACTGCGCCGCCGTCACGGCGCGCGCATCGGGATGACGCGGCCGCCGTCCACCTCGGCGGGCGTGAGCGTGCGCGCGAAATGGGCGGGCGGCTCGAGGGCGATCCTGCCGGTCACGCCATCGATGGGCGTGCGCTTGTCGCCGCGCAGGATCAGCGTCGAGATGCGGTAGGCATCGATGCCGAAGGCGTACAGCCTCTCCTGCTCCACCGACATGCCGCGGGGCACGGGATAGACCATGACGGCGGGATGATCGGGCTGCGCGAACCAGGGCATCTCCACATAACGCACACCCTGGAGGTCCACGTTGACGATCGCCTCGGCGCGCGGGTTGATGCTCATCGACGTCGCGAAGAGCGGCAGCATCCCGGAGATGTACGGGCGCACGGCGCGCGCCTCGGGCTGGTCGAGCGCCATGAAGACCATGTCGGCGCCCACCTTGGCCATGCGCTCGCGCACCAGAGGCGCGTCCTCCGCGGCGCCGGAGAAGGTGAGGCGCCCCGCGACCTGGCCGGCCGCGCGCGTCCACTCGCGCTCGAACGCTTCCTGGACGCGCTTGGCGAGCGGCGATCCCGAGGTGATGACGATCGCGGAATGCCAGCCTTCGGACACCGCGAGGAGCGCGACCTGGCGCGCCTCGTTCTCCAGCGAGAGCGAGAAGGTGTAGACGTTCGCCGGGATATCGGGCGCGGCGGCCTGCGGCTCGTTCAACGCGAGCATCGGCTGGCGCGGGCAATCGCTGGCCGTGAGAGCCGTGGCGCCATCTCGCGTGATTGCCCCGACCACCAGCACGGCGCCGGCGGCCTGGGCCGTCCGGCAGGCTTCGAGGAGGGCAGGCCCCTCGCTGTCGATGGCGGTCACGGCGACCGGGGGCGCATCCTTGCCGCCCGCCCCGGCCGCTGCGAGGAATCCTTGCCGCACCGCGTCCGCGAGCTTTCCCAGCGCCTGCGACGTGGTGGGAAGGATGAGGGCGATGTGCGCCTTGGGCGGCGCCGCGGCGCGACGCGGGTCCGACACCGGGGCCACGCCGAGGAGCGGCTTCACCACGCTCGAGCGCGCGAGGCCGGTGGCCGGATCTATGTCATCGTTGGTGAACGGGCTCGCCGGGGAAGAAGAGGTTGTGCCCGGCTGCGCGTCGACCGAGAATGCCGGCGACACCATCGAGGTGAGGAAGAGAAGGAGAAGCGCGCTGAAACGCGACATCAGGAAGGCGGCCACCGAACCGGAGACGCCGCGCGTGGAAAAGCCACGAGACGCGGCATTGGAACCCGGATTATATGTGGTGGCAACTCCCATAGGGAACCTCGGCGACATTACGTTGCGCGCGCTCGACGTGTTGAAGCGCGCCGACACCATCGCGGCCGAGGATACCCGCAACACGCGCGGGCTGCTGAACCACTTCGGGATCGCGGGCAAGCTCGTGGCGCTGCACGAGCACAACGAGCGTCGCGCGGCCGAGGGCATCGCGCGCGACATCGGCGCGGGCAAGGCGGTGGCGCTGGTGAGCGACGCGGGCACGCCCGCGGTGAGCGATCCGGGCGCGGAGGTGGTGAGCCTGGTGCGTGGCGCGGGCCTCGCGGTGATTCCGGTCCCCGGGGCGAGCGCGCTGACCGCCGCGCTGTCCGCGAGCGGCCTGCAGTTCGACGGCGTGGTATTCGCGGGCTTCCTGCCGGTAAAGGGAAGCGAGCGGCGCGACAGGCTCGAGGCGCTGGCGGGCGGACCGTGGGCGATCATCCTCTTCGAGGCGCCGCACCGCATCTCGACCACGCTCGCCGACCTGTACGCGGCGTTCGGCGAGCGCGACGTGGTGATCGCGCGCGAGATCACCAAGCGCTTCGAGACCATCACGCGCATCCCCTTGGCCGAGGCCAGCGCCTGGGTGTCCGCCGACGAGGACCGTCGCCGCGGCGAGTTCGTGCTGGTGATCGAGGGCCGACCCGTCGAGCGCTTCTCCGGCGTCGACCCGCGCGCCGTCCTCGAGATCCTCCTCGCCGAGCTGCCCCTCAAGCAGGCCGTCGCGCTCGCCACCAGGATCACCGGCGGCAAGCGCAACGAGATGTATGCGCTTGCTTTGGAAATGAAAAAATAAATGGTGTCAGGTACGAATTGAATAAGTGGTGTCAGGTACGACTTTCTAAGTTGTACCTGACACCACTTTATAATCCCCCAGGATGTCCGAAACGCTGACCCTCACCCGCCCCGACGATTGGCACGCGCACTTTCGCGACGGGGACCTCATGAAGTCAGTGGTCGGAGCGACGGCGCGGCAGTTCGCGCGCGCGATCGTGATGCCGAACCTGAAGCCTCCAGTTGTCACGACCAAGCAGGCGAAGGCGTATCGCGAGCGCATCCTGGCCGCGCTGCCGCCGAAGTCCGCGTTCGAGCCGCTGATGACGCTTTACCTCACGGACGACACGCCGCCGGAGGAGATCGAGCGCGCGCGCGCCTCGGGAGTCGTGAAGGGGGTGAAATACTACCCCGCGGGCGCCACCACCAATTCGGCTTCCGGCGTCACCGACATCCGCAAGGTCGACGCGGTGCTGGAGGCGATGCAGGGCGTGGGCATGCCGCTTCTCGTGCATGGCGAAGTCACCGATCCCGAGGTCGACGTCTTCGATCGCGAGTCGGTGTTCCTCGAGCGCACGCTGGCCCCGCTGCTGAAACGCTTCCCGAAGCTGAAGATCGTGCTCGAGCACATCACCACGCACGAGGCCATGGCCTTCGTCGAGCGCGCGCCGGAAAACGTCGCCGCCACCATCACCGTGCATCACCTCCTCCTGAACCGCAACGCGCTCTTCTCGGGAGGGTTGCGACCGCACCACTACTGCCTCCCGGTGCTGAAGCGAGAGCCCCACCGGCGCGCGCTGGTCAAGGCCGCCACCTCGGGCAATCCCAAGTTCTTCCTCGGCACCGACACCGCCCCGCACACGCGCCACGACAAGGAGATGGACTGCGGCCATGCGGGTATCTACACCGCGCACGCCGCGCTCGAGCTCTACGCCGAGGCGTTCGAAATCGCCGGCGCCCTCGACAAGCTCGAGGGGTTCGCGAGCCATTTCGGCGCGGACTTCTACGGGATGGCGCGCAACAAGGGCAAGGTGAAGCTCACCAAGTCGCGCTGGAAAGTGCCGGCGGACTACCCCTTCGGCGCCGAGACCGTGGTGCCGCTGCGCGCCGGGCAGACGATTGGCTGGCGCCTCGCCGGCTAGCCTCTTGGACTGGCTCACCGCACGGGAGCGCATGCGCTCGCCGATTTTCGCGGCGCTTGCGCCGGCATTGGCGCGCCTGCCCGCCGATCGCTTCCCGACCCATGAAGAGCTGAGTGCCGCGGCATCGGGTGTCGTTACGTCCTGCGCGATGCCGGTGAGGTTCGTGAAGCCGCGCGGCAACACCGACCGCGAGCGGCGCTACTACGAGCTTCGCATCGCGCAAACCGGGGAAGTCGAGACGCGCGCGGACAACTGGCATGACTACTTCAACGCGCTCGCCTGGATCACCTGGCCGTGCGCCAAGGCGGCGATCAATGCGCAGCACGCGGCGATCCTCGAGGAGCGCGGCGAGGAGGAATTGAAGCGCCGCAGCCCGCAGCGCGACGCGTTGACGCTCTTCGACGAGGGCGGGGCGATCGTCGCGTCCACCGCGCCGGAGCTGCTGCACCTCGTCACGGCCTTCGAATGGAAGGAGCTCTTCTGGCATCGTCGCGGCGAGCTCGAGCGCCGCACGCGCTTCTTCGCCTTCGGCCACGGCCTCTGCGAGCAGTCGCTCGCGCCCTATCTCGGCATGGTGGCGAAGACCGTCTTCATCGGGGTCGATGACGCCTTCCTCGCGCTCCCCTTCGAGGCGCAAATCGCGGCGGCCGACGCGCTGGTCGCGGAGCATTTCGCCGAGCGCGCCAACTTCCCTTCGCCCAGGGCGATGGCGCCGATGCCGGTGCTGGGAGTGCCTGGATGGCATCCCCAAACCGCCGTCGAGTCGTTCTACGATGATGTAAAGCACTTTCGCTCAAAGGAGAGGCAGCACCATGGCCGCGGTCGATAGCCGTCCGAGGGTACGTCAAGATCGATTGACCCGGCTGTAGTCGCAAAGCCAGTGCCCCCCCCACTCGGACCAACCTTGTAAGAAGCGCGAACGTACGGCTGTAAGCTGTGTCCGACACCCATTATCCGGAGTTCGCGTGAATACTCTCGATCGGTTGGCGACGGCTTT
>JBBRQA010000247.1:0-5520 GCA_038227085.1 Burkholderiales bacterium | reverse complement strand
GGCGCCTCCTTCGCGATGGTGGCGCTCACCCTGCCCACCTCGCGCTTCTTCCAGATGTCGCTGGCACTCCTCTGGCTCACCGCCTTCGCCTCGGCGACCCACGACATCGCCGCCGACGGTTTCTACATGCTCGCGCTCGAGCAGCACCGCCAGGCCGCCTTCGTCGGCGTGCGCAGCGCCTTTTTTCGGCTCGGCATGATCGGCGGCCAGGGCGGGCTCGTCTATCTCGCCGGGACGCTCGGCGATTTCACCGGCGACGTGGCGCTCGCATGGTCGATCACTTTCGGCGTGGCCGGGGCGCTCTTCGTGATCCTCGCCCTGTGGCACCGGTTCGTGCTGCCGCTCCCGGCGGGGGATGGGCCCGTGGCGCACGGCTCCCACGCGCGCGCGTTCGTCACGACCTTCGCCTCGTTCTTCGCGAGGAAGGGCATCGCGGCCATCCTCGCCTTCCTGGTGCTGTTCCGCTTCGCGGAGGCGCAGGCGCTGAAGCTCGTCACACCCTTCCTCCTCGATCCGCGCGCGGCCGGAGGGCTCGGCCTCACGACTTCCGAGGTCGGCGTGGTGTACGGGACGGTGGGCGTGATCGCGCTCACCGCCGGCGGCATCCTGGGGGGCCTCGCGATCGCGCGCGACGGCCTTCGACGATGGCTCTGGCCGATGGTGATCGCGATGCACGCGCCCAACCTCATCTTCGTGGCCCTCGCGTTCCTTCAGCCCGGCGACGTCTACGTGATCTCGGCCGCGCTCGCCGCGGAGCAGTTCGGCTACGGATTCGGCTTCTCCGCGTTCCTGCTCTTCATGGTCATGGTTGCCGACGGCCCCAGCAAGACCGCGCACTACGCGATCTGCACGGGATTCATGGCGCTCGGTATGATGCTTCCCGGCATGGCGAGCGGCTGGATCCAGGAGCGGCTCGGCTATGGCAATTTCTTTCTCTGGGTCTGCCTCGCCACCATTCCTTCCTTCGTCGTCGCCGCGCTCGTCCCCATCGATCCCCGTTTCGGCCGCAAGGCCTCGCCTCCATGAAAATCCTCCGCCTCCTTCCGTTCCTTCTCCTCGCCGGGTGCGCGGGCGGCCCGCCGCTCGACACGACGTATTCGTCGGTGAGCCAGGACAGCCGCGTGCAATTCCTGGTGATCCATTTCACCTCCGAGGACTTCGCCTCTTCGCTCAAGGTGCTCACCGAAGGCCCGGTAAGCGCCCATTACCTGGTGCGCGACGACCCGCCGATCGTCTATCGCCTGGTGGACGAGAACCGGCGCGCGTACCAGGCGGGAGTGAGCTCGTGGAAGGGGCAGACGCAGTTGAACGCGGCCTCCATCGGCATCGAGATCGTGAACCTCGGCGATCGCGGGCCCCCCGACAACCTGCAGTGGTTCGACTATCCGAAGGCGCAGATGGACGTGGTGGTCGCGCTGGTGAAGGACATCGTGAAGCGCCACCAGATCCGTCCCGACCGCATCGTCGGCCACAGCGACATAGCTCCGCAGCGCAAGGTCGATCCGGGCCCGCGCTTCCCGTGGAAGCGCCTCGCGGACGAAGGCCTCATCCCCTGGCCCGATGCGAGTGCCGTCGCGCAACGGCGCCCCGGGTTCGAGGCGCTGCTGCCGGACGTGGCCTGGTTCCAGGACCGGCTCGAGAAGCACGGCTTCGCGGTGCCGAAGAATGGCGACCTCGACGCCGCGACGCGCAGGGTCGTTGCGGCATTCCAGATGAAGTACCGGCCCGCGCGATTCGACGGCACGCCAGACGCGGAGACCGCCGCGCTTCTCGATGTGCTCGTCAATCCATGACGGCGCGGCTCGCCGCAGCGGCGCTGCTCGCGCTGGCCGCCGGGTGCGCGAGTGAACCCGTGACGGCGCCCGCCTCGTTCGCCCCGGTCCTCGACCGCGAGCTCGCCGCGATCGCGAACGACGCCGCGCGTCCGCTCGCGAGCCTCTCAGTGCTTGCCGTCCGCGACGGAAAGGTCGTCTACCAGCGCCAGTTCGGGCGGCGCTTCATCGACGACGCCGACTCGTCGCGCGACAAACCGGCGACCGAAGAGACTCTCTATCGCATCGCCTCGGTCTCGAAGCTCGTGACGACGCTGGGCGCGCTGAGGCTGGTCGAAGTCGGGAAGCTCGCGCTCGACACCGACATCGCCCTCTACCTCGGCTATCCGGTGCGCAACCCGCACTTCCCCGATATTCCGATCACGTTGCGCATGTTGCTCACGCACACTTCATCGCTGCGCGACGATGCGGGCTATTTCTGGCCAGGCGAGGTGCGGCTGAAGGATTTCCTCACGCCTGGCGGCGCGGCATACGGCGACGGCGCCATGTGGTCCGACCAGGCGAAGCCGGGCGCGTACTTCAGCTACGCGAACCTTCCCTGGGGGCTGGTGGGGACCCTCATGGAGAAGGTGACGGGCGAGCGCTTCGACCGGCTGATGAAGCGCCTCATCCTCGACCCGCTCGGCATGCGGGGCGGATACGACCCCGCGGATCTCTCCGCCGATCGCATCGCGAACATCGCCACGCTCTATCGCAAGGCCACGCGCGGCGATACGCAGGCCTGGGATCCCCGCGGGCCGTGGGTCGCGCAAGTCGACGATTACTCGGCTGCGCCGCCGGTATCACGCGCGGCGGCACACTATGAGATCGGTAGCAACGGCACGCTCTTCGGGCCGCAGGGCGGGCTCCGCGCGACCGCCGCCGACCTCGGCCGCGTGATGCTGATGCTGATGAACTCGGGCGAGCTCGACGGGCGCCGCATCCTGCGCAAGGAGACCGTCGACGAGATGCTGGCGCGCCAATGGCCGCGCGTTGGAACGTCCGGCGAGAGCGGATACGGCAGCCACAAGCGGCGCTTCAACGCGTGGGGACTGGGCAACCAGCAGTTCCTCGACGTATCGGGGCCGGACTTTGGCGATCGCCTGGTGGAGGGCGGCGGCTTCACCGCCAACGGCCATCTCGGCGATGCGTACGGACTCTTCGCGACCTTCGCGTTCGATCGCGCGACGAAGAGCGGCTTCGTTTTCCTCGTCGGCGGCACCGGTTTCGATCCGGAGTCCGAGCGCGGGGCCTTTTCGGCGGCGTCGCGCTTCGAGGAGCGCATCGCGACCGCGCTCTACCGGCGCGCGATCCAGGGAAGGCCGGACTAGCGCGTCAGGCGACGGCAGGCTCGAGGAGCGTGATGGTGCGCGCTTCGGTGTCGAGTGCCGCGCGCACACCGATGCGCAACGTCACCTGATGCGCGATGTGGCCGAATGAAAATCCATACGCGGCGGGGACGCGCAGGCCCGCGAGGTTCTCGTGCAGCACCTGCGCAAGCGTGAGAGAAGGCTCCCCGTCCGTCGCCTCGCATTTCTGGAACACGCCGAGCGCCACGCCCGCGGCCTCGCCGAGAATGCCGGCCTGGCGAAGCTGCGTCAGCATGCGGTCCACCCGGTAGGGAGCCTCGCCGACCTCCTCGAGGAAGAGGAGATGGCCCCTGCCCTGCACCCCGTACGGCGTGCCGACCATCGCGGACACGACGGAGAGGTTGCCGCCCACCAGGCGTCCTTTCGCGCGGCCGGCGCGAAACACCCGCGGCGCGAACTGGGGCTCGCCCGCCTCGCGCGCCAGGTTCTCCGCTGCAATCTCGAGCACATGGCGTGGAGTCGGTTCCATGAGGACCGCGCGCATGCTGCGCACGGTCGATTCGCGGTCGAACCCCATCGAAGAAGCCACCGGCCCGTGGAACGTGACGAGCCCGGCATGTCGATAGAGCGCGAGAAGGAGCGGCGTGACGTCCGAGTAGCCGATGAGGATCTTCGGATGGCGGCGGATCGCGCCATAGTCGATCCCGGGCAGGATCGCCATGCACCCGGAACCGCCGCGCGCGGCCCACACGGCGCCGACCTCGCGATCAAGGAACATCGCGTGCAGGTCCGCGAGGCGTTGCTCGACCGTGCCTGCATAGCCTCCGCGCTGCGCGCGGATATTCGCACCCGTCCTCACCTTGAAGCCGAGCGCCTCGAGGTTGCGCACGCATTTCTCGATGTGCGCGTCGTCCACGACGCCGGAGGGCGCGATCAGGCCGACGGTGGCCCCGTCCTTCAATCGCGGGGGTTTCACCAGGCCCGCGCGCGCCTGCTGGCCGCGGGCGAGACCGGAGAGTACGACTCCGGCCGCGCCTGCCGCCAACAGCTTTGCCGCGTTCCTTCGGTTCAGGAGAACTTGTACGTGATGCGTGCGATGAACGAACGCCCGCGCGGATCGGCGACGCGCGGATCCCAGCCGGCGCCGGCCGCGAAGTCGAGGTTATGCGCGGTGAACGAAGGGTCCTTGTCGAACAGGTTCTTCACGCCCACGGTGAGCGTCGTGTTCCTGAATCCCGTGTAGGTTCCGGTGAGGTGATAGATCATGTAGCGATGCACGTACGGGTCGAAGCCGGGAGGCACAACGCCCGAGGGCACCTCGTCCTTGTAGGCGTTGGTCCAGCTCTGGAACAGCGTCCCGGCCCAGGGTCCCTGCTCGTAGGTGAAGCTCGCCTGGTGCTTCCAGCGCGGGTAGATGTCGCGGCTGCTCCATTGGCCCGCGAACTCCGTGTACGGGTCGGTCACGAAGACGCGCGAGCGGAAGCTGTTGATGTACGTGCCGTCGAGGTTGGCGATCCAGCGGCCGCGCCACACGGTGCCGGTGAGGCGCAGGTTCACGTCGATGCCGCGCGTGATGTCGCCGTCCGCGTTCACGAATCCGGCGCGGATGAATCCGCCCGGATCGTCGAGGCGGCCGTTCGCGCCGCGCACCAGGTTTTCCGGGAACGTCTGGTAATGCGCGATCACCTGCTGCGGCGTGAGCTCGTAGATGCGGTCCTTGCGTTTGATCTCCCACGCGTCGATGCTCCCGGTCGCCCATGGCAGCGGCGCAAAGACGAAGCCGGCGCTCCACTGCTTCGAAGTTTCGGGAGTGAGGCCCGAGTTGCCGCCCTGGCGCGCGTTGGGACGGATTGCGCACACCGACAGGTCGGCGCCGGCCACGTTGCCGTTTGGACAGAGCACCGGGTCGGCGATATTGCCGGGCACCGGGCCTTCGCCCTGGACGCCGTAGAGCTGGAAGAAGCTCGGCGCGCGGAAGCCCTCGTTGTAGGAGGCGCGGAACAGCACCTCGTTGATCGGGTGGAAGCGCAGCGATACCTTCGGATTGGTGGTGCCGCCGAAATCGCTGTAGCTGTCGTGGCGCACCGCACCGGTCACTTCGAGGCTCTTCAGGATCGGCACCGACACCTCGCCGTACACGGCCTTGATGGTGCGCGAGACTTCGGGGAACTGGGCGTCGAAGGGCGCCTGGAAGATCGGCTGCGTAGTGACCTGTCCGTTGCGGAACTTGTAGCTCTCGCGGCGGTAGTCGAATCCGGCGGCGACCGCCACGGGTCCCCCGGGAAGATTGAAGACCTCGCCGGATAGCGCGCCGTCGAATTGCGTGAGCTTGGCCTCGCCGCCGAAGAGGCTCGCGCCGTCGGCGCGCGCCGCATCCAGGAGGGCGGCGCCCTGCGCCG
>JBBRQA010000246.1:0-5522 GCA_038227085.1 Burkholderiales bacterium | reverse complement strand
GACCCCCCAGCGCACCGCCGAGAACGTGCGCGTGGATCCGACGCCGACGATGGCGCCGGTGATGGTGTGCGTGGTGGACACAGGGATGCCAAGGGCCGTGGCCAGGAACAACGTGATCGCGCCGCCCGTCTCCGCGCAGAAGCCGTGCACGGGCTTCAGCTTGGTGATCTTCTGGCCCATGGTCTTCACGATGCGCCAGCCGCCGAAGAAGGTGCCGCAGCCGATCGCGACGTAGCACGAGACGATCACCCAGATCGGCGGGGAGGCGGCCGACTCCGGGTGCGCGTTGGCCGCGATGAGGAGCGCCCAGATGATGCCGATGGTCTTCTGCGCGTCGTTGCCGCCGTGGCCCAGGCTATAGGCCGATGCGGAGACAAGCTGCAGGCGGCGGAACCAGCGGTCGACGCGATACGGGCTGGCCTTCCTCACGATCCACGACACCGCCACCAGCAGCAATCCGCCGAGCACGAAGCCCATCACCGGCGACAGGAAGATGAAAAGCACCGTCTTGCTGATTCCGGAGGCCACCAGCGCGCCGAATCCAACCTTCGCCACCGCCGCGCCGATCAAACCGCCGATGAGCGCGTGGGACGAGGAAGACGGTAGTCCGAAGAACCAGGTAATCCCGTTCCACGAGATCGCGCCCACCAGCGCGCCGAAGATCACGTAGTGGTCGATGACGTCCGGATCGACGATGCCCTTGCCCACCGTGGAGGCGACTTTGAGGTGGAATACCAGGATCGCCACGAAGTTGAAGAACGCCGCGAACGCGACCGCGTGGTGCGGCTTCATCACGCCGGTCGAGACCACGGTGGCGATCGAGTTGGCGGCGTCGTGCAGCCCGTTCATGAAGTCGAACGCGAGGGCCAGCACCACGAGCCCCGCCAGCACGACGAACGAGATCTCCACTTACGAGTGCTCTAGCGAGATGCCTTCGGCCAGGTTCGCCACGTCGAGGCAGCGGTCGGTGATCGCCTCGAGCAGCTCGTAGATCGCCTTCATCTTGATGAGCTCGCGCACGTCTTGCTCCTCGCGGAAGAGGCGCGAGACCGCCGAGCGCATCACGCGGTCGGCGTCGGACTCGAGGCGGTCGATCTCCTCGCAGGTCTTGAGGATCGCCTCGAAGTCGCCTTCGCGCTTGCCGAGGAGTTCGACCACGTCCTTCACGCGCTCGCAGCACTTCACGCCGATTTCGGCGAGGCGCTGCGTCTCCGGTGTAATGGAGCGGATGTCGTAGAGGGTGAGGGTCTCCGTCGTGTCCTGCATCAGGTCGCAGATGTCATCCATCGCGTTCACCAGCTGGTGGATCTGCTCGCGATCGATCGGGGTGATGAAGGTTTTGTGCAGGAGGCGGATGGTCTCCGCGGTGATGCGGTCGGCGGCGTGCTCGGCGTCGTCCACCAGGCGCGCGTACTGCTCGCGGTCGGCATAATTTTCCATCAGGGACTTCAACGCGTGGGCGGCGCGGACCACCTGCACCGCGTGGGCGTTGAAAAGGTCGAAAAACCGGCCTTCCTTGGGGAGCAACCTGCCGAACATGGGACCACCTGCCTTGGAGTTGGCGCGAGTGTATCCGAAACCGTAGCCGGGGTCAGGCCGGGGTCAGACCAGGGTCTGACCCCGGTGAGGTTCAGTGCTTCACGCCCTCGGAAATGTTCTCCAGTACGCTTCCGCTGCGGCTTTCCTTGCCCTCCTTCACGGCGACATCGCCGAGGGAGACGATGCCTACGAGGAGGTCGTTCTCGATCACCGCGATGCGCCGGATCTGGCGCTCGCTCATGAGCTTCTCGGCGTCATGCAGCGAATCGCCGGGCGCGACGAACACGAGCTCGCGCGTGGCTATGGCGCTCACCGGCTTGTCGTAGCTGCCAGCGGCGACGGCGCGGATCACGATGTCGCGGTCGGTCACCACGCCCACGACCCTGCCGTTCTCGACGATCGGCACGAAGCCCGTGTCGACCTCCTTCATCACGGCTGCGGTGCGCTGGATGCTGTCGTTGGGCGCAACGGTGCGCGGGTTGCGGGTCATGACATCGCGGACAAGCATGGTGGGTCTCCGGGGTATTGGAGCGGTATGACCATTGCGGGCGATTTTCGTTTTGCTATAATTGCTTTTCTGCCTTTCTTTTTTTGGATCAAGACCGATGAGACGCGACGTCAAAACCATCGATTTCCGGGAAATTTCCCCGGCAGTCGTGCGCGCGCGCTCCGGAGCCTCGCTGCCGTCGGGCGGCGACGACTGATCCTGCGGGCCGACCGTCCGCCGGGTTCAACAGGCGGAGAGAGTCGGCAAACAAACCGTTCCCTTTTCCGCCAGCGCTTCAACCGCGCGACGGCGAACCCGTTGCGCACATGGAAAAAGGATCCCGGATCACCGGGACATAAAGACATGGCAACGTTATTGACCAATCTGCATCCGAATCGCTGGCTCACCGGCCTGTGGTTGAACCGCGACTTCCGCAAGCTATGGGGCTCGCTCACGATCGTCCACTTCGGCGGGCAGGTCACGTTCCTCGCATTGCCGCTCACCGCGGCGCTGGTGCTGAACGCCTCACCCTTCGAGGTCGGCGTGCTCACCGCGCTCGAGGCTCTTCCCTACCCGATCTTCGGGCTCTTCACCGGCGTGCTGGTGGATCGCGCGAGAAAGCTGCCGGTGATCATCGCCTGCGACGTGGGACGCGCACTGGCGCTCCTCGCGATCCCGATCGCCGCGTGGTTCGGGGTGCTCAGCATGGCGGTCCTGTATGTGTCGGGCTTCCTCATGGGGCTTTTCACCGTGATCGGCTGGCCCGCCTACCAGGTGTTCATGACCGAGCGCGTGGGACGCGAGCATCTCGTCGAGGCGAACGCGAAGATCGGGGTGGCGGACTCGGCCGCGCAGCTCGTGGGGCCGGGGCTCGCGGGCGCGCTCATCCAATGGCTCACCGCGCCCTTCGCGATCCTGCTCGACGCGATGTGCTTCTTCTTCTCCGCGTGGATGCTGCGCGGCATTCCGCCCGCGGCGAGCGACTCACCCAAGGGCATGCCGCGCTCGGTGCGCTCCGAGATCGCCGAGGGCCTGCGCGTGATCTGGAGAAACCCCACGCTGCGCGCGCTCGTGTGGGGGATCGGCACGTGGCAAGTGTTCCGCCATGCCTTCATCGCGATCGTGGTGCTCTTCGGCGCGCGCGAGCTGGGGTTCTCCGCGGGGCACGTGGGCTTGCTCTTCATGGTCGCCGGGCTGGGATCACTCGCGGCCGCGGCGGTCACGGCGCGGTTGAACGCGCGCTACGGCATGGGGCCGACCATGCTGGCCGGCATCTGCGGCACCGGCGTCGCGTGGCTGGTGATGGGATCATCGACCGGGCCTCATTGGGTGGCCTCGCTCCTCTTCGGCGGCGGGCTTTTCCTGCTCGACCTGTCGGCGATGATCTTCTTCATCAACTACCGACGCTGCGCCAGTCGGTCACGCCCGACCGGCTGCTGGGGCGCGTGACGGCGACGATGATCTGTCTCACCGTGGCGACGGCGCCCCTGGGCGGCCTCGCGGGTGGGTGGATCGGAGAGCACTTCGGGCTGCGCGCGGCGATGCTCTTCGCCGGCGTGGGCGCGCTGCTGCTCGCCCCGCTCATGACCTGGCTTTCGCCGCTGGCGCTCATGCGCGAGATGCCCGGGCCCCAGGAGCCCGCGATTACCGAAAGCGTCACCGAAGAGCTGACCACCTGAGACTAAACCGGGGTCAGAGCGGGGTCAGAGCGGGGTCTGACCCCGCTCTGACGCAGGAAATCAGCGGTTGCAGTCCCGCAGGATGTCCTCGAGGTTATTGCCGGCGGGACCGTTCCGGGCGAGGTTGCGGAAGCGATAGCCCGAGGTGGCGAGGTCAGCCTCGGCGGCGCGCTGGCGGATGGAATCCACCTGCGGTTTGTTGCCTGTCGCGCTGGCGGTGGTGATTGGGTAGACCTTGCAGTCCGCCTGGGCGAGCTGGGTGTCGGCCTGGGCGGCGCAGCCGGCCAGAGCGAGGGCGGCGGCGCTGAGGGCGAATAGCGATTTCATGGCAATCCTCCGATGTGAGGCAACTTCCATTCTACGCGCGACCCCCCTTCGGGTTGACCGAAAGGGGCGAATCCATGGAAGCCAACACCCGCGTCCAAGAGGTATTCCCAACCCGGCGGCATTGTCCGCCCTCTCTGGACACCCGATAATGCTGGCCGCCCTGGCCCTTGGAGATTGCAATGGACTCGATGATCCTGATCCCGATCGGGGGCATGCTGGTGAGCTTCGGCTTGCCGCTGCTGCTGGTCGCGATCATTCTCTACTACAAGCATCGGCGCCAACGCATGACGCTCGATACGATCGTGACGCTCGCCGAGAAGGGCCTGCCGGTTCCGCCCGAGCTCCTCGAGCCGCCCCTGCCGAGGACGCCTTACAGCTCAGGATTGCGCGGCGGCCTGGTACTGGTGGGCTTGGGGATCGCGCTCGCGATCTTCCTGCAGGAAGTGGGCGGGCCGTGGTCGATCGGGCTCATCCCCGGGCTCATGGGCGCGGCCCTGCTGATCGCCTGGAGGATCGAAACGCGCGAGAAGGCCTGAGCCCCCGACTGTCCGCGGAATCCCAGATGGCTCCCGCCGCGGCGTCTACCGACGCCGAGCTGATCGTCGCGATCCTCGAGCGCGACGACCGGGGCGCCTTCGCCGTGCTCGTGGCGCGCCACCAGTCGAAGGTGCGCACGGTGTTGCGCCGACTCACCAAGGGCGACGCCGCCCTCGCCGACGACCTCGCGCAGGAAACCTTCGTGCTCGCCTGGCGCAATCTCCGGCACTTCCGCTTCGAGGCGCGCTTCTCGACCTGGATCTATCGCATCGCGTTCAACGCGTGGCAGAGCGAAGCACGGAAGAAACGCGAAGTGCTCCTCGACATGGACGACGACGCTCCGCCCGCCGGCTCCGAGGCCTATGACGAGCTGCCCGACATCGCCTCGCGCATCGACATCGAACGCGCCATGGCCATGCTGAGCGACGGCGAGCGCGCCGCCATCACCGCCTGCTACTACGCCGACCTCTCGCACGAGGAGGCCGCCCTCGCGCTGGGGATGCCGGTCGGAACCGTCAAGACCCACGTCCTGCGCGCCAAGGCGAAGTTGAAGGCCCGCCTCGCGCAGAAGGAGAAATGACCATGAACGACTCCACCCCCGACAAGCTCGAGCGGCTGCTGCGCCGCGATGCGCATGCCCCCGTCTCCGACGCCGGCTTCACCGCGCGCGTGATGGGCGCGTTGCCCCCGCGCGCGCAATCGATCCACCACGCGTGGCTTTCTCCCGCGCTGATCCTCGGCTCCGCCGCCCTCGGGAGCGCACTCGCCATCGCGTTCGCCCCCGTCGGCGCCAACGTCGTGCAGGGCTTCTTCGACTTGGCCTCCTCGCGGACCCTAACCCAGGCCGCCATGAGCGGCCTCGCGATGACTGGCGCCCTCCTCCTGTACGCCATCGTGCTGGCGCTCGACACCGAGTAACCCACATCGGGGTCTGACCCCTCTCTGACCCCGGT
>JBBRQA010000245.1:0-5538 GCA_038227085.1 Burkholderiales bacterium | reverse complement strand
GAGGGCGCTTTCGCGCACCGCCGCGCGCGCCGCCGCGCACCAGGCCGCCGAGCCCGCGCCCGACCCGGCGCGCGAGGTCGAGCCGATCCTGCGGCGCTTCGAGCTGCGCCTCTTGCAGGAGCTGGGCTACGCGCTCGAGCTCTCGCGCGAGGTGGCGAGCGGCAAGGCGATCGAGGCGGGGAGCGACTACTGGTACGTGGTCGAGCGCGGCCCGGTCGCCGCGGTCGAGGGGGCCGCCTACTCCAATGCGATAAGATTGCGAGGCCAGACGCTCATCGACCTCGAGCGCGGCCACCTCGAAGACGCCGCCACCATTGCGCAATCAAAGCAGCTCATGCGCCTCCTGATCCACCATTGCCTCAACGGCCAGGAGCTCGCCACCAGGACGCTGGTGCGCGACCTGCAGCGCCTCGACGAGGAGCAGCAATCGTGATCGAGCTCGGCGTCAACATCGACCACGTCGCCACGATCCGCCAGGCGCGCCGCACGTACGAGCCGGACCCGGTGTGGGCGGCCGTGGAGGCGCACCTGGGCGGCGCCGACGGCATCACTGTCCACTTGCGCGAGGACCGGCGCCACATCCAGGACGAGGACGTGCGCCGCCTGCGCGAACTCACCCACATCAAGCTGAACCTCGAGATGGCGGCCACCGAAGAGATGGTCGCCATCGCCTGTCGCATCAAGCCGGAGATGGCGATGCTGGTCCCCGAAGGGCGCCTCGAGGTCACCACCGAGGGCGGCCTCGACATCGCGGGCCAGGAGGCGCGCCTGAAGATGGCCGTCTCGAAGCTCGCCGATGCCGGCATCGTCTCGAGTGTCTTCATCGACGCGGAGCCGGCGCAAGTGGAAGCTGCCGCACGCATCGGCGCGCGCGTCTGCGAGATCCACACCGGGCCCTACGCACACGCATTCCATTCGAAGGGCCGCGACGCGGAGGCCGGGCCGGTGATGGCCGAGATCGAGAAGGTGCGCCGCGCGGGCGACGCGATCCGCGCGCTCGGCATGCGCTTCAACGCGGGCCACGCGCTCAACTACGCGAACGTGGAGCCGATCGCGGCGCTCCCCGGCATCCGCGAGCTGCACATCGGCCACGCGATCGTGAGCCGGGCGGTGTTCGTCGGGATTCGCGAGGCGGTGCGGGAGATGAAGGCCCTGATGGTGGGCGCGAGATGATCGTGGGCATCGGAACTGACGTCTGCTCCATCGAAAGGATCGCGAAGTCTCTCGAGAGGTTCGGCGACCGCTTCGTGAAGCGCATCCTCACCGCCGACGAGATTCCTCGCTTCGAACGCACCAAGGACAAGGCCGGACACCTCGCCAAGCGCTTCGCCGCGAAGGAGGCGTTCTCGAAGGCGATCGGCACCGGCATCCACGCGCCGTTCACGTGGCATTGCATCTCGGTCACGCGCAACCCCAGGGGCAAGCCCGGCATCAAGCCCAATGCGATCATGGAGAAGCACCTGAACAAGCTCGGCGTCACCAACTCCCACCTCTCGCTCACCGACGATGCGGGCGTCGCCATCGCTTTCGTCGTATTGGAGTCGCAATGAAACTGGGGCCCGTGATGGCCGATGTGTCGGGCCTCGAGCTCACCCCCGACGACGTCGAGCGCCTGCAGCATCCGCAGGTGGGCGCGGTCATCCTCTTCGCGCGCAACTTCGCGGCGCCGCTCCAGCTGATCCAGCTCGCGCACTCGATCCGCGAGCTGCGCTCACCCCAGCTCCTCATCGCCGTGGACCACGAGGGCGGGCGCGTGCAGCGCTTCCGCCACGGCTTCACCGCGATCCCGCCAATGGCTGCGCTCGGCACGCTCTGGGACCGCGACCCCGCGCAGGCGATCGCCGCTGCGCGCGGCTGCGGCTTTGTGATTGGCAGCGAATTGCAGGCGCACGGCGTGGACTTCAGCTTCACCCCGGTGCTCGACGTGGACTACGGCGAGTCGAGCGTGATCGGCGACCGCGCCCTGCACGCCGACCCCAATGTGATCGCGGTGCTCGCCGAAGCGCTGCAGGCGGGCCTCAACGCCGCCGGCATGGCGAGCGTGGGGAAGCACTTCCCCGGCCACGGCTACGTGCGCGCCGATTCGCACCACGAGATTCCCATCGACGACCGCACCCTGACCGAGATCTCGCACAGCGACCTGGTCCCGTTCCAGCGCCTTGCGCGCTCTGGCATGGGCGGCATGATGCCCGCCCACGTGATCTATCCCAAGGTGGACGCCAGGCCCGCGGGCTTCTCGAGCATCTGGCTGCAGAAGGTCCTGCGCGAGAAGCTGGGCTTCGATGGCCTCATCTTTTCCGACGACCTGTCGATGGAAGGCGCGAGCACCGCGGGCGGCGTGATGGCGCGCGCCAACGCGGCGCTGAACGCGGGCTGCGACATGGTCCTCCTCTGCAACGATCCGCGCGCGCAGGACACCCTGCTGGAGGGCCTCGAGCGCCGTCCCATCTCGCCACTGCTTGCGAAACGGCTCGAAAGAATGCGCGGCAAGGCGATCTCGTCGGTGGCGATGAAAGCCAACGCCGCATACCTCGCAGCGACCGAGAACCTCGCGCGCATCCGATCGGCGTGACCTCTTTCGATAGCGCGGAGTTCGTCTCGGGGCTTCCCAACCTCCCGGGCGTCTACCGCTTCCACAACGCGGCCGGCGAGCCGATCTACGTCGGCAAGGCGGGCGACCTCAAGAAGCGCGTCGCGTCGTACTTCCAGAAGAACCTCGCGAGCCCGCGCACCGCGATGATGGTCTCGCAGATCGCTGCCGCCGAGACCACGATCACGCGCACCGAGGCCGAGGCGCTGCTGCTCGAGAACAACCTCATCAAGAGCCTGCAGCCGCGCTACAACGTCCTCTTCCGCGACGACAAGAGCTACGGCTACATCCTCGTCACCGGGCACAAATACCCGCAGATCCGCTTCTATCGGGGGGCCCACCAGAAAGGCAACAGGTACTTCGGCCCGTTCCCGAGCGCGTGGTCGATCCGCGAGACCATCGGGCACCTGCAAAAGATCTTCAAGCTGAGGACCTGCGACGACACGGTTTTCAACCATCGCTCGCGTCCGTGCCTGCTGCACCAGATCGGGCGTTGCTCGGGCCCGTGCGTGGAGCTCGTCACCGAGGGCCAATATGCGGCAGACGTGCGCCACGCCGAGCAGTTCCTCGAGGGCAAGGAGAACGACGTCATCGAGGACCTCACCGCCAGGATGCAGCTGGTGGCAGAGGAGCGCAACTACGAGCAGGCGGCGCTCTACCGCGACCAGGTCCGCATGCTGCAGCGGATCCTGTCCGGCCAGGCGGTCGAATCGGCCGGCAAGGGCGACGTGGACGTGATCGTGGCCGTCGAGCGCGACAGCGTCTGGTGCGTGACGCTCGCGATGGTGCGCGGCGGGCGCCACCTCGGCGACCGCAGCTTCTTCCCGTCGAACGCCTCCGGCACGGATGCATGCACCGTCGTGGAGTCCTTCATCGACCAGCACTACGCGCAGCAGCCCGTGCCCGGCCGCGTCATCGCCGACCAGCTCGAGGGCGGCAGCGAGACCGAGGCCCTGCTGGGCGACATCGCCGGACGCGTGGTGAAGCTCGTCACCAAGCCGATCGGCGAGAATCGCACGTGGGCCGAGATGGCGCGCCGCAATGCCTCGCTCGCGCTTGGCCAGCGCCTCGCGACGCAGGCCACGCAGGAGGTGAGGGCGGCGGCGCTGCAGGAATTCCTCGGGCAGGAAGCGCCAATCACGCGCATCGAATGCTTCGACATCAGCCATACGATGGGGGAGGCGACGGTGGCCTCGTGCGTGGTGTACGACAAGGGGGCGATGCAGAACTCCGAGTACCGCCGCTACAACGTGAAGGGCGTGACCCCCGGCGACGACTACGGCGCGATGTGCTACGCCCTCGGCGTGCGCTACAGGAAGCTCGCGCAGGGCGAGGGCAAGACCCCGGACTTGATCCTCATCGATGGCGGCCTGGGGCAGATCAATGCCTCGCGCGCGGTGATGCAGGACCTGGGATTGCACACGATCCGCATGATCGGCGTGGCCAAGGGCGTCGAGCGGAAGCCCGGCATGGAGCAGCTCTTCATTGTGGGCGAGGACGAGCCCAGGCGCCTTCCAGGCGACCATCCGGCGCTGCACCTGATCCAGCAGATCCGCGACGAGGCGCACCGCTTCGCCATCACCGGGCACCGCGCGCGCCGCGGCAAGGCGCGCACGGCGTCGCGCCTGGAGGAGATTTCCGCCGTAGGTCCCCGGCGCCGCCAGAGGCTCCTGGAGCACTTCGGTGGACTTCAGGGTGTATTGGCTGCGAGTATCGAGGATCTGGCGCGCGTCGAGGGCATCAGCCGGACCCTCGCCGAGCGCATCTACCAGGAGCTTCATTAGGTGAAGGCGCGCTTCAACTTCCCGCTTTTCCTCACGTGGCTGAGGATCATCGCGATCCCGCTGTTCGTGGCGGTGCTCTACATGCCCGAGTCGTGGATCAGCGAGCGCACCGGCAACATCACCTCGATGTGGATCTTCATCGCGGCGGCGGTCACCGACTGGCTGGACGGCTACCTCGCGCGGCGCTGGAACCAGACCACTTCCTTTGGCGCCTTCCTCGACCCGGTGGCCGACAAGCTGATGGTGGCCGCGGCCCTGATAGTCCTTACCGAGAAGGGCATCGTCGATCCGTTCGCCTCGCTCATCATCATCGGGCGCGAGATCACCATCTCGGCGCTGCGCGAGTGGATGGCGCAGATCGGGCGCTCCAAGAGCGTGGCGGTGAACGTCTTCGGGAAGATCAAGACCATCGCGCAGCTGATCGCGATCCCGTTCCTCCTCTTCAACGGCGTGCTCTTCGGGCTCTTCCACACCGTGGTGGTGGGGCGGGCGCTCATCTGGGTGGCGGCGTTCATCACCCTCTGGTCGATGGTGGTGTACCTGAAGGCGGCGTGGGCGGCCCGGGAACTGTAATGTCGTTCCCGCGTCTTACCGGCGCTTTACCGTTAGTTTTCCGTGGGATGCAGTTGAACGAAACCCCTGGAAAAGCTATAATTCGGTGTTCGTCGCGGCAGTAGCTCAGTTGGTAGAGCGCAACCTTGCCAAGGTTGAGGTCGAGAGTTCGAGACTCTTCTGCCGCTCCAGATTTCATGCAAGTGCCTGACAAGACTCCTGTAACAGCGCCACCTCTGGGCGACCCAAAGCCGATTCGCGGTTCAGGTCAACCTCGCAGCGAAAGGAACTCGAAATGGCACTCTTCAAGCAGGTCGTTGAGCGCAGGGGAGATGTTTGAATAACCGAGCGCGAGCTGGGAAAAGGGTCGGCATAACCGGCCCGTTGCTAGAGAAGTCGAAGCCTCAGCGACCGGGCAACGACGCAGTGATGTTATTGGTTCGCCGTAGCTGATCCATCATCAGGCCCATTTCGGCCATTGCATTCCTGAGTGCTTGTTGATCTTGTTCAAGCTCCGCGATGCGCTCTGTCTGAGTCTCTAGCTCGGCAATACGCTGTGTCTGCAGGTCGATCTTCCTTGTCTGCGCTTCGATCCTGCGTTGCTGCTTCTGG
>JBBRQA010000244.1:0-5581 GCA_038227085.1 Burkholderiales bacterium | reverse complement strand
GCCGATGATGACCGCGAGGATCGCCGCGGACAAGCCGACGAAGATCGACACCTCGGATCCCTTGACCGCCTTCTGCAGCACGTCGCGCCCCCACTTGTCCCCGCCGAAGGGCAGCACCTCGGAGCGCTTGGTCTCGGTCACGGCGATCTTCGCGGCGCGTTCCTCCCACTCCTTGTAGCGCGGCGCGAGCGGGTCGATGTCGGAGAGGTCCACGGGAGGAGCCTTGGCGCTCGCGTCCTTGGAGGCCATGGATTTCGCCTCGAGGTTCTCGGAGCCGGCGAGGAATGACGGGTTCGCGTACGAGACGCCCTTTTCCTTGTTCCAGTCCTTGGCGATGAGGCCGAAGTAGGAGCCGGCCATCATCGCGATGAAGATCGCGACGACCGCCAGCGAGATCATGCCGATCAGGTCCTGGCGCAGGCGCCGCCAGGCCAGGGCCCACAGGCCCGGCGATTCCTGCACCGGGGGCAAGGGGGGATTGGTGAGGACTGCGCTCATTTGAAGCTCACTCTTGGGTCGACGTACTTGTACATCACGTCCACCAGCAGGTTGATGATCATGGTGATGACCGCGAGGTACACGGTCACCGCCTTGATGACGGGGAAATCGCTGCGATTCACCGCGGTGATGATCTCGCGGCCCAGGCCGGGGATCGAGAAGAACACTTCAAGGAGGAAGGAGCCGACGAAGATGCCAGGCAGCGAGATGCCGATGTTGGTGAGGATCGGGATCAACGCGTTCCTCAGCACGTGCTTCAGCATCACCTTCTTCTCCGACAGGCCCTTGGCGCGGGCGGTGCGCACGTAGTCCTGGTTGATCTCGTCGAGGAAGAAAGAGCGGTAGAGGCGTAGCTGCGGCGCGAGGCCCACGAACACCGCGAGCATGATCGGCAGCGGCGCATAGGTCGTGAGGTTCTTCCAGAAGCTCTCGCTCCAGCCCTGCACCGGGAACCAGCCGAGGATGAATCCGAACAGCCACTGGAACACGATGATGTAGACCAGGAAGCTGATCGACATCGCCACCGTGCAGGTGATCATGATGCCGCGGTCGGTGAGCGAGCCGCGCACGTACGCGACCATGATCGCGAACAGCACCGCGAGCGAAGTCTCGATCAGCAGCACCGGGATCATGATCGTGAGCGTGGGGCCGACGCGCGTGAGGAGGATGCGCGAGACCTCTTCGTTGGTCGACCAGCTGCGCCCGAAGTCGAAGGTGAAGACCTGCTGCACGAACACCCAGAGCTGGTACCAGTACGGCTGGTCGACGCCCAGCTGCTTCCTGATGTTGGCGATCTGCTCGGGGTTGGAGATCTTGCCCGCGAGCACCTGCGCGGGATCGCCTCCCACCCAGTTGAACAGGAAGAAGATGAGCAGGATCACCCCGGCGATCGTCGGGATCATCTGCCACAGCCGTCTAATCACGTATCCGGTCACGACGCACTCCCTGGGCACTTGTGGCGCCCTCGCTGGCCTTCGCTACTGCTTCGTGGCCGCATGTTGGGCGGCCACGTCGATGTCAAGGTACTTGAAATTGGTGTAGAGAATCGGATGCTTCTTGTAGCCCTTCACCCAAGGGTACTGCAGATGGTTGAAGATGCGGTGCACGCCCAGGCGCCACGGAGCGTACGCGAGTATCAGCCGATCCATCTCGCGATAGAGCCGGTTGCGCTCCTCGCCGTCCGGGAAGCCCAGCGACTTCTCGTAGAGCCGGTCGTAGTCGGCGAGCTTGAAGCGCGACTCGTTCGACTGGTTGGTGTTGGGCCCGTAGAGGAGCTGCAGGAAATTCTGCGCGTCCGGATAGTCCGCGATCCATGCCGAGCCCGCGACCTCGAAGTTGCCGACGCGCTTGTCGTTCAGGAGGTCGGCGAACTGGACGGCGGTGGCCTCGAGGCGAATGCCGACCGCCTTCATCGACTTCGCCCACAACTCGGCCAGCTGACGCGCTTCCTGGCCGCCGATGTTGTACTTGTACTGGATCACGAGCGGCTTGCCGTCGGGCGTCTCGCGGTAACCGTCGCCGTCGCGATCCACGTAGCCGAACATGTCGAGGAGCGCTTTGGCGCGCGCCGGATCGGGATCCTGCTCGGTCGAATGCAGCGAGGCGTCGTAGCCGACCACGCCCGGCGGCACCGGCGTCTGCGCGGGCAGCGCCTGGTTCTTGCGAATGATCGCGATCTCCTGCTCGCGGTCGTGGGCGAGCACCATCGCGCGGCGCAGCGCCACGCGCTCGACGGAGTAGCCGCCCACGGGGTTGTCCTTGCCGCCGAGCACCTTGTCGTCGATGTTGAACACGTCGTAGGTGATCTCCGGCTGCAGCTCGGGGAACACGTTCATGTGCTCCTTCTCGAGCGCCTTGGAAAGCTTGCCGTTGGGCAGCACCTGGTGGATGAACGAAAACGGCGTCTCGTCGAGGACGTCGTGCTCCTTGTTGAGGAACGCGAGATAGCGCGGCTGCTCGTCCTCGATGGGCGTGATCACCACGCGGTCGAGGGCCGGCAGGCGCTTGCCGCGCAAGTCGTCCATCACCTTGCGGTCCCACGGATCGGCGGGGTCGGCGTAGCGCGTATCGAGCTCGTAGCCGCGATAGTCGGGATTGCGCTCGAGGACAATCTTGGAGCGCCGCACCCATTCCTTGAGGATGAAGGGGCCGGTCCCCACCGGGTGCGCATGCGTGTCGGCGGCATAGCCCTCGACCACTTCGCGCGGCATCGGCACGACATTGGGCATCGCCATCACATACAGGAAGTTGTAGTCGGCGTCCTTCAGCTTGAAGCTGATGATGTACTTGCCGCGCACCTCGATGCCCGAAACTTGCGCGTCGTAGTCGAAGCTACCGCTCTTTTTCGCCTTCTCGGTGAGCTCGTCCAGGCCCAGCAGCTTGTTTTCGAAGAGCCACTCGTAGGGGCTGCGGTTCTTCGGGTCGCGGAAACGCTTCACCATGTACTCGAAGTCTTTCGCCACCAGCTCGCGCTTCTGGCCCTTGAAGACCGGGTCGTCGGCGAAGTAGATGCCGGGCTTGATCCGGAAGGTATAGCGCGTGCCACCATCCTCCGGCTCGGGAATGGTCTCCGCGACCAGGGGCACCAGGCGCGCCGGGCGCGCGAGGTAGTCGTAAGTGAGCAGGCCTTCGAAGATGTTTTCGCAGACTCCCACCGAGTATCGGTCGAACACGCGCTGGGGATCAAAGCCCGTCTCCGCCGTGCGAAAGGCGATGCGCAGCACCTTTTTCTGGGCTTCAGCGGTGGCTGTCGAGGCGGCCAGCAGCAGCGCGGCGACGAAGGCGAATAGACGGGGCGGTCTCAAGGGCGGGAGTGTGGGAAAAACCACGAAATTATAACGGTTTGGACGGGCTATTTGACCTCCGCGGCACGCCTTTGCAGGTCGATGTCGACGTACTTGTATCCCTCGTGCAGGAAGGGGTGCTTGCGCCAGCCCAGGACCCACGGCTGGACCAGCTGGTTGCGCTTCCTGTGCGAATGGAGTTTCCAGGGCGCGTAGACCGCGATGAGGCGCGCCATCTGCTGGTAGACCTTGTCGCGTTCCGGCCCCGGGGGCATGCCCGCGGCCTTGTCGTAGAGCGTGTCGAACTCGGGAAGCTGGAAGCAGCCGTCATTCGACGATCCGCAGTTCGGGCCGTAGAGGAGCTGGTAGAAGTTCTCGCCGTCGGGATAGTCGGCGCCCCAGGCCAGGTTCCAATTCTGCAGCTTGCCGAGCTTGGACTTCTTGCGAAGGTCGGGCCACTTCGCCGTCTCCACCTCCATGTGGATGCCGATGGCGTCCATGTCCTTCTTCCACAGCTGGGTGAACTGCCGCGAGAGCTGGTCCGGCGTGGTCGCGTAGACGAACGTGAGCGGGCTGCCGTCGGGCATATCGCGCCAGCCGTCGCCGTCCTTGTCGACGAAGCCGAACATGTCGAGGAGCGCCTTGGCCTTCGCCGGATCGTAGCTGCGGCCGATGTTGAAGCGCGCGTCATAGCCGTTCACGCCCGGGGGCAGCGGGCTTTGCGCCTCGAGCGCGGTGCCGTTGCGGACCAGGTTGATCTCCTCGTCGTTGTTGTAGGCGAGCGATACCGCGCGGCGCAGCGCGATCCGCTCCGGCGTGTAGCCGCCGAACATCGGGTCCTTCATGTTCCAGTAGAGGTACGTCACGTCGGGGTCGATGTCCGCGATGTGCCGAATGCCGCGCTTGACGACCCAGGGCGCTTCCTTTCCGCCGGGCAGCGCGGTGTTGATGAACTCGTAGGGCAGGTTGATCCAGTCGAGCTCCTTGTTGAGGAACGCGAGCCAGCGCGGCTGCGACTCCTCGATGATCGACACCTCGACGCGATCGAGCTGGGGAATGCGCTTGCCCTTCATCTCGGCGTAGAGCTGCTGCGAGAGCGGATCGTCGGCCGGGGGTTCGGCTTCGAAATGCACCTCGCGGAAGCCCTCGTTCCTGGCCAGCACGATGCGCGCCGAGCGCTTCCACTCGGCGAGCCGGAAGGCCCCGGTGCCGACCGGGTGCGCGCCGATGTCGCCGCCGTACTTCTCGACCACCTCGCGGGCCTGCGCGCCCACGTTCTGCATCGCCAGTATGTAGAGGAAATTGAAGTCGGGCTTGGAAAGGTGGATGCGCAACGTATAGCGGTCGAGGACCTCCAGCCCCGGGAGCTTCGCGTCGTAGTCGAAGTGCCCGTCCTTCTTCGCCTTCGCGACGGCCTCCTTTATTCCGGTCACGCGACCCTCGATGAGCCACAGGTTCGGCGAGGAGACTTTCGGATCCATGAGGCGCTTGAAGGCGAAGTCGTAGTCGGCGGCGACCAGCTCGCGCCTCTTGCCGCCGAACGCGGGATCGTCGGTGAAGTAGATGCCCGGCTTCACCTTGAGCGTGTAGGTCCTGCCGTCGTCGGTGATCTCGGGAAGGGTCTCGAGCGTCTGCGGCTTCAGCTTCGCCGGGCGCGCGAGGAAGTCGTAGGTGAGCGGCGACTCGAGGATCTCCTCGATCACGTTGTTCGAGTAGAGGTCGGATGTGAATGCCGGGTCGAAGTTGGTCTCGGCGATGAGGTAGGGGACGCGAAGCACCTTCTGCTGCGCGAACGCGGGAACGGCGGCGAAGAGCAGTGCGGCGAGGATCGAGGTGGTGCGTTTCATTGGCGGGCCAGCTGGGGATTCTTCCCGTTGTCGATGTCGATGAATTTCCAGAAACCGCGCATCACGGGATGGCGCACGTAGCCCACCACCCATGGCTGCAGCACGTCGTTGTAGTAGCGGTGCACGCCCAGCCGCCACGGCGAGTAGACCAGGAAGAGGCGGTTCATCTCACGGTAGATGGCGTTCCTCTCGGGGCCGTCGGGCAGCCGCTTGGCCTGCACGTAGAGCTTGTCGAATTCCGGAAGCGCGAAGCGCGAGTGGTTGGCCTGGCCGCCGTTCGGCCCGTAGAGGAGCACGAAGAACTGGTCGGCGTCCGGGATCGCCGCGCTCCAGCCCACGCCCCACATCTGGAGCTTGCCCGCTTGCGAGGCCTTGAGCAGGTCGGGCCACTTCTCGCGCCGGAAGGTCATGCGGATCCCGACGAAGTCCATGTTCTTCTTCCAGAGCTCGACG
>JBBRQA010000243.1:0-5650 GCA_038227085.1 Burkholderiales bacterium | reverse complement strand
GCGTTCATCCGATTGTGGTCGCCCATCAGGTCCCAGCGCACCGTGCCCTGCCTTTCCCCGTGCAGCAGCACGTCGAACGAGTCGTCCTCGTTCACCGCGCCCACGCTCCATGCCTGGCCCGGGCCGAAGCGCTCGACCGCCGTCCAACAGCCGCGCTGGATCACGCGCTCGATGGCGGGCACCGCGCCGTTGGCCACCACGAGCCCGTTGGCGGGGACGATGCGCACGAGATGGTGGAACTGGGTCTCGATCGCCGCCAGGTCGGGAAAGATGTCGGCGTGGTCGAGCTCGAGGTTGTTGAGGATCGCGGTGCGCGGGCGATACCAGACGAATTTCGAACGCTTGTCGAAGAACGCCGTGTCGTACTCGTCGGCCTCGATCACGAAGAAGAACGAGTCCGTGGCGAGCGCGGAGACGTGGAAGTTGCGCGCGATGCCGCCGATCAGGAAGCCCGGATTCAACCCGCCGTTGGCGAGGATCCAAGCCACCATCGACGCGGTGGTCGACTTGCCGTGCGTGCCCGCGACCGGAATCACCCACTTGTCCTGCAGCACGTGCTCGGAGAGCCACTGGGGCCCGGAGCAATAGGCGAGGCCGCGGTTCAGCATCTCCTCGACCACCGGCATTCCGCGCACCATGGCGTTACCGACCACGTAGAGATCGGCCGGATAGAGATCGAGCTGCCCGGAGTCGTAGCCCTCGTGCAGCTTGATGCCCAGCTCGCGAAGCTGGTCGCTCATGGGCGGGTAGACCTGCGCGTCGCAGCCGGTGACGACGTGGCCGCGCTCGGCCGCGATCTTGGCGAGGCCGCCCATGAAAGTGCCGCAAATGCCGAGGATGTGAAGGCGCATCGTTATGCGTGCAGGTTCTTCCGGTGGCTGTACCACGCGAAGGTCATGAAAATGTTCGATGCGGCCAGCAGCGACACCGTCGCCGCGATCGATTGCCCCGGGGTCATCCTCGTATTCCTTGCCCCGAAAATGGGCTGCGGTAGAGCGAGAATTCTAGCATTGCGAAGCGTGTAAACTGACCCTCCCGCGCGCTGTCCAAATCCACCATGGTCCCTCACCTCACCACGTCGCTCACGGGCCCCCTGCAGGAGCTCGAGCGCA
Organism: Burkholderiales bacterium; assembly: GCA_038227085.1. Lineage (GTDB taxonomy): Bacteria > Pseudomonadota > Gammaproteobacteria > Burkholderiales > Usitatibacteraceae > Usitatibacter. The sequence goes on along the minus strand of JBBRQA010000243.1, from coordinate 4,538 downwards.
TCGTCCTCGACCAGCGCCCGGAGATCGAGCGCTGGTTTCGCACCCAGTGGCTCGAGCACGAGGTGCCGTTCTACGCTTCGGTGGACCTGCGCAACAGCGGCTTCAAGCTAGCCCCCGTGGACACCAACCTCTTCCCGGGCGGGTTCAACAACCTCAATCCGGAATTCCTGCCGCTTTGCGTGCACGCCGCGATGTCGGCGGTGCAGCGCATCTGCCCGGACACGCGCCGATTCCTGCTGGTCCCCGAGAACCACACGAGGAACCTGAATTACCTCCAGAACGTCGCCGTGCTGCGCCGCATCCTCGAGGGCGCGGGCTTCGAGGTGCGCATCGGCAGCCTCATTCCCGACCTCGCCGGCCCCATGGAGGTCGAGACCGCGGCGGGCGAGAAGCTCCTCCTCGAGCCGCTGCAGCGGCGCGGCAACCGCGTCGGGCTCGAGGGCTTCGATCCGTGCGCGATCCTGCTCAACAACGACCTGTCCGCGGGCATCCCGGCGATCCTGCGCGGCATCGAGCAACCCGTGCTGCCTCCCGTGGTGGCGGGCTGGTCCACGCGCCGCAAGTCGCACCACTTCCACGTCTACGACCGTATCGCCGAAAGCTTCGCCAAGCTGGTCGGCATCGACCCCTGGTTCATCAACCCCGCCTTCAGCCAGTGCGGCAAGGTGAACTTCAACGAGAAGGAGGGCGAGGATTGCCTCGCCGCCAACGTCGAGTTCGTGCTGAACGAGGTGCGGGAGAAATACGCCCACTACGGCATCACCGAGCAGCCGTTCTGCATCGTGAAGGCCGACGCCGGCACCTACGGCATGGGCATCATGACGGTGAAGAGCGTCGACGACGTGAGGAACCTCAACCGCAAGACGCGCAACAAGATGTCGGTCATCAAGGAGGGCCAGCCGGTCCACGAGGTGCTGATCCAGGAGGGCGTGTACACCTTCGAGAGCGTCGCAGGCGCGGTGGCCGAGCCGGTCGTCTACATGGTCGACCAGTTCGTGGTGGGCGGCTTCTATCGCGTGCACACCGAGCGCGGCATCGACGAGAACCTGAATTCGCCGGGCGCCAAGTTCGTTCCGCTCGCCTTCGAGACCAACTGCCACACGCCGGACTGCACCGGCAAGCCCGGCGATCCTCCCAATCGCTTCTACACCTATGGCGTGGTGGCGCGCCTCGCGAATCTCGCCGCGGCGCTGGAAGTCGAGGAGCTTGTCGCGCGCGATTCCGCGCCGGAGGCGCGGGCGGCCAACGCATGAAGCTCGCGTTCGTGCTGGACCCGCTGGACAAGCTCAAGGCCTCCAAGGATTCCAGCATCGCGATGATGCGCGAGGCCGCGCGCCGGGGCCACGAGATCCACGCGCTCGAAGCCCGCTCCATGTTCCTGCTGGATAACTCGGTGCGCTCGTCGGTTCGGCGCCTGGCGGTGAGCGACGACGACCACGCGTGGCACCGCGCGGATGAGGCGCGCGACGCGCGCCTCGCGGACTTCGACCTGGTGCTGATGAGGAAGGACCCGCCCTTCGACCTCGAGTACTTCAACGCGACACTCCTCCTCGACCGCGTCGAGAGCGAGGGCGCGCGCGTGGTGAACCGCCCGCGGGCGCTGCGCGACTGGAACGAGAAGCTCGCGATCCTCGCGTATCCGCAACTCTCCCCGCCCACCCTGGTGGCGTCCGACATGGCGCGCATCCACGCCTTCATCGACGCGCATCGCGACGTGGTGGTGAAGAAACTGGACGGCATGGGCGGCACCATGATCTTTCGCGTGAAGTCCGACGACGTGAACCGGAACGTGATCGTCGAGGCCATCACCGACATGGGCGCGCGCACGGTGATGGCGCAGCGCTTCATCCCGGAGATCGCCAAGGGCGACAAGCGCGTGCTGGTGATCGACGGCAAGCCCTTCCCGCACTGCCTCGCGCGGATCCCCAAGGCGGGCGAGACGCGCGGCAACCTCGCCGCCGGCGGCAAGGGCGTGGCGCAGCCGATCTCGGCGCGCGACCGCGAGATCGGCGAGACCGTCGGGCGCGACCTGGTGAAGGCCGGCATCGTCTTCGCGGGCCTGGACGTGATCGGCGACTCGTTGACCGAGGTCAACGTGACCAGCCCCACCTGCATCGTCGAGATCGCCGAGCAGACCGGGCATAACGCCGCGAAGGACCTGCTCGACACCCTCGAGCGATGAGGCCGGGCGAGAGGCTCGCCGCCCTCGAGGGATTGCGCGGCCACGCCGCGATGCTGGTGTTCCTCACCCACGCGTTCGGCTATCTCATCGGCAAGCTCTACGCCGTGCCCGACGTCGAGCATCTCTACGTGGGCGCCGAGGCCGGGCCCGTGCTCGCCGCGCTCGCGTTCTTCTTCCACTCCAACTACGGCGTGGACCTCTTCTTCGTGCTCTCCGGCCTTCTCATGGCCGACATCGCGGTGCGCCGCTGGCCGGGCACGCCGCGCTTCATGCGCCGGCGGATGCTGCGCATCTACCCGCCTTACCTGCTGAGCCTGGTGATCGTGGCGCTGGTCGTGTACTTCACGATGCAGCGCCCGGTGGCGCTCTCCGAGGGCGCCGCCAACCTCGCCCTGCTGCACGGCTTCTTTCCGCTCGGCATCCACGCGATCAATCCGGTCACGTGGTCGTTGAGCTACGAGGCGGGGTTCTACCTCGCGGTTCCCGTAATCGCGCTCGCCTGGGGGACGCGGCGCCCCGGCAACCTCGGCTCCCGGCTCGCCTTCCTCGCGGCGCTCTTCGTCGCCGTGGTCGCGGCATGCGCGATGCTCAACGCCGACCGCGCCATCTACCTCGCCTACTTCGCTCTCTTCATTCCCGGCATCGCGATCGGCATGCCGGACGAAGCCGCGCGCGCACGAATCGCGCGCCGCGTGCCGCTCGCCGTGGTCCTCGCCGTATGGGCCGCGTTCACCCTCGCCGTAAAAACCGGCGTGCTGCCCAATACGCATCCCGCCTACTACGCGGCTTCCGCGCTCGCCTGCGGGCTGCTGGTGCTCAAAGCCTGCGATGGCCCCTCGGCGCTCGCGCGGATCCTCTCCCTTCCCGTCATGCGCTGGCTCGGGCGTTACTCGTACTCGTTCTTCCTCATCCACTACATCGTCGTGCACTACTGGGGTGGGGTCGCGTCGGCGTGGATCGGCACCGAGGCGCGCGCGGCCTACGCGATGGTCTTCCTGGGAGGGTCGCTCGCGATCTCGCTCGCGGCCGCGCGCGTGCTCTATGCGCTCACCGAGCGCTGGTACTTCTCCACCCGCAAGGGGGCCGCGTCCCGCTAGAACGTGGTGACACGGTCGAAATCGGAGCCGTGATAGAGCGCGGCCTCGACGGTGGACTCCTTGGCGCCTTCGTTCCAGTACTCCACGCCACGCCCGCGCGAGCCCATGCCGCTTGGCACAATCAGCGACTCGGGGATCTTCAGCTTCTCGAGGGCGGGCAGGCGGAATCCCTGTATCCAGTGCGCGTTGGCGCGATTGCGCGCGTCGCCCGCGCGCACCTCGAGGGGCTCGGGCTTGCCCGGGAAGATGGTGACGGTCGCGATGATGCGACCGTCGGTCTCGTGGGTAAGCTCGCTCACATAGCCGAGATAGAACGGCGCCGTGTCGCCCTGGCGCAGGCCCACCAGGCGCCCGATCGCGATGCCCCGCGAGGCGGTCGCGGGACGCAGCACGCGCACCGCGCCCAGCATCTCGTCGACCATGCTCCACGATTCGACGGTGTAATTGAACTCCGCGACCATCTTGCTCTGCGTCTGCTCGCGGATGCGCCCGAAAACCTCGATATCCTGCTTCTCCTGGCGGGTGAGCTCGCGCTTCTTGTCCGGCTGCTCGAAGGGCTTGCCGGCGCTCACGAAGAAGTGGATCTCGGCCATGCCGAACACCAGCCCCGCGGTGGGCTGGGAGGCGGCCTTGGCGGCCGGGCGCGGCGGTGCGCCCTCGCACCAGAGCTTGTGTAGGCGCTGCAGCTCGCTGAGGGTATCGAGCCCGCCCGCCTGGGAGGGAAGCCCGAGCGAGGCCACGTCCTCGCCGTTGACGATGCCGTGGATGCGCTTCCTGATGCTGCGCGAGAGCTGGTCGATGTCGAGCACCCGCTGCGTGGCCTGCACCGCACCGCGCGGCTGCGGACGCGCGCCGATGGGCTTGGCGAGGTCCACCACCAGCGGGTCGAGGGTGCCGCGGTTGGTTTCCGGCGATTCCTTCAACACCTGCACCTTGCGCGCCCAGAGCTTGAGGAGGGCGTCGGCGAAATCCATCTGCGGCCCGGTCATCTCGGAGAGGAACGCCGCCTGGATGAGCACCATCTGCGCGTATGTCTCGAGGACGCTCGATTCGCCGCCCTCGCCCTCGAGCGAGTCCTTGACGCGCTCCATCGAGACGCTGGCCGCCTCGGCCTCGAGGAACTGCTGGTGCAGGCGCGCCCAGAGCTGCGGCTCGAAGCGCCGGTAGACCATCGCGTGGAACAGCATCTGCGTGCCGATGTAGCGCACGATGCGCTGCGAGACGAGGCCGGCGAGCCGTCCGATCTCGCCGCCCTGCGC
>JBBRQA010000242.1:0-5721 GCA_038227085.1 Burkholderiales bacterium | reverse complement strand
TTCGGGCAGCGCATCGGGGTCTTCCACCTGGTGGCATTGCTGCTGGTGCTGGGAATCGGCCTGAACTACGCGCTCTTCTACGAGCGCCCCCCGGCGAGCGAGGCGGAGCGCGAGCGCACGCGCCTGGCGATAGCGCTTTGCACCGCATCCACGGTCGTCACCTTCGGCTGCCTCGCGATGTCCGCTACGCCGGTGCTGCACGCCATCGGCGGCACCGTCGCACTGGGCGCCGTGATCTCGCTCGCGCTCGCCGCACTCTGGACTCCCGCCAAGGGCGCAGGGGATTGGGATAAAATGACACCGCGCGCCCCATTGGCGCCGCCCTTACCCAAGGGGGAGTAGCTTTAACGGCCACTACCGTCAGCACGGGCACCCATTTGCCCCGGTACGGCCGGCGGGTCGACCTCCCGGTCGATTCGTTAGCGAGACCTTTGCCAACTGCAAAGGATCCCGCATGGATAACCCCCGACTCCGCCGCTACTTTCGCCATGGAATGTTTCCCCAGATGATTGCTTTCGAGGCGTGCATTCGCCACGGCAGCGTGACGCGCGCCGCGCACGAGCTGTCCCTCGCGCAGCCCACCGTGTCGTGCCTCGTCAAGAAGCTCTCCGACACGCTCGGCGGGCCGGTCACCAGGTCGCGCAAGAGGCGCATTGTGGCCACGCCCCTCGGCGAAGAGCTGCTCGCGCTCTGCCAGGGGCTCTTCGCGGCGTTCGAGGCATTCGACGCGCGAACCCATCGGGTTATGATCGGCGCGCAATCCCTCGAGAATTCCCATGCCGATCACCCTTCCTGAAAAGAAAACCCTGACGCTCGAGGCCGCGCGCCTCGCGCTCGCCGCCGCGGAAGCGGAGGCGTTGCGCAACAACTGGAAAGTCGTGATCGCCGTGGTCGACGAGGGCGGCCACACGCTCCTCCTCGCCCGCTTGGATGGGGCCCAGTGGTCGAGCATCGAGACCGCGGTCGAGAAGGCACGCGCCGCGGTCGCCTGGAAGCGGCCCTCGCGCTTGCTGGAGGAGGCGGTGAATAACGGCCGCACCGCGTTTCTGTCCATCACGCAGGGCATGGCGGTGCTCCAGGGCGGGGTGCCGATCGAGCTCGACGGGGCCATCCTGGGCGCCGTGGGGGTCTCCGGGGTGCGCGCCGCCGATGACGAAGTCATTGCTTTGGCGGGGATAAATGCCTTGAAAGCATCGCTTAGCTAGTAATCCCACCCGGGGAACGGCAAAATAGCGGTCCAAGTGGCCTCCCGAGAGGGGGGTCACCGTAACTAATTAAAAAAATGGACCTTTATCCCCTCGGGCTTCTCGATACCCTGCGCGCCTACCGCGAAGGCCGCGCCACCGTCCAGGATTACGTCGCGTCGTGCTCGGCTCGTGTCGCCGCGCTCGAGCCGCGCATCCAGGCTTGGGAATGGTTCGACGCGTCGCGCGCCATGGCCGAGGCCGAGGAGCGCGCGGGCGGCATCCTGCAGGACCTCCCGCTCTTCGGGATCCCCGTCGGGGTCAAGGACATCATCGCCACCCGCGGCATCCCGACGCGCTACGGCTCGCGCATCTTCGCCAACAACGTGCCGACCCATTCCGCGTGGATCGTGCGGCGTCTCGAAGCCCTGGGCGGGCTGGTGATGGGCAAGACGGTCACCACCGAATTCGCGTATCGCCAGCCGGGCAAGACGCGCAATCCATGGAACACCGCGCATTCGCCGGGCGGCTCGTCGAGCGGCTCGGCGGCCGCCGTAGCCGCCGGCTTCGTGCCCATAGCGATCGGTACGCAGACGCTCGGCTCGGTGATCCGCCCCGCGGCCTTCTGCGGCGTCGTCGGATACAAGCCGAGCCTGGGCGCGATCTCGCGCACCGGCATCCATCCTTTCAGCGCCACCCTCGACACCGTGGGCGTGTTCGCGCGCTCGGTGGCCGATGCCGCATGGTTCGGCGCCTGCCTCATGGGCCCCGATCCGCGCGACGAGGCGACGCTCATGCGCGGGCCGGAGAAGATCCTGCGCGTGCCGCTCGAGCCGTTGGCCGCCGCGCCGCGCCTGGCCGTCGTGCGCACGCAGAAATGGCCGCTCGCGAGCGACGCGCAGAAGGCCCACTTCGACGAGTCGATCGCCAAGCTTCAGGCGGCCGGCGCAATGCTGCGCGAAGTGAACCTGCCGCGCCTCTTCGACGACGCGTGGGAAAATGCGATGACCCTCATGTCGAGGGACGCGGTGAAGAGCTTCGCCTCGATCGAGTCGCGCCACCGCATCCGTCTCTCGCCTCACCTCATCGAGATCCTCGACCGTGGCCACCGTGTGACGCCCGAGCAGTACACGCGTGCGCGCGCCAAGCGCGACGAGTATCGCCGCTGGCTCGACGCCGTGTTCGAGAAGAACGACGCGATCGCGACCATTCCCGCCGCGGGCGAAGCGCCCGAGGGGCTGTCCAACACCGGCGACGCAAGCTTCTGCTCGCTATGGACCCAGGCCGGAATGCCGGCGATCTCGATTCCTTCCGGATTCGGCCCGCGCGGCCTGCCGCTCGGCATTCAGGTCGCCGGCCGCTATCGCGAGGACGAGCACGCGCTCAAAGTCGCTTCCTGGATCGAGTCGACACTCGGCTTCAACCCGGGGCTGGCCGGTAGCTGAGGATCCTCGTCGCGCTCACCACCAGGAGGTCGAGCACGCAGTAGAACGCCCCCGCGGCGATCGGGGGGTTCAACGTGGCGAGCCCCAGCCACGGCACATCCACCGCCCACACCCAGTTGCCGATCCACGTGCCGTAGAGCTCCATGGCGAGCGACAGCACGAACATGGTCGCGTAGAGCCTGCGCGAGCGCGACAGGAGCATGCACGCCACGAACAGGCCATAGAGCAGGGGCCCGAGGGTATCGCGCCCCTGCCAGGCGAACGCCATCACGACCGGGAACGCGAGGAGCGCGATCCACCATTCGCTGCGCTCGGGCAGGCGCGCGGCGGCCTGCGTGCCGAGATAGAAAAGCAGCACGTGGCCCCGGGGAACGAATAGAGGAATGTTGGCCAGCCGGTATTGGTACAACCCCCATATCAGTGAGAGGAAAACCTCTCCCAACGTAGCGAATACCAGACACGCGATGAGGGTCGGCCGGGCGCGTACACCCGACCGGGCGAATAGTCCGAGGCACACGACCCAGGTAGCCGCGCTCACCACGATCTGCCCGTATTTGAGCCAGTGATAGTCCAAAAGGAGTCCCCCGGCGATCGTAATCACGATCAATTCGTTCATACGGCCTAGTCCGTGGGGTAGGACTGGGACCACCGTGGGGGAGCACATGCGCTTAATCCACTCTCGGAAGAATCCGACTGAAGCATCAAGGTTTCCTCAGCATAGTGGAGTCATCCAAAGGAGACCGCAAATGACCCCGTCCCGCGCAATCGCCGCCTGCTTCGCCGCCTCTCTCGCCCTCGCGACCCACGCGATCGCGGCAACCGCCGCCAGCGACTCCGCCCGCCTCGCGAGCCAGTACTCCGAGTGGGCCGGCGGACGCTCGAACGCCGACTCGCTCGTCGCGGGCCTGCGCAACGGCGCCCCGATCACCCTCGTCACCAACGGCGCCAACCGCGCGGTGAGCATCGCGGGCTTCACGCCGACCTCTTCGATGAGCTACGCCAACGTCGGCGGCGCGCTCGCCAACGCGCAGCGCTCGCTCGCCAAGGTCGGCGTCACCAAGCCCACCGCCGAACAGATCCAGGCCGCCCTCATCGGCGGCGAGGTCACGACCGCGAGCGGCAACACCACCCTGGTCAAGGGCAGCGTCGCGCCGCGCGGCACCACCCCAGTCGCTAGCCGCTAATCCGCCGATTCACCAAGGAGCTATCCATGTCGATGACGCTTCGTTCCGCCGCCACCAACTTCTTCGGCATGCCGCCCCTCTTCCGCCGCAAGGAAGCCGCGGTCCGCCTGCAACGGCCGGCGGCCTCGCAGCCCGCCGCGCGCGTCGAGCCGACGGTGCGCACCTCGCCCGCCCGGCAGGCGGAGAAGGTCGCCGCGGTCGATTTCGACAAGCTCCTCGTCGCCACCCGCAAGGCGCCGGTGGATCTCGCCACCATCGAATGGGAAGGCGACACGCGCGCCACCAAGAAGATGGGCGAGGGCACGGGCACATGGCCGGTGTACGACCCCACCGCCACCGTGGACAACGATCCGCGCGGCTACGACGCACGCTGCCGCCGCATCCGTGACCGCTACATCAGCGCGCGCTTCCCCGGGGTCGCGCGCGCCGCCGCCGACCTCGAGTCGCCCGAGCGCGTCATCAAGTCCGCGCGACTCTATTTCGAGGACGGCCAGGTCGATACCGCGCTCGAGCTCCTCGACATCGCCATCGAGCAGGATTCGCGCGCCGAAGCGCTCTGGCTCGCGCAGCTCGAAATCCTCTTCCTGGGCCGCAACACCGCGCGTTTCGTCGAGTGCGCGCGCGCCTTCCGCGCGCTGCACCCGGCGAGCGAGGCGTGGCCGGAAGTCTCGCGCCTGGGCCTCGCCCTGGCGCCGAAGGAGTCCCTGTTCGGCACCGCCAAGGGCGTGCGCGAGCACGACCACTACGGCCCGTGGCCCGACCTGCCGAACTGGATCCAGGCCAACTGGGACCTCACCGCCGAGGTCGTGGCTTCGGATTTCCATCGGATCCTCAAGCGCCGCGCGGATGCCGCGCGCGCCAACCGCACGAAATCCCAACTCGCGGCATAAACGCAGAGGCTGCCATGAAAGTCGCCCCGCACTTCCAGCGTCCTGACGGCCGAACCGATTTCGAACGCTCGCGCAACGCCGTGCGCGCGACCCTTACCGACGCTGCGCCCGACGAAGCCCTCCGCGCGTTCCTGCAGATGGAGCACGACTTCGACGCGGGCGTCTTCAAGATGAAACCGGACCTGCTGGGCTCCGTGCTCTGCTGGAAGCCCGAGGATCGCGAGATCTCCGCGTGGATATACGACCAGCATTGCGAGCTCGCCGAGCTCGCGCGCCGTGCCGCCGACATCTTCGAGCGCCGCGTGGGCGGCGACGATGCGCGCACCGTGCGCCTCGTGGGCCTCGCGTTCATGCACTGGGGCGAAGCGGCAAAGTGGGTGGTGGGCCGCCGCGACCGCTACGACTACAGCTGGATGCACTGGCTGATGCGCATGGCGATGGGCGCCAACCGCCAGCTCGAGCAGTGCGAGATCCGACTCGATGGGCGCGGGCGCACGGCCACCATCGAAGGACTCTTCTTCCGCACGCTCCTCCTCGACCGCTTCGCGGGCGGCAACCTCACGCGCCAGCAGATCGAAGTGCTCGACGCGTGGCTGTGGGAGTGGATGCCGACCCTCAAGGGCACGGCCACGTGGCCCGGACAGCCGGTGTTTCGCGCCGACCTCGACGGAAAGGGCGGGCTTCGCCAAGGGCGGCGCGCCGACGAAGGCCCGTCGCTCTACCTGCCGATCCCGCCCCTCGAGGCGCGACGCCAGGCGCTCATCAAGGAATTCCACCGCGGCCGCATCGTGCCCTCGCTCGGCATCGCCGCCGACTTCCGCGTCGAGGAGCACGTCGCCGTCCTCGAGCAGCTGCGCCTCGTGTTCGAAGCGCCGCAGGAAGACGCTTCGCAGCGGGTGCAACGCCGTCCCGCCAAGGGGCTCGCGGTTGAAGCGTGGGTGGGCATTTCCGAAATCGTCTCGCGCGGCCTGCAGGGCGACGTGCTGCAATCGAAGGTCGCGCTCAGCAAGAAGGCTTC
>JBBRQA010000241.1:0-5759 GCA_038227085.1 Burkholderiales bacterium | reverse complement strand
CGATCTTCTCGTCGCCGCTGGTGGCGAACGGAGTGTTGTACGTGGGCAGCACGGACGGAAACCTGTACGCGCTGGAGTAGAATGATCCGCATGCTCCGCCGCATCGCCGCATTCCTCGCCGCCACCGCCGCCCTGACCGCATTTGCCGAGTATCCGGAGCGCCCGATCACGCTCGTCGTGCCGTTCGCGGCCGGCGGCCCCACCGACACGCTCGCGCGCATCTTCGCGCTGCGCATGGGCAAGACGCTCAACGGCACGATCATCGTGGAGAACGTCGCCGGCGCGGGCGGCGTCATGGCGAACAACAAGGTCATGCGCGCGCCGCCGGATGGCTATACGGTCGCCATCGGGCATGTGGGCACGCACGTGCTCGCGCCCGCGGTGCAGGGCGTCGAGGCGGATTACCTGAACGACTTCGATCCGGTCGCGATGATTGCGAGCAATCCGGAGATCATCACGGTGAACCCGACGGTGCCGGCCAGGACGCTGAAGGAATTCGTGGCGTACGTGAAGGCCAACCCGGGCAAGGTGAGCTACGGCACGGGCGGGCCCGGCACCCCGTCGCACGTGATGGCGGTGGATTTCGGCACGCGCGTGGGCGCCCCTCTCAACATCGTGCACTACAAGGGCGCCGGGCCCGCGATGCAGGACGTCATCGCCGGCCATGTGAATTCCACGTTTGACCAGGCGGCCACCGCGCTCGTGCAGGCGAAAGCGGGGCGCGTGGTCGCGCTCGCCGTCACCGCGCCGAACCGTCTCACCTCCGCGCCCGACATTCCCACCGTCGACGAGGCGGGGCTGCCGGGCTTCTACATGTCGGTGTGGCACGCGCTGTGGGTGCCGAAGGGCACGCCGCGCGAAGTCGTCGCGAAGCTGAACGCTGCGGCGCGCGATGCGCTCGCCGACCCGGCGATCCGCAAGCAGCTGCAGGATCTCGGCCAGGAAATTCCGACGGCGGCCGAGCAGACCCCCGAGGGGTTGCGCGCGCACCACAAGGCCGAGATCGACAAGTGGTGGCCGATCATCAAGGCGGCGGGCATCAAGTCGTAGCAACTCCCCCCGTGCCGAGCTGTCCCACCCCCTCACGGGCGGAGGGACTCATGCGCGTATCCGGGGACAAGCTGGTGGCCACGGTCGAGATCCGGGGTGAGTATCGCGCCGAAGAGCTGGAGCGCCTCATCGGGGCGCTCTCCGCGATGCGCGCGCAAATGGTGCCGGAGGTTCCGCTCTCGCCGGGCTTCGAGGGGCGCGAGGACGGGCCCGCGGCCGCGCGCGCGGGCGGCGATCCCTGCGTGCAAGGTCGCGGTGATGCGCGACGGCATGACGCGTTTCTTCGTGCGCCACGCCGGCATCGGGTGGTTCGGCTTCAACCTGCCGGTGGAACGCGCGCGCACCCTCGCTCAGTACATCCTGGGTCTGGCGCTGCCGCGCGGTGAGGCGCGTGCGTTCTTCGGGCGCAAAAGGCGGCAGTCGGACCCCTTCCACTGAAGCTCATTTCACGCTCACCCACCGCACCTCGATCCAGCTGTCGGGGCGATACGCCACCTCGACATTGGCCCGGGAAGCCCAAGGTGCCATGCGCCGATGCAGCGGGATGTGGTGGACGTTCTCTCGCTCAATGCGGAAGGAGTCGTTGATGAGCACTTGCCTGTTCGCGGGATCCATCTCGATCTTCGCCTGGTCGATGAGGGCGTCCCTCTTCTCGTCGCGGTAATCGCCCCAATTGAAGTCGCCGTCGCCGCGCGCGTTGCGGCTCTGCAGGAGGGGCTGGAGCGTGAAGATGGCGTCGTTGTTGGGGCCGCCCCACCCCGGGAGACAGAGCGAGAACGCGCGCGCCTGCCCCTGTGAGAAATAGCGCGCGTTGGCGAGCGAGTTCACCTTCACCTTGACGTTCACGCGCGCGAGCATGCCGGCGACCGCGGTGCATATCGGCTCGCGCACGTTCTGGCAGTCGAGATCGGTCTCGAGCTTCTTGCCGCGTTTCACCAGCGCCTCGTAGACCTGGCCGTTGATCGCGTTGTTGACGATCTGGTTCTGGGCGTGGGGATCGGCGCTCGAATGGAGCGGGATGCTGGCCCAGCGGAAGATGGTCGCGTCGCAGAGGCAAGCCGCGAGGCAGAAGGCGAGAAAGAGGGCGCGCAATCCGATCATCCCGCGAGTTTGGCCTACCAGCTCGCGGGATCGATTCCGTAGAAGATGCGAAGCTCTCCGTAGAGGGCCGGATGGATCGCCGCCATCTCGCGCGGCTGCTCGAAGAAAACCTCGGACACGACGGCGAAGAATTCCGCCGGATTGGTCGCGCCGTAATGGCTGAAGAGAGCGGGCTGTTGCAGCGCCGCCTGTTCCTGCAGCCGCGCGAATTCCCAGCCGAGCACCTGTGACCACCGCATATAGCGATCGCGGCGGCCGAGCCATGGTGCGCCGTTGGCATAGCCCTTCTGCTGGTCGAGCTGGTGGGCGAACTCGTGGATGACCACGTTGCGTCCATCATCGGGGATGGCCGCGCCTTCGAGCGCGTCCTCCCACGAGATCACGACCTGGCCGTGGGTCCACGATTCGCCTGAGAGCACCTGCCGCTGCTCCTGGAGAATGCCGGAGGGCTCGGCGCGCAACCGCTCGATGATGAAGGCGCCGGGGTAGACGAGGATCTGGCGCAGGTTCGGGAAATAGTGCGTCTTGCGATTGAGGATGAGGAGGCATGCCTGCGCCGCGATGGTGACCCGCACCTCGTCGGTGATCTCGAGGCCGTCGCAGCCGATGAACGACTTCTCCGCGAGGAAGACCTGCATGTGCTGCTCGAGCTGGCGCTGAAGATCGCGCGGCAGGAGTCGGTAGTAGGGGACGCGCCGTTCGAGGATATCGCGCCACGCCAGTGGAAACGGGCGCGCGCGAATCCCTTTGCGCCGGTGCTCGCGAACAAAGGGCTCCGCAATGAGCCAGGCGATGACGAGGGTTGCGATGCCTGCGATGAGGAGGGGCATGTCCTCCAGATGGATGTCGCCGGGAGGCGTTTCAAGGGGGGTACCATGCCGGCACTGGACCCCGAGGAATCGACATGCTGAACATGACCGTGCCGTGGTGGGAGCTCATCTTGCGCTCCTTTATCGTCTATGCGTTCCTGCTGACCATCCTGCGCATTACCGGCAAGCGCCAGGTGGGCCAGCTCGCGCCGTTCGACCTGGTGCTGCTGCTCGTGCTTTCCAACGCGGTGCAGAACTCGATGAACGGGGGAGACAACTCACTCGTGGGCGGATTGATCTCGGCGACGACGCTGGTCGTCGTGAATTTCGTGATCGGCTACGCGACCTATCGCAGCAAGAAGATCGAGGCCATCGTCGAGGGCCGGCCCGAGGTGCTCATCCACAACGGCAAGCTATTCGATGATGTGATGGGCCGCTCGCACCTTACGCAGGCTGAGCTCGAGGCTGCACTGAGGCAGGCGGGCTGCGGCAGCATCGGCGAATGCCACTCCGCGATCCTCGAGAACAACGGCCAGGTGAGCGTAGTTCAGAAGAAGGACCGCTAGCGGTCCTTCTCCCCTCTACGCGCTGCTGTTGTTTACTAACCCGCCCCGCGCTGGCGCTTCACTCCTATGTGCGCGAGATCTCTCCGGGTATTGACTGTCAAATCGCTTTTCGTCCGGTAAGCAGGTTCACCACCAGGATGACGAGCGCGACGACCAACAGGATGTGAATGAAGCCGCCCATCGTGAACGAAGTGACCAGGCCCAGGGCCCAGAGGATGAGCAGGATGACGACGAGGGTGTACAACATGGTGAACCTCCTTGGGGGGAAACGACCTGCAGGATCGCACCTGTTCGAGGGGCACGTCTGTTGGCGAAAAGGCTACTTTGAAGTAGGCCTTGTCCTACAAAGCGTGCTCAGCGGCGTTCCGGGCCGCCCTTCGCGTGCATCTCTCCCGCGGGAGCGGGGACGTGGCGCGGTGGGGCGGTCATCCCGCGATTGACGTAATGCTGGCGCACCACGTCCTCCCGCGGCTGGTAGCCGTAATTCTGGCCGTGCAGCGCGTATTGCTGCGCCCCGCGTGGGTAGTTTTCCCGCGTGAACTGGTGTTGGTAATGGGGCAGCGGCGCGCGCGCCGGGGCGGGCCCGCTTCGGCCTCCGAAGACGGCGTTGTGGCGCTCCTGCCAGTCGCGCCCCCAACGCTCGCCCCAGCGCGGCGGGCGGCCCGCGTTCCAGCCGCGGAAATACTCGGGATGGCGGTGGTAGAAACGGATCGGCACCCATAGCACATAGGTGGGCACGTAGACCGGATCCACAAATTCCCACGGGCCGTTGTACCAGGCGCTCGAGTACCAGCCATCGTTGTAGAAGTCCCAGTACAAACCATCGTAGAAGAAATAGTTCGAGTCGACGGCCGGCGCGTAATACACCGGCGACTCGGCGACGGGCTGCATCTCGGGATAGGTGGGCAGGTCTACGTCGATGTCGTAGTAGGTCTGCGCAGCCGCGGGGAAGATCGACGCGGCGAACAACAGGAATGCAAGGACGAGGGATTTCATCGCGGCTCCGGCGGGGCTACTTTCGACAACGTGTCGAACCCGGAGTGCGTTGACGGAAAAACCGCTCCCCGGCACCTCGAGAGGCGCCGGGGAGGGCTGATTCTTACGCGAGCATCCGCAGGTTCGCGGCCGCCGGACCTTCCGGACGGATCTCGACCTCGTACTCCACGCGCTGGGTGACTTTGAGCTTCTTCACTCCTGGCGTGCGGATCGCGGTTGCATTCACGAAAATCGGCGGGCCGCCGAGGTCGGGCGTGATAAGGCCGAAGCCTTTGGAGTCGTTGAACGACCGGACGATGCCTGTGACCTTGACGGCGTCGGTCATCAAAGAGGCCGAATCTTGCCGGCGGCAGGGCCCTTTTGGCCTTGCGTCGGCTCGTACTCGACCTTCTGACCTTCCTTCAGGGACTTGAATCCCGTGCCCTGGATTTCCGAGTGGTGGGCAAAAAGATCCTTGCCGCCATCATCCGGGGTGATGAAGCCGAAACCTTTAGCGTCGTTGAACCACTTGACGGTGCCAGAAGCCATTTTCAATTCCTTCTATCGATTATCCGGGCGAAACCCGACCCGGAGACGGGTCACGACGATCAAGGAAGGGAATTGACTGCCACTTCAAGCGCCGCCAGAGGCGCGCCGAGGGTACTCAAACTTCGCTTTGATGACCTGAGGCTCCATTGTACCGTAAGGCGAATGTCACTCCCGGGGAGTCCGCACCACGTACCCGCCGGACTTCTCATCGCGCTCCAGCTCGAGGAGCCCGCGCGAGCGCGCCTCCTCGAGAAGCTGGTTGAAGGAGCGGACGCCGTAGTAGGTCTCGTTGAAGCCGGGCTTGCGGCGCTTGAGCGCCTGTTTCACCATCGAGCCCCAGATGGTCTCGTCTTCGCCCCTCTCGTCGGCCAGCGCTTCGACCGTCTCCAGGACGAGGTATATCGCTTCCTGGCTCTTGTCGGGTGAAGGAGAGCTCGTGTTGCTGGCACTGGTGGGGGTTTGCGACGGGCCGGCTCACGCTTCTTCTGTTCCCGGACGAGGTCGTCGTAGTAGATGAATTCGTCGCACGCGGCCACCAGCAGGTCCGAGGTGGACTTCTTCACGCCGACCCCGATCACGGTCTTGTCGTTCTCGCGCAGCTTGCTCACCAGCGGGGAAAAGTCCGAGTCCCCGCTCACGATCACGAATGTGTCCACGTGCGCCTTGGTGTAGCAGAGGTCGAGGGCATCCACCACCATGCGGATGTCGG
>JBBRQA010000240.1:0-5902 GCA_038227085.1 Burkholderiales bacterium | reverse complement strand
GTGAACTCGATGGCGTCGAACCTGACGGGTCAGGTTCGCAACATCGCGGACGTCGCGACCGCGATCGCGCGTGGCGACTTGTCGCGCAAGATCACCGTCGACGTGAAGGGTGAGATCCTGCTCATCAAGGACACCATGAACGTCATGGTGGACCAGCTGTCGTCGTTCGCATCCGAGGTCACGCGTGTCGCCCGTGAAGTGGGCACCGAGGGCAAGCTCGGCGGCCAGGCGGTAGTGAAGGGCGTGGCGGGGACCTGGAAGGACCTCACCGACAACGTCAACTCGATGGCAGGCAACTTGACCGGCCAGGTGAGGAACATCGCGGAGGTGACCACGGCCGTCGCGAAGGGCGACCTGTCGAAGAAGATCACGGTGGACGTGAAGGGCGAGATCCTCGAGCTGAAGAACACCATCAACACGATGGTGGACCAGCTGCGAAGCTTCGCCGCGGAGGTGACGCGCGTGGCGCGCGAAGTGGGCACCGAGGGCAAGCTCGGCGGCCAGGCGGTGGTGGAGGGCGTGTCGGGGACGTGGAAGGACTTGACCGACTCGGTGAACTCCATGGCCGGCAACTTGACCGACCAGGTGCGCGGCATCGCGAAGGTCGTGACGGCGGTCGCGAACGGCGACCTGAAGCAGAAGCTCACGGTGGAAGCCAAGGGCGAGATCGCGGCCCTCGCGGACACCATCAACAGCATGATCGAGACCCTTGCGACCTTCGCCGAGCAGGTGACGACGGTGGCGCGCGAGGTGGGCGTCGAAGGGCAGCTGGGCGGCCAGGCGAAGGTGCCGGGCGCCTCGGGGACGTGGAAGGGCCTCACGGAGAACGTGAACCAGTTGGCGGAGAACCTCACGACCCAGGTGCGAGCCATCGCCGAGGTGGCCACCGCGGTGACGCAGGGCGACTTGACGCGAAGCATTACGGTGCAGGCGAAGGGCGAGGTGGCCGCGCTGAAGGACACCATCAACGAGATGATCCGCAACCTGCGTGACACCACGCAGAAGAACACCGAGACCGACTGGCTGAAGACGAACCTCGCCAAGTTCTCGCGGATGCTGCAGGGCCAGAAGGACCTCAACACGGTGGGCCGACTGATCCTGTCGGAGCTGGCGCCCGTGGTGACGGCGCAGCACGCGGAATTCCACGTGCTTTCCGGCGGAGACGAGTATCCGCACCTCACGCTGTTGGCGAGCTACGCGTCCGATGGCGAGACGGCGCACGGCCGGCGCATCGGCCTGGGCGAAGGGCTGGTCGGGCAGTGCGCGCTCGAGCGCCGCAAGATCCTGTTGACCAACCCGCCGCCCGATTACCTGCGCATCGCTTCCGGCCTCGGCAGCGCCGCGCCGCGCAACATCCTCGTGCTGCCGGTCGTGTTCGAAAGCCAGGTGAAGGGCGTGCTGGAGCTCGCGTCGTTCGAAGGCTTCAGCGAGATCCACCAGGCGTTCCTCGACCAGCTGACGGAATCGATCGGCATCGTGATCAACACGATCGAGGCCAACACGCGCACGGAAGACCTCCTCACGCAATCGCAGACCCTCGCGCAGGAATTGCAGAGCCGCCAGGAGGAATTGCAGACCACCAACCAGGAGCTGCAGGAAAAGGCGCGGCTCCTCGCGCACCAGAACCAGGAGGTGGAGCGCAAGAACGCGGAGGTGGAGCAGGCCCGCCAGGCGCTGGAAGAAAAGGCGCGCCAGCTGGCCCTCACGTCCAAGTACAAGTCCGAGTTCCTCGCCAACATGTCGCACGAGCTGCGCACGCCGTTGAACTCACTCCTCATCCTTTCGGACCAGCTGTCCGGCAACTCCGAGGGCAACCTCACCTCGAAGCAAGTCGAGTTCGCGCGCACCATCCACTCGTCGGGCAACGACCTGCTGATGCTCATCAACGACATTCTCGACCTGTCGAAGATCGAGTCGGGCACGGTGGCGGTGGACGTGGGCGAAGTGCGCCTGGACGAGCTGCAGCGCTTCGTCGAGCGCACCTTCCGCCACGTCGCCGAGACCAAGGGCCTGTCGTTCGAGATCCGCATGGATCCGCGCCTGCCCAAGTCGATCTCGACCGACGCCAAGCGCCTGCAGCAGATCCTGAGGAATCTCCTCTCGAACGCGTTCAAGTTCACGCACAAGGGCGAGGTGAACCTGGTGATCCGTCCGGCGAGCGCGGGCTGGACCGGCGACAACGAGGACCTGAACCGCGCCACCGACGTGTTGGAATTCTCCGTGACCGACACCGGCATCGGCATCCCGACCGACAAGCAGCAGATCATCTTCGAGGCGTTCCAGCAGGCCGACGGCTCCACCAGCCGCAAGTACGGCGGCACGGGCCTGGGCCTGGCGATCAGCCGCGAGCTCTCGCGCCTGTTGCGCGGCGAGATCCGCCTGGTGAGCGCCCCGCAGAAGGGCAGCGTCTTCTCCCTCTACCTGCCGCAGGCTTTCCCGCCTTCGCGCGTGCAGAGGAAGTCGAGCGACGCCGCCGCCGTGGCGAGCGCCGCGATCGAGGCGGCCCGCATCGCCGCCGAGCGCCGCAGCGAAAAGGCGCAGGCCTTCACCGACACCGGCAGCCTCGCGACCGAGCCGCAGGCAATCCCTTCGAACATGGTGAACGAGGCCGACGACGACCGCGAGGTGGTCCATCCCGGCGACCGCACGGTGCTCATCGTGGAGAACGACCTCGCATTCGCGAAGGTGCTGCTGGAATCGTCGCGCGAGCAGGGCTTCAAGGGCGTCGTGACTTCCCAGGGCACCACGGCGCTCTCCATGGTGAAGGAGCTGCAGCCGTCCGCGATCATGCTCGACATCTTCCTGCCCGACATCGAGGGCTGGCGCGTGCTCTCGCGCCTGAAGAACGACCTCACCACGCGTCACATCCCGGTGCACGTGATCTCGACCGAGGAGGCGCGCGACCGCGCGCTCGATTCCGGCGCGCGCCGCTTCATCGCCAAGCCGATCCAGAGCCGCAAGGCCGTGGACGACGTGCTCGAGGAGATCCGTGCTTACACCAGCTCCGGGCGGAGGAAGCTCCTGCTGGTGGAGGCGGATCCGGTGCGCCTGTCGACGATCCGCGACTACCTCTCCGGGCTGGAGAACGTGGAAGTGATCTGCGCCACCGACGGTCAGCGCGCCGCGAGCCTGCTGCGCGAAGGCGCGATGGACTGCGCCGTGGTCAATCCCGACACGCCGGATCTCGACCTCGCCGCGGTGATGAACGAGATCCGCGAGAGCAAGGCCTTGCCGCCGCCGGTGATCGCCTATGGACGCAAGACCGCGGCCTCGGTGGGCGCGGCCAGCGTGGCGTCCCTCGAGCGCATTGCGGGCGTGCACGAGGTGCATTCGATCGAACGCCTGCTCGACGAGGTGGTGCTCGCGCTGCATCTCGACGTCTCGCGGGTCAAGGACGGGCATCGCAAGGTGCTCGACGACATCTACGGATCGACCAAGGTCCTCGCCGGGCGCCGCGTGCTGATCGTCGACGACGACATCCGCAACATCTTCGCGCTCTCGTCGGTTCTCGAGGATTACGGGATGGACATCCGGACGGCCGACAACGGCCGCGAGGCGATCGCGATCGCGCAGAAGGGCGACCTCGACGTGATCCTGATGGACATCATGATGCCGGAGATGGACGGCCTCGAGACCATGCGCGAGATCCGCAAGATCCCGTCGTGCAAGGACCTGCCGATCGTGGCGGTGACCGCGAAGGCGATGAAGGGAGACCGTGAGCGGTGCATCGAGGCGGGCGCATGGGACTATCTGTCCAAGCCTGTCGACCGTGAGCAGCTCCTCGGCGTCCTCAAGGCTTGGCTGCAACGTTGAAAATCGAGGCCGGCACCATGAGCGTAAGAGCCGCAACGATCAATCCCGGCGAGGACACGGCGCTTGGCGCCTCCTCGCCGCTCGATCGATCGAACATCCTCATCGTCGACGACCGCCTCGACAAGCGCGTCGTGTTCCGCACCATCCTCGAGGAGCTCGACCAGAACATCATCACCGCCTCCTCCGGCGAGGAGGCGCTGCGCTGGCTCCTCGACAACGAGTGCGCGGTGATCCTCCTCGACGTCAACATGCCGGGCATGGACGGCCTGGAGACGGCGGAGCTCATCCGCGCGCGCAGGAAGTCGGCGCACACGCCGATCGTCTTCATCACCGCTTTCGCCGACGAGATGCACACGGCGCGCGGCTACTCGCTGGGCGCGGTGGATTACATCCTCTCGCCCGTGGTGCCCAACATCCTGCGCAGCAAGGTGAAGGCGCTGGTGCAGCTGCACCGGCTGAACGCCGAGTTGAAGAAGCGCTCCGACGAGCGCGTCGCGCTGGTGAAGGAGCAGGCGGCGCGCTCGGTGGCCGAGGATTCGCAGCGCCGTGCGAGCTTCCTCGCCGAGGCGACCCAGGTCATGGCGAGCTCGCTCGACGTGGATACCATCCTGAAGGGCGCCGCCGGGCTCGTAGTGCCGTACATGGCCGATTTCGGCGCCATCGTCCTGGCCAACGACGACGGCTCGGAGCGCGCCCAGAGGAGCGCCGCCGTGGCGGGCTGGGAGCCCTACCTCGCCGCCCATCGCGACGGGTTCGACAAGCTCCTCGCGCAATGCCAGTCGCGCGCCATCGAGAGGGGAGCGCACGAGACACGCGACCGGCTCATCGCGCCGCCCTCGGACGGCGATTTGCCCGACGACTCGCCACTGGGCGAGATCCACGCGTTCCCGCTCATGACACGCGGCAAGACGCGTGGGGTGCTGCTGCTGGCGCTCGGCCCCTCGGCGCGGCGCCTGGCGGGCGCCGACATCTCGCTCGCCGACAGCCTCGCGGGGCGCGCCGCGGGCGCGCTCGACAACTGCCTTCTCTACGAGGAGATCCAGCGCGCCGACCGGCGCAAGAACGAGTTCCTCGCCACGCTCTCGCACGAGCTGCGCAACCCGCTCGCGCCGATGCGCGCCGCGCTGCACATGCTGCGTTCGCAGGCGGTGGAGCCGGAGCGCTCGCGCGCGCTCCTCGAGACCATGGACCGCCAGGTAGCGCAGATGACGCGCCTGGTGGAGGACCTGCTCGACATCTCGCGCATCACGCGAGGGGCGATCGAGTTGCGCCGCGAAACGCTCAACGTCTCCGCGGAGATCCGCAACGCCATCGAGTCGTGCCAGGGACAGCTCGAGATCGGCGGCCACGAAGTCGTCGTGAACCTGCCGGTGGAAATGGTCCAGGTCGTCGCGGACCGCGTGCGCCTGCAGCAGATCCTCGAGAACGTGATCCTCAACGCCGCCAAGTACACCGAGCCCGGCGGTCGCATCGAAGTGAGCGGCGAGGGCACCTTGTCCGAGGTGGTGATCCGCGTGAGCGACAACGGCATCGGCATCGCCCCGGAGAAGCTCCAGCAGGTGTGGGACCTCTTCGTGCAGGTCGACGAGTCGCCGGACCGCATCCGCAAGGGGCTCGGCATCGGGCTGGCCCTCGTGAAGGACCTCGTGCGCCGCCACGGCGGCACCGTGGAGGCCGCGAGCGACGGCCTGGACAAAGGCAGCACGTTCACCATCCGCCTGCCGCGCGCCGCGCGCCGCGACGTCGAGGCGCCGGCCCCGGCTCCGGTTGCCGCTCCCAAGGTCGCGGAGCCAAGCGCCTCCAAGCGCGTGCTCATCGTCGACGACAACCTGGACGCGGCCGAGACGCTCGCCATGATGCTCGAGCTCCTCGGCCAGCAGACCCGCCAGGCCCACGAGGGCGACGGCGCGCTGAAGGCGGCGGTCGAATACAAGCCCGAGCTGATCTTCATGGACATCGGGCTGCCCGGACTTTCCGGGCACGAGATCGCGAGCCGCATGCGCCGCGACCTCGGCATGACCGACACCTACATTGTCGCGCTCTCCGGATACGGCACGGAGGAGGACCGCCGCAAGTCGCTCTACGCGGG
>JBBRQA010000239.1:0-5919 GCA_038227085.1 Burkholderiales bacterium | reverse complement strand
GGATGTGTATCACGCGTCCCAGGGCGGCGTCGCGCAATCGCGGCACGTATTCCTGGCGGGTAACCGCCTCCCCGAGCGCTGGCAGGGGCGCACGCACTTCGCCATCCTCGAGACCGGGTTCGGCCTGGGCGTGAATTTCCTCACCGCGTGGGATGCGTGGCGCAAGGACGCCAGGCGCCCGGCACGGCTGCACTTCATCTCGGTCGAGAGCGAGCCCTTCACGCGCGCGGACCTGGGCGCCGCCCTCGCACCCTTCGCGGAACTCGAAGACCTCACCCGCGCGCTGGTTTCGGTGTGGCCGCCCGCGCTCGCCGGTTTTCACCGCCTGCATTTCGACGCTGGCAACGTGATCCTCACTCTCCTCCTCGGCGACGCGCGCGTGACCCTGCCGCAGCTTGTCGCCAACGTGGACGCCTTCTTCCTCGACGGCTTCTCGCCCGCGAAGAATCCCGGCATCTGGTCCCCGGAAGTCGTGCGCCAGCTCGCACGCATCGCCGCTCCCGGTGCGACGCTCGCGACGTGGACCGTGGCCGGCGGCGTGCGCACGGCGCTTGCGGACGCGGGATTCACGATAGAAAAGCGCGAGGGATTCGCAACCAAGCGTGAAATGTTGGCGGGAGTGTTCGACGCTCGAGGCCCGAGGCCCGAGAACAAGCGCGGGCGCGAGGCAGTAGTCATCGGTGCGGGACTGGCGGGTACCTTGACCGCCGAGCGGCTCGCATCGCGCGGTTGGCACGTCCGGCTCGTCGACGCGCGTGAAGAGCGCAGCACTTCCGCCGTGGGCCTGGTGCGCCCGATCGCCAACCTGCGCGACGCGGTCAACGCCCAGGTCTCGCGCAGCGCGTTCCTCTACGCGCTGCAGCACTATCGTGGGCTGCAGCACGACGGCTACCATCTCGTCTGGAATCGCAGCGGCGTGCTTCAGCTTTCCGAAACCGACGAGGAGTCGTCGCGCTTCTCCGCCATCGCGCAGTCCCACGGCTATCCCGCCTCGTTCCTCGAGTTCATCGGACCGGAGCGCGCGGCCGAGCTCGCGGGCCGCCCGGTGCGTGGCGCAGGCTGGTGGTTCCCCGATGGCGCGTGGGTCTCGCCGGAAAGCCTCGCGATCGCGAGCCTCGCGCGTGCCGGCGAGCGCGTGAAGCGCCACCTGGGCCGCCAGGTCGCGCGCATCGAGCGCGAGGGCTCCGAATGGCGCGCGCTCGATGCCAACGATCGCGTCATCGCCGAAGCAGCGGTGCTGATCCTCGCCAACGCGGCCGATGCCAAACGCCTCTTCCCCGAAGCGCGCCTGGCGCTGAGCTCGGTCAGGGGGCAGGTCACCTACCTGCCACCATCGCCGCACCGCGTGCTGGAAAGAATCGTGAGCGGCAGCGGGTACGTGGCGCCCGTCCCGGAGGGCGGCCACTGCGTGGGCGCGAGCTACCACCACGACGATTTCGATCCCGCCGTGCGCGCCGCCGACCATCGCGAGAACCTCGCGCGCGCCGAGGCGATGCTGCCGGGCTTCACCGAGGGGCTGCATGCGATGGGCCTCGACGGATGGACGGGATTCCGCACCACGGTCCCCGACCGGCTGCCGATCTTCGGGCCCACCGCGGCCGACGGCGTGCATGCGGCGACGGGCCTGGGCTCGCGCGGGCTCCTCTGGGCGCCCATCGGCGCCGAGCTCCTCGCCTGCCAGCTCGAAGGCGAGCCGCTGCCCCTCTCGCGCGACATGGCGGGCGCGATCTCCCCGCGCCGCTTCCTTTCGTGACCGCACGCCCCGACCTTACCTCGCTCGCGATCTTCATCCGCATCGCGGAGACGAAGAGCATCACCAAGGCGGCGAAGGCGGGCCACATCGCGCTCGCCGCGGCGAGCCGGCGCATCACGCAGCTCGAGGAGCAGTACGGCGTGCAGCTCCTGCACCGCACCGCGAAGGGCGTCGAGCTCACGCCCGCGGGAAATGCGATGCTGCTGCACGCGCGCCAGATGATGGGCCAGGCCGACGAGATGCGCGCCGAGATGTCCGATTACACGAAGGGCGGCAAGGGCCTCGTGCGCGTGCATGCCAACACCTCCGCGCTCGCGCAATACCTTTCGCAGGACCTCGCGTCCTTCTCCGCCGCGCACCCCGCCATCAAGATCGCCGTCGAGGAGCACCGCAGCGGCGCGATCGTGCACGCGCTGCAGGCGGGCGCCACCGACATCGGCATCGTCATGGAAGGCGCGCCCACGGGCGAGCTGCAATGCTTCGACTACCGCACCGATGTTCTCGTCGCCGTGCTGCCGAAGAACCATCCGCTGCGCGGCAAGCGCCTGCCGTTCGCGAAGCTCCTTCCCTACGACATCGTCGGTCTCGAGAGCGACACGGTGATCTCGCGCCTCCTCGCCGATGCCGCCTCCGCCGAGGGGAAGCCGCTTCGCTTGCGCGTGCAGCTGAAGGGCTTCGACGTGGTGGCGAAGATGATCCAGGCCGGGCTCGGCATCGGCGTGCTGCCCGAGGGCGCCGCGGCTTCGTTCGCGCGGCCCATGGGGCTGCGGCTGGTCCCACTGACCGACGTATGGGCGAAACGGCGGATGTGGGTCTGCGTGCGCGCTTACGCGACGCTCCCTGCGTCCGCCCGCCAGCTTGTGGACCACCTCAAGGCTCGTTGAGCAGCCCCCCCTTCGCAATCCGCGAAGGCCCCATTGCTCCTTTTCCAATTCCTCCGCCGCGCGGGGAAATGCTCTCATCGGCCGATCCCCGCATCGACCACCGAAAGCAAGGAGAAAGAGCCATGACCGCCCGGGACCTGGAAATCGCGCGCATCAAGAAGGACTGGAACGAGAACCCCCGCTGGCAGGGCGTGAAGCGTGGCTATTCCGCCGAGGACGTCTACCGCCTTCGCGGCACTCTCCAGGTCGAGCACACGCTCGCCAAGAAAGGCGCGGAGAAACTCTGGCGCCTCATGCACGAGCGCCCCTTCGTGAATTCCCTGGGCGCCCTCACCGGCAACCAGGCGATGCAGCAGGTGCGCGCGGGCGTGCCGGCGGTCTACCTTTCCGGCTGGCAGGTCGCGGCGGACGCCAACGACAGCCTCGCCATGTATCCGGACCAGTCGCTCTACGCCACCACCAGCGTCCCCACCGTCGTGCGCCGCATCAACGCGGCCCTGACCCGTTGCGACCAGGTCGACCACGCCGAAGGCAAGACCGGCATCGACTGGTTCGCGCCGATCGTGGCCGATGCCGAGGCCGGCTTCGGCGGCGTGCTGAACGCCTTCGAGCTGATGAAGGCGATGATCGAGGCGGGTGCGGCGGGCGTGCACTTCGAAGACCAGCTTGCGTCGGTGAAGAAATGCGGGCACATGGGCGGCAAGGTGCTCGTGCCGACGCAAGA
The DNA here is from genome assembly GCA_038227085.1 of Burkholderiales bacterium. Taxonomy (GTDB): domain Bacteria; phylum Pseudomonadota; class Gammaproteobacteria; order Burkholderiales; family Usitatibacteraceae; genus Usitatibacter. Next base: position 2,558 of record JBBRQA010000239.1, on the reverse strand, counting down.
GGCCGTGCACAAGCTCGTCGCCGCGCGCCTCGCCGCCGACGTGCTCGGTGTGCCGACCATCCTCCTCGCGCGCACCGATGCGGAGGCCGCGGACCTCGTCACCTCGGACGTGGACGAGAACGACAAGCCGTTCCTCACCGGCGAGCGCACTTCCGAAGGCTTCTACAAGTCTCGCAAGGGGTTCGACCAGGCGCTCTCGCGCGGCATCGCCTACGCCGCGTACGCGGACCTGGTGTGGTGCGAGACCGGAACCCCCGACCTGGACTTCGCGCGCCGCTTCGCCGAGGGCGTGCAGAAGGCGCACCCCGGCAAGATGCTCGCCTATAACTGCTCGCCGTCCTTCAACTGGAAGAAGAACCTCGACGACGCGACCATCGCGAAGTTCCAGCGCGAGCTGGGCGCCATGGGCTACAAGTTCCAGTTCATCACGCTCGCCGGCTTCCACGCGTTGAACTACGGCATGTTCGATCTCGCCTACGGCTACGCGCGCAACAACATGAGCGCCTTCGTCGAGCTGCAGCAAAGGGAGTTCGCGGCGGCCGAGCGCGGCTTCACCGCGGTCAAGCACCAGCGCGAGGTGGGCACGGGTTATTTCGACGACGTGACGCAGGTGATTCAGGCGGGCAAATCGTCCACCACCGCGCTGCACGGCTCGACCGAGGACGAGCAGTTCTTCGTGGAGGCGACACCGCTTCGTAACGAGCAAGCCGCCGCCGCCGATTGAGGAGACCACGATGAAACGCGACAACTTCACCATCCCGGGCATCCAGCTTCCGCAGGAGCAGCCCAACCTCTTCGACCGCATCCTTACCCCGCAGGCCACCGGCTTCGTCGCGCACCTGCACCGCAAGTACGAGCAGCGCCGCCGCGACCTCATGAAGGCGCGCGCCGATCGCCAGGCGATGCTCGACGCGGGCAAGGCGAGCTTCGGCTTCCTTCCCGAGACGCGGCCGATCCGGGATGCGGAGTGGACCATCGCGCCCACGCCGCCGGACCTGCTGGACCGCCGCGTGGAGATCACCGGCCCGGTCGAGCGCAAGATGATCATCAATGCGCTCAACTCCGGCGCCTCGACGTTCATGGCGGACTTCGAGGATTCGAGCACGCCGACCTGGGAGAACATGGTGCGCGGGCAGATCAACCTGCGCCAGGCCGTGGACCGCACCATCGGCTTCAAGAATGGCGACGGCAAGTGCTACTCGCTCAACGAGAAGACCGCGACCCTCATCGTGCGCCCGCGCGGCTGGCACATGCTCGAGCACCACATGCTGGTGGACGGCGATCCGGTGTCGGCGTCTCTCTTCGACTTCGGGATTTTCTTCTTCCACAACGCCGAGCGCCTCGTCGCGCAGGGGAGCGGCCCGTATTTCTACCTCCCGAAGATCGAGAGCCATCTCGAGGCGCGCCTCTGGGACCACGTATTCAACGAGGCCAAGGCGCGCATGGCGCTGCCGCGCGGCGCGATCAAGGCGACGGTGCTGATCGAGACGCTCCCCGCCGCGTTCGAGATGGACGAGATCCTCTATGAATTGCGCGACCACTCCGCCGGCCTCAACTGCGGGCGCTGGGACTACATCTTCAGCTGCATCAAGAAGCTGCGCCGCTCGAGCTTCGTGTTCGCCGATCGCGCGCAAGTGACGATGACGAGCCCCTTCCTGCGCGCCTACTGCCAGCTGCTGGTGAAGACTTGCCACCGGCGCAACGCGCATGCGATGGGCGGCATGGCGGCGCAGATTCCGATCAAGGGCGATGCGAAGGCGAACGACGAGGCCATGGCAAAAGTCCTCGCGGACAAGGAGAGGGAGGCGGCGGATGGGTTCGACGGCACGTGGGTCGCGCATCCGGGATTGGTGTCCGTCGCGAAGGGCGTATTCGACCGCGTGATGCCCGAGGAGAACCAGGTTCACCGCAAGCGCGACGATGTTTGCGTCAAGGCGGCCGACCTGCTCGCCTTCGGCCCCGAGGGCCCGATCACCGAGCAGGGACTGCGCACCAACATCAACGTGAGCCTGCAGTATGTCGGCTCGTGGCTCGCGGGCCAGGGTTGCGTGCCGATCAACAACCTGATGGAAGACGCGGCCACGGCCGAGATCTCGCGCTCGCAGGTGTGGCAGTGGATTCGCTCGCCAAACGGCGAGCTTTCGGATGGACGCAAGGTGACGATCGAGCTCTTCCGCCGGCTGCTCGGCGAAGAGTTGCGCAAGGTTTCGTCCCTGCCGGGCGCATCCTCCGCACGCTACGACGAGGCGGCGTGGCTTCTCGACCGGTTGGTGACCAACGACGAGTTCGTCGATTTCCTCACCGAGCCCGCGTACGAGCTGGTGGCGGCGCTGCCGCAGCCACAGGATGCCGCCGCTTAGAGAAACAAGTGCCGGGGACAGACCGGGGTCAGAGCGGGTCTGACCCCGGTTGTTTTTTTACTGCGGAGGGCGGACGCCGTCCTTGGTGACCTGCAGGCGCGTGGCGGTGAGCTTGCCGTCGGCGGCGGGCGTGACCGCGATGTACGCGTACTGGCCCGGGGCGACGACCGAGCGGTCGGCTTCCACCGCCATCACGAT
>JBBRQA010000238.1:0-5997 GCA_038227085.1 Burkholderiales bacterium | reverse complement strand
TCCTGGTGCTTGCGCCGCCATCGCAGCGACGATCGCGGTGACGAAGGTGTCGAATGGGGGCGTGGGCTCATTCACCTTCAGCGGCACCAATGGTTTTGCATCGCAGACCATCGCGACGGTGACTCCGGGGGTGGGCGTGTCGGCGCCGCCACAGGTGCTCGCCGCCGCCGGGGTCGCCACGAACGTGACCGAGTTCGCGCCGCCTGCGGGCTTCACGCTGGTCTCGATCGCCTGCGGCGGGTTGGGCGCGGGCGGCACTGCGACGCCGAACATCGCTACGGGGACTGTCACCCTCGATGCGGCGGCGACGGCGACTGGCGCTGCGATCACCTGCACCTTCACCAACACTAGCACTGGATTGGGAACCGGTATCCCGACCCTCTCGGAGTGGGCGATGATCCTCCTCGCCGGCTTGCTTGCATTCGCAGGGTTTGCCGCGATGCGCAGGCGCCGCCTGTAACCAGCGATACGCTGGCAAGCGGTAAGTCCGGGGGCGCGCCGAGCGCCCCTTTTCTTTTCGTCCCGCATACGCGCGGACCGACTCAGTCCTTGTAGCTCACCACCTTGTTGCGCCGCATGAAACCGAGGAGCCCCAGGCCCACCACGATCACAAGTACCGCGATCACGCCGCGCGTGAAGATTTTCTTCTCGACCTGGATCGAATTCTCCGCCACCTTCTCGCCATCGGCGAAAAGCATGAAGTGGTAGGTGCCTTCCTCGAGGTCGTCCAGCTCGGTGTTGAAGCGAACCAGCGCGCATATCCAGAGGCCGTCCGCCGAGAACTGGTGAGCGACCTCCGGGTAATCCACGACGACTTCTTCTTCGTCGCCGAAGGTCACGACGCAGTGAAGGTCGTACCAGTGCCTGGGATCGCGGCCGGTCCACTTCGTCCAGTAGCCCAGGGGCACACCGACCTGGCCCTTCCTCGGGTTGTCCAGAACCTCGACCGCGCGGAACGCCGCGTCCTCTTTCCAGAGCGTGGTGAAACCGTCAGCCACCAGGACCGGTCCCGCCCCGCGCGCGACAGGGGCCGACGACGCAGCGCTTTCGGCGGCCGGTGAGACGATCGACGATGCGGCCTCGGGCGACGCTGGGATGGCGCCCGCGGCGCGCGCCTGCGCGATGCGCGATGGCCCGAGCGCCACGTTGAGCCCCTCCCCGAACCCGTGCGGCGCCGTGACGATGCCGACGAGCCTGCCCTGCGAGTCGATCAACGGGGTTCCCGTGGGAAACGGGCCGGGCGCCCTCAGCTCGAGCACGGCGCCCTTGGGGTCGGCGATGGACTTCGCGACTCGCGTCTCCTTCATCTCGTTCGGGCGCGAGCCCTCGGCCACGATCGCGTAGACCTTCTCGGTGGGCCCAGGCTCCGCACCGCGCATCTTCACGAATGCGTTTCCGATTTCCTTCACCTTGAGCGTGCACACGTCGAGCTCCGCATTGGCGCGCGTGAGCTCAGCCTTGGTCATTCCGGTCGGCAGCAACACGGAGAGCTGGGCGCCCGCGGGGAGCGAATGGCAGGTCGTGATCATCTCGCCCTCGGCAGTGGCGATCGCGACACCGGCGGGCTTCACCTCTCCGGACATCACAGTGCTCTGCAGGCGGCCCACGAAAGGCGACGCTGCCTCGAGAAGCTGCTGGGGTGTGAGCGCGGCGGCCTTGGCTGGCTTGTCGGGGGCGCGCAGCAGCTTGAATGCGCCGGCGGCCACCACCGCGGCGACCACGGCCGCAACGATCGCAACCATCGGCGCACGCCTCTTTTTCGGCGCTTCGAGCGTGGCGTCGTATTCGGCGCGGCGCTCGCGATCGTACAGCGTCTCGTACGCCATCTTCATCAGCGCGGCGCGGCGCGCGTCCGGCACGGTGCTTTCCTTCTGCATCTCGGCCCTGTAGCGCTGGTACGCGAGGCCGATGTCGGTCGCCTTCGCGTTGCGCGGCACGCCGAGAACCTCGTAGAGCGTCTTGATCTTGTTGTTCTGAGCCATGCCGGATAATAAGCATTCGCCATTTCGAGCGCCACCCATGCCCTATCTCGCATTCGCTTTCGCCATCGGCTGCATGATCCCGCTGCAGGCCGCCATCAACAGCCAGCTGAAAGGCCATCTCGGCGCGAGCACCCTCCTCGCCTCCCTCGTCTCGTTCGCGGTGGGCACGCTCGTGCTCGCGATCGCCGCCGCGGCGACCGCCCGGGTGCAGAACCTGGCCGGCGTGGCGGCTGCCCGGCCGTGGCAGCTCACCGGCGGATTGCTGGGCGCGGTGTTCGTGTTCGGCACTACGCTTCTCGCGCCGAGGATCGGCGTGGCGAAGATGACGGCGCTCATCATCGCGGGCCAGGTGATCGTCTCGATGGTGCTCGATCACCAGGGATGGCTGGGCCTCGCGGTGCGCGAGATCACGCCGGCGCGCATCGCCGGCGGCGTCCTCGTGGTGGCGGGAGTGTTGCTGGTGAACTTCGACCAGCTAGCGAATCGCTAGGACCTTCACGCTCGCGTCGACCTGGCTCGCGTCAATGTACCCGATGGCGTTGGGGTTCTCCGCGATCGCCTTCCTGGCTTCGGCATTCGACGCGACCTGCTTCGGCGGCTGGCCGCGCCCGGTGAAGATGATCTTCGACCAGTGCGCCTTCATCTGCGCCGGGGACTTTCCGGTGAGCTGGACGTAGAACTTCTCACGCGCGGGCGAGTCCTCGTGCAAGTCGATCGGAACCGCGAGCGTGCCGTCGGGAAAGCGGCTGGTCTTGCCGAGGAAGATATCGGCGACCTGGTTGGTGCCAAGGGAGACGAGCGGGCTCCTGGCCGAGACGACGGCGACCACGTCCTCTGCACGCGCGCCAGCGCTGCCGAGCCAGAGGGCCGTCATGGCGAAAACGAGGAGGCGTTTCATGGCGGCCTCCTCAGAATACGAAGTCCACGGCGGCGCTGAAGAGCTGCACTCTTCCGCCCGCATGGAAGCCGGGTTGGATGTTGCCGAAGGTACCGTTCGACGTGGAACCGAGCGACACGCGGTCGTACTGGAGCTTGAGGGCGGCATTGCTCAGGAAGTCCCAACGCACTCCGACGGATACGGTGCTCTGCTGCGGAATCGCGCCCAGCTGCGCATTCACGATCGCGTTAAGCTGCGCACCCGCGGCGGCGAGCTGAGGAGGAAGTCCCGCGAGGCTCAAGCCAGGGTCCGACGTGTTGCTGACCGCTTTCATGCGCGCATAGGTCGCGTACGGCGTCGCCTTGCCGAAGCGATGGCCGCCGCTCACGTACCACGCATCCTTCTTGCCGATGATCGAGCGCGTGTTGAAGTTGGCCCATTCGCCTGTGACGAACCAGCTACCCGGATCATAGGTCGCGCCGACACCGATGAAATCGACGCGCTTGTCCTGCACTCCGTACTTGTCGGCGAGCGCCGCGCCCTGCGCTCCGAACATGCGCAGCGCCTCGCCCAGGGGCGCGTACTCGTCGATGGTGATGTGCGCCTGGCCGTAGTTCACGCGCGCGGTGAAGAAGCCCTTCTCGAAGGTGTCGGCGAGGGCGATCACCTTGCGCACCTTGGCGGTGCCCGCGCCCAAGCCTGCGCTGCCGGGAAACTTCGAGTCGGATCGTCCGAATCCTCCCTGCGTGGTGTTGGTCGCATCGCCGATAGCCATGCGATAGCTCGCGTCGGCGCCGTCGTTGCTGGTGACCGGCACCAGGCTGTAGACCTCGACGGGCGGACGCACCCAGACGCTGGCGTAGCTCACCTTGCGCGAATCGGAAAGGCTGAAGATCGGCAACACCGAGCGCCCGGCGCGCATGCTGAGCTCGGGCGTGGCCTGCAGCTTCACGTTGGCCCATTCGACCGAGGGGCGATAGCTGCCGTCATAGCGCTGTTCCGCGACCACCTGAACGACGGCGGTCACGCGCGAGCCGAACGTGGTGGTGAGCTGCAACCCGGCGCGGCTGTCGCTGTCGGGGCTCCAGCGGCGCGTATAGCCCGTGCCGTCGGGATGGAACGCATCGACCAGGTAATCGGCCTTGTCGTTGTCCGAATGGAGGACGCCAAGCGTGCCGAAGCCGCTGACGGAGAAGAGAGGGGGCGCGTCCCCGGCGAGCGCGGTCGCGGCGCCGAGGCCGGCGGCGGCGATGACGCCGGCATATCCAAGGCGGTGCGCAGGGGTCTTGGCCATATCCGTCCCGGTCACATGAGCATCGCCGGCGCTTCGTGCATGACGGGTCGGCGCAGCAGGCGGCGATCCTCGCGCAGGAGCGTGGCGAACGCGTCCGCCGTCACCGGCGGGCTGAAATAGTAGCCTTGGATGAGGTCGCAGTTGCGCGCCCCGAGGAGCTCGAGCTGGCCCTCGGTCTCGACGCCCTCCGCGACCACCTGCAGGTTGAGGCTGTGCGACATCGTGATGATCGCCTCCGAGATGGCGAGGCTGCCCGGGTCCGTGGTGATCTCGCGCACGAACGAAAGATCGATCTTGAGGCGGTCCACCGGGAAGCGCCTCAGGTAGCTCAGGTTCGAGAAACCGGTGCCGAAGTCGTCGATCGAAAGCGCAACGCCGGTGTCCTTCAGGCGCCACATGAGCGGCACGCTCAGCTCCGGGTTCTTCATGGAGATGCTCTCGGTGATCTCCAGCTCGAGGTACTTGGGCAGGAGGCCCGCGTCGGAGAGCGCCTGCGCGACGACCAGCTCGACGTCGTCCTGCTCGCACTGCCGCGCCGACATGTTCACCGAGACCGGGATCGCGGGCAGGCCCTGCTCCTGCCACGCCTTGTTCTGCGCGCATGCCTGGCGCAGCACCCAGCCGCCCAGCTGCACGATGAGCCCGGACTCTTCCGCGTAACCGATGAAGTCTCCCGGCCCGATCAGGCCCTTCTCGGGATGGCGCCAGCGCACCAGAGCCTCGACGCCGACGATCGAGCCGTCGCGAAGCCCGACTTGCGGCTGGTAGTGGAGCTCGAACTCGTTCCTCTCGAGCGCGAGGCGCAGGCTCGACTCGAGCTCCAGACGCTTGCGGATGCGCTCGTGCACGTCGGCGGTGAAGAACTGGAAGCGGTTGCGCCCAAGCTCCTTCGCGCGGTACATCGCGGCGTCGGCGTTCTTGAGGAGGGTTGCCGCGTCGTCGCCATCCTGCGGGAACATGCTGACGCCGAGGCTGCAAGTGGGGCGGATCGGGCGCTCGCCGAGCGTGAGGGGACGCGAGACCTGCTCGAGCAGTTTGCCGAGCACCGCTGTGACATCGTTCTCGATGGACTGCGGATCGCCCTTGGTGGGCAGCACCAGCACGAACTCGTCGCCCCCCAGGCGCGCCACGGTATCGCTTTCGCGCACGCAGTCCTGCAGGCGGCGGGCGACGACCCGCAGCAGCTCGTCGCCCACGTCGTGGCCGAGGCTGTCGTTCACCAGCTTGAAGTTGTCGATGTCGAGGAAGACAGTGGCCACGGAGCCGCCGGTGCGGCGCGCATTCATGGTCGCCTGCTGCAGGCGATCCTGCAGGAGGTTCCTGTTGGCCAGCCCGGTGAGCGAGTCGAAGTTGGCCTGGTGCGCGAGCTGCTCCTCGTAGCTCTTGGCTTCGGTCACGTCGTTCATCACGCCCACGTAGTGCGTGACGTCGCCGCGGTCGCCGCGCACCGGGGCGATGTAGAACTCGTTCCAGAACGGGCGCCCGTCCTTGCGGAAGTTGCGCAGCACCGCGTGGCCCTCGCGCTTCTCGCGCAGGGCGTGGCGGATCTCCTGCATGCCGCTCTGGTCGTGCTCGGCGCCGAGCAGGAACTCGATGCCGCGCCCCACCGCCTCGTCAGCCCTGTAGCCGGTGATCGCCTCGAACGCGGGATTGGCGTATTCGATCGGATGGCTGGGCAGCGAGCAGTCGATGATGAGGATCGCGTTCACGCTCGACTCGATCGCGCGGTTGCGCAGGTTCAACGCGTGCTCGGCCACGCGGCGGATGTCGATCTCGTCCTGCAGCGCCCGATACGCTTTCACGCGTGTCTGCGTGAGCTTCCACGTCATCACGCCGAGGCCCGC
>JBBRQA010000237.1:0-6024 GCA_038227085.1 Burkholderiales bacterium | reverse complement strand
TCGCGGCCGATCACGATCGGCGCCTTGACCTTGCCCTCGCGCACGAGGCGGTTGAACGCGAGGCCGACGCGTGCGCGCTCGCCGTAGCCGAGCCAGCAGATCCGCGCCGGCAGACCCTGGAAGGCGACCTTGTCCTGCGCCTGGCGGATCCAGCGCTGCAGGTTGTCGTTGTCCGGGAACAGCTCCAGCACGGCCTTGTCGGTGGCCGCGATGTCGCGGGGGTCGCCGGACAGGGCCGCCCAGCGGAACGGCCCCTTGCCCTCGCAGAACAGCGGCCGGATGTACGCGGGCACGAAGCCGGGGAAGGCGAATGCATCGGCCACGCCCTCGTCCTTGGCGACCTGCCGGATGTTGTTGCCGTAGTCCACGGTGGGAATGCCGCGCGCGTGCAGCTCGAGCATCGCCTTCACGTGGGCGACGATCGAGGCGCGCGCCGCCGCTTCCACCGCCTTCGGATAGGATTTGCGCTCCGCTTCCCAGCGTTCGACGCTCCATCCCGCAGGGAGATAGCCGTTAACCAGGTCGTGCGCCGAAGTCTGGTCGGTGACCAGGTCGGGGCGCACTCCGCGCTTCACGATCTCGGGAAGGATGTCGGCCGCGTTGCCGAGGAGGGCCACCGAGACCGGGGCCTTCGCCTCGCGCATCATGGCGAGCGCTTCATCGAGCGTCGCTGCCTGGCGATCGAGATAGCGCGTGCGCAGCCGCATGTCGATGCGCGATTGCCGGCACTCGATGGCGATCATCGAGGCACCCGCCATGGTCGCTGCGAGCGGCTGCGCGCCGCCCATGCCGCCCAGGCCCGCGGTGAGGATCCAGCGGGGGGATCGGGCCCCGTCCTTCGACGGAGCGTCTGCGCCGTAGTGCTGGCGCATCGCCTCCGCGAAGGTTTCGTAGGTGCCCTGCACGATGCCCTGCGAGCCGATGTAGATCCACGAGCCCGCCGTCATCTGGCCGTACATCATGAGCCCCTTGCGGTCGAGCTCGTTGAAGTGGTCCCACGTCGCCCACTTGGGCACGAGGTTGGAGTTGGCGATGAGCACGCGCGGCGCGTCGGGGTGGGTCTTGAAGACCGCCACGGGCTTTCCGGACTGGATGAGCAGCGATTCGTCGTCGCCCAGGCGCTTCAGCGTCGCGAGGATGGCGTCGAAGCATTGCCAGTTGCGCGCGGCCTTGCCGATGCCCCCGTACACCACGAGCTCCGCGGGATTCTCCGCGACCTCGGGATCGAGGTTGTTCTGGATCATGCGGAAGGGCGCTTCGGTGAGCCAGCTCCTGCAGGTGAGGGTGCTGCCCCGCGGGGCGCGCACGATGCGCGAGGTGTCTCCGATTCGGCGATGGGTCATGGCCGTTGTCGTCTGGGCGATTCGCTATTATGCGGCCATGCTGGACATTCTCGCGAAGGTGCAGGAAGACCACGACCGCGATCCGACGGCGGCCGCGGCAGCCCTGCGCGGCATCCCGCCGGGCGCGGTGTCGCTGGACGAGATGACGCGCTACACGTGGCTCGTGAATCACGTGATCGGCGAGAAGCTCGGTGGCTGGGACGAGGTTCGCGGGATCTACCGGGGCCGTAGCGACGACCTCGACCGGCTGCCCGTGCCGGCGTTGCGCAACCTCGCGGCCGCCGCGGCGCTCTGCGGTGACCACGACGCGGCTGCCGTGGCGCTTGCAAGCCTGCGTCGTGCCGCAAGCCTCGGAGAATCCGAGGCCGCCCTCGTGCTGGAAATGGCGAAGATCATGTACGGGATGCCGGCGATGGCAGAGCGTGTCGCGGCTACGGAGTTCGCGCGGCTTTGCGGAATCGCGATGGGATGGAAACGCGCAACGGGCGCGGATACTCTCGTGGCCGGCATGACCAACAACGTGACCTCGGCATGGCTCGAGATGCCGCGCACGTGGTCCTCGCCCATCGTGCGCGACGCGATGGAAATGGGCGCGCGCACCAGCCGCCACTTCTGGGGGAAGGCGGGCACATGGGTCCAGCTCGAGCGCGCCGATTACCTGGTGGCGATGGTGATGAATCGGCTCGGCATGCACGAGGACGCGCGTTCCCATGCGCTCGCCGCGATCGCAACGATCGAGGAGGCAGGCGGAGGGCAGGACGTGGACCTCGCGTGCCTGCGCGAGGAGCTGGGCCTCGCCGAGAAGGGGCTGGGCGAAACTGTTTCTACCGTGAATCCCGAAGGAGGTGCGCGATGCTGCTGAACAGATCGACCGAGCGCGAGTGGAAGGCCACGGACTATCCCGGCATCGAGAGGAGCCTCTTCCGCAACAACGAGAGCGGCGGCCGGTCCTCGGTGGTGCGGCTGAAGAAGGGCGCGCGCTTTCCCGAGCACACGCACCACGGCACCGAGGAAGTCGTTGTCCTCTCCGGTCGTGTCTCGATCGGCGATGCCGAGATGGGGGAGGGCGATTACCTCTTCACGACTCCCGGCGAGCAGCATGACGTGGTCGCGGTGACCGACGCGGTCATTTTCGTTTCTTCGCAGAAGGCCACTCCCGTCGTGGGACTCTGAGCCATGCCTCTCGTCCGCGACCTCTTCAAGGGCGGCAACGACAAGAAGGTCACCGTCATCGGCGCCGCCGCGCCGCCGGGCAAGGTCCTCGAGACGAAGCGCCTGTTGTTGCGCCAGTTCCGCGAGTCCGATTGGGACGCGTATGCGCGCATGAGCGCGGACGAAGACGTGATGCGCTACATCGGCACCGGGATCACGCTTACGCGTGACGAGTCATGGCGCTCCATCGCGAATTTCCTCGGCCACTGGCAGTTGCGCGGCTACGGGATGTACGCGATCGAATCGAAGGAATCCGGCGAATTCGTCGGCCGTGCCGGCATCCATGACCCGCCGGGGTGGCCCGCATTCGAGTCGGGGTGGCTCCTGGGGCACGAGCATTGGGGTTGGGGCTACGCGACCGAGGCGGCGCGGGCCGTGCTCGCCTACGCTTTCGACGCACTCGGCAGGAAGCGCGTATCGAGTTTCATCCGCCACGGCAACGAGCGCTCGGTGCGCGTGGCCGAACGGATCGGGGAGCGGCTCGCGGGAGAGGTCGAGCTCCTCGGCAGCAAGGCGCTGCTCTACGAGATCGACCGGCTGCAGCCGTGAGCGATTCCCTCGATCTCGATGCCTACTTCCGCCGCATCGGCTACGCGGGCACGGGCAAGGCGAGCCTCGCCACGCTGGAGGACCTGCACGCCCTGCACGCGGCGGCGATCCCCTTCGAAAACCTGTCGCCCTTCCTCGGCGAGGCGGTCAAGCTCGACACCGCCAGCCTCGAGGCGAAGCTGATCCATGGCGGGCGCGGTGGCTGGTGCTTCGAGCAGAATCTCCTCTTCTCGCATGTTCTCACCGCCCTCGGCTTCGACGTGACGCGGCTCGCCGCGCGTGTGCGCTGGAACGTGCCGCCGGGCGTGGTCACGTCGCGCAGCCACATGCTCATGCGGGTGCAGCTCGCAGAGGGCGACTACATCGCCGACGTGGGCTTCGGCGGCGTTACGCTCACGGCGCCGCTCGCGTTCATCCCGGATGTGGAGCAAGCGACGCCCCACGAGCCGCATCGGCTGGTGGCGGAGGGTAACGCGTACGTGCTGGAAGCGAAGATCGCCGGCGAATGGCACGCGCTTTACGCCTTCGAGCTTCACGAGCAGCTGCTCGCCGACTACGAGGTGAGCAACTGGTATCTCTGCACGCACCCAGACTCGATTTTCCTGTCAGGCGTCATGGCGGCGCGCGCCGCGCCCGAGGCGCGGCATGCGTTGCGCAACACCCGCTACGCGATCCACTATCCGGACGGCACGACCGAGAAGCGCTTGCTCACGAGCGTGGACGAATACATGGCGACCCTCGCAGGCCCTTTGCGGATTCAAGCTCCGGAATCGCCGCGCCTGAGGGAGAAGCTGCGCCGGCTCATCGAGGCGAGCTAGCGCCTTTCGAGCTCGATCGGTTGCCCGTGCGGCGTGCGGTGCGCGGCTTCGTCCCACTCGCGCCGCTTGTGCTCCAGAAGTTTCTCGGTCACCAGGCCCTTGCGCGTCACGATGCGCTCGAGCGCGGTAAGCCAGTGCGCGTAATAGTCTGCGCCGGTGTCCGCATCCCCGCGCAGCTTCACTTCCGCGATCACTTCGGCGAGCCCATCGGCCCATTCCTTCCAGGTGAACGCGCCGCGCTCGTGCAACGCGACCGTCATTGCGAACGCCTGCGCTTCCCACGGAGCGTTGAAGACCGGGGTCGCCGTCGGATCCGGGTGGAGACGATCTGGCATCAACGCGCGTCCAGGTAGGGTTCCCAGCAGTCCACGAAGACCGCCGAGGCGCCCGGGCTCGCGCCCCACAAGTCGGCGGCCTCGAAGCGCACGCTATAGAGCCACTGCGGATCTTCGCGGCCGAGCGCGTGCGAATCGGCGAAGACGTGGGTGCCGTGCACCTTCGTGACGATCCCAGGCTTGTCGCGGCAATAGCGCGGTAGCCGTGTGTGGGTCGACGGATTGAGGTTTCGCGTACGTACTGCATCGCCGACCGCGAAGCGGGCCACCGTGGCTTGCGGGCGCTGCGTGGGACTGCCGCGCGCGAGAGCCGTCGACACCTGGCTCGACATCAGCACATGGGCAAGCGGCTTGGCGGGCGCGCGAACGACGCCATCGGCCAGCTCTTCACGTGTCACCAATCCGCGCTCCACCATGAGCTTGCACAGGCCCTCGATCCAGATCTTGTAGTAGCTGCTCGAGAGATATTGCGCGGGCGCGAGGCTCTCGCGCGCCGAGCGCGATTGATCGATGTTCCATTGGCGGGAGGCGCCCATCAGCACCACCAGGCCCATCGCGCGCCCTTCCCAGGCGTGATGGAAGACTGGCTCGTCCTGCTCTTCGACGACCGGCCCGAAGGCCTGCATCCCGCCCATGTCGTGAACGCCGTTCATGGCCGCTTCGCCTCTTTCGCAAGGCCGGTGCCGATCATGGAGTCGCGCGTGACCAGCGCGGCGAGCTCCTTTTCGCTCCAGCCCTCGGTGCCCGCTGGCTGCCGCGGGATCACCACGTATCGAACCTCGGCAGTCGAATCCCACACGCGCACTTCGGTGCCCTCGGGCAACGCGACGCCGAAATCGGCGAGCACGCCGCGCGGGTCGATCACCGCGCGCGACCGGTAGGGCGCGGACTTGTACCAGGTGGGCGGAAGGCCCAGCACCGGCCACGGATAGCACGAGCAGAGCGTGCAGACCACCATGTTGTGCACGCCCGGCGTGTTCTCGAGCGCCACCATGTGCTCGCCCTGGCGGCCGGCGTATCCCAGAGACGCGATCGCCGCACCCGCGTCCGCAAGGAGCCGCGCCTTGAACACCGGATCGGTCCACGCCTTGGCGACGACCTGCGCCCCATTGCGCGGGCCCACCTTAGTCTCGTACATTTCGATCAGGGCGTCGATCGCCTTCGGGTCGACGTATCCCTTGTCCACCAGCAGCGATTCGAGGGCGCGCACCCGCAAGTCCATCTCGTCCAGCTCCGAGCCGCCTTCGTGGCCGTGGCCGTGGTCGTGGGCGTGGTCGTGGTCGTGTTTGTGATCGTGCGTCATGCGTGGATTCTACCCTCCGGGTTTCCGGTTAGCATGCGAGCGGTATTCTCCCGTGAAGGCACTGCGCCGTGATGCGCATCGACCTCGAGAGTCTGAAAGGAAAGGTGGGACGCCGATGGACATGAGACCGCTGGGCCGCTCCGGCCTTTCCACCGCGCCGCTGGTGCTGGGCGCCAACGTCTTCGGATGGACCGCCGACGAGGCGACCTCCTTCGCGATCCTCGACCGCTTCGTCGAGCTCGGCTTCAATACGATCGACACCGCGAACACCTATTCGACCTGGGTGAAGGGCCACGTGGGCGGCGAGTCCGAGACGATCATCGGAAAGTGGCTGAAGAAAGGCGGCCGCCGCGACAAGGTGTGGATCGCCACGAAGGTCGGCATGCAGATGGAAGGCGAGATCGGCCTGAAGCCCACGCAGGTCGAAAAGCACGTCGAGGCGTCGCTGAAGCGCCTGCAGACCG
>JBBRQA010000236.1:0-6044 GCA_038227085.1 Burkholderiales bacterium | reverse complement strand
GCGCGAGGTGATGAGGTCCACGCCGATATGCCAGTCGAGGATCTCGATGTTCGGGTGGCTCTTGATCTGCTGCACCAGGGTCTTCTGGACCGCGCTGCCCGTGGCGTCGGCGGCGTGGACGATGCGCCGGTGGCTGTGGCCCCCCTCCCGGGTGAGGTGCAGCTCCTCCAGGTGGTCGTCATCCCGCGTGAAGGGAACCCCTTGGGCGACCAGCCACTCCACCGACCGACGGCCCCGCTCGACCACGAACCGGACGGCATCCGGACGGCAGAGCCCCGCCCCGGCGACCAGGGTGTCGCGGATGTGGTCCTCGACGGAGTCAGAGCCATCCAGGACTGCCGCGATGCCCCCCTGGGCCCAGCTGGACGCGCCGTCGAGAAGCTCGTGTTTCGTGACCAGAGCCACCTTGAGGTGGTCCGCCATATGGAGTGCGGCTGACATTCCAGCCAGACCACTCCCAAGGATGAGAACGTCGTAGTGGTTCAACAGAAGGCAGCCAGAATGAGGGGGATCGTGTGGGAGAATGGCCCTGCACGGCGTGGAACTATTTTCCTACCGTTTTGTCACTTAGAGACATTCAAGAAATGCGTGCCAAAGGAATGAAATCTTTGAGCTTTATAATACCCCAGGAGGCCAAGAAGCCCTTTGTGGCGCCGGCCGCACAGGGGGGTCTCGCTGGTTTAGCCCCCACTACGAAAACACCAATACAGGGCCGCATGAGCGACAGGGAGATCGACCAGCTGCTGGTCGAAAAGGCGCAGCGCGGGGACAAGCACGCGTTTGAGATGCTGGTGATCAAATACCAGCGCAAGCTGGAGAGGTTGCTTTCGCGGGTCATCCGCGACCCGGCGGAGATCGAAGACGTGGCGCAGGAGGCTTTCATCAAGGCCTACCGTGCGCTCCCGAATTTCCGGGGCGATAGCGCGTTCTACACGTGGCTGTACCGGATCGGAATCAACACCGCCAAGAATTACCTCATCGCACTGGGGCGCAGGGCGCCCACCTCGACCGAGTTCGACAGCGAGGAAGCCGAGGGCTTCGAGGATGCGGCGGGGCTGCGCGACATTAATACACCTGAAAGCGAGCTGGCCACCAAACAGATTGCGCAAACGGTGAACGATGCGATCGCGGCATTGCCCGAAGAGTTGAGGACTGCGATTACGTTGCGGGAGCTCGACGGGCTCTCTTACGAGGAGATTGCGCAGATCATGAATTGCCCGATCGGAACCGTCCGGTCGCGCATTTTCCGGGCGCGTGAAGCGGTGGCCGAAAAGCTCCGCCCGCAGCTGGGGACGAGCAAAGACAAACGCTGGTAACAACGAAGTCCAGGGGCTGCAACCCCTTAAAGCAAGGCCCTTCGCGAGAGACGAAGGCCAACGACAGGAGCAGGACATGACCCAGGAAATTTCCTCGCTGATGGACGGCGAGGCGCCGGCCCACGAAGCCGAAAGCGCGATTCGCTCGTGCAGTGCGAGCGGGGAGCACAAGGAAACATGGCTGATCTATCACGCCATCGGAGACGCGATGCGCGGGCAAACGCCACGCGTGCTCGCACTCCCGGAAGCGGTGATCGAGGCCCTCAAGGCCCAGCCCACGGTGCTCGCACCCAGGCGCCGCGCCATCGATTCGACCTTCGCGCGCGTCGCCCTCGCGGCCGCCGCCTCGGTCGCGACGCTTGGCGTGGTCGGCTGGCTCGGCTCGCAGGGCGGACAGGGCGACACCTCCCCGGTGATCGCCAAGTCCTCCTCGCCGATCCAGCCCGTTTCGAACACGACGATCCTGCGTGAGAACGCGCCGGACGTTCGCGATTACCTCGCGGCGCACCGCCAGCAGCCTTCCGCGGAGCTCTACCGTCCGGTGAACAACCGAGCGCCGGCCCAGGCTCGATGAGAGCCTTGGTGTCGACGGGCGGGCGCCGGTGGATTCCGGCACTCGCCCTCGGTGTGGCGTGCGGAGCGCAGGCTGCCCCCGGCAGCGACCCCATTGCATGGCTGCAACGCGCCGCGGAAGCGGCGCGCTCCACTTCGTACGGCGGGACATTCGCGCACAGCAACGGCGAGCGCACTTCCACGGTGCGGATCACCCACGTGAACGTAAGCGGCGAGGAGCACGAGCGCATCGAGCCCCTCGACGGGCCGCCGCTGGAGATCGTGCGCAAGAACGACGAGATGTTCTGCTACTTTCCGGACGCGAAGACGGTGCGCCTCGACCGCCGAGTCACCCCGCGCTTCTTCCCCGCCATCCTGAGCCCGACGCCTGCGGCGATCGCTTCCAGCTACGACGTGAAGCTCGGCCAGACCGAGCGCGTGCTGGGCTTCGACTGCCAGTGGATCCGCCTCGACCCGAAGGACAACCTGCGCTACGCCCAGCGCCTGTGCTCCGAGATCAACACCGGCCTCGTGATCCGCGCCAAGACGTTCAACGAGCAGAACCAGATGATCGAGCTCTACACGTTCACCGACCTCAAGCTCGGACGCGATGTCGCGAAGGGCGACGTGCGCTCGATCTTCGAGGCGCGCGTGAAGCGCTGGGTCACCGACGCCCAGCCGCGCGAGGAAGCCAAGAGCGTCGACACAGGCTGGGCGGTCACCAACCCGCCTGCGGGCTTCGAGAAGGTGACGGAGCTGCGCCGCACGCTCCCCGGGCGGCCCCAGCCGGTCTCCCAGATCATCTACAGCGACGGGCTCGCGAGCCTGTCGGTCTTCATCGAGCCCAACGCCCCGCCACGCATGGCCGAGTCTTCGAGCGAGGACGGCACCACGACGTTCTTCGTGCACCCGATGGGCGAGAGCCTGGTCTCCGTCCTGGGCGAAGTCCCCCTCGCGGCCGCCCAGCAGGTGGGCCGGAGCGTTGCCCGGCGACCCTGATTTCTGTTACACCGGCACTGGAAATTTTTTCCGGCTCGCCCCATCTGAGCAAGATCGGCCCGGAGCCGACCCGAAACCCACCCCGACCAGAGACATGACCATGAAAACGCTGCACGCATCCGTAGTAGGCGCATTGCTCGCAATCGGCGTTGCGACGAGTCCCGGCCTCGCACAGGCCCAATCCCAGGCGCCTGCGCGGGTCGCGACCCCGGCGATTCCGGGGGCGTCGGCCCAGATCCTCCCGGACTTCGCGGACCTGGTCGAGAAGTACGGCCCCGCGGTGGTCAACATCAGCACCGAGACGCGCGCCAAGGCGCAGCAGCAGATTCCGGGTCTCTCCGAGGACGACCCGTTCTATGAGTTCTTCCGCCGCTTCATGCCGCCGGAAGGCCGCGGCACCCCGCCCGGCGGGCGCGGCGAGCGCAAAGGTCCGCAGGACAAGGCACCCGACGCGGCGCCGCGCGGCCAGCTGCGTCCCTTCGGCCTGGGCTCGGGCTTCATCGTTTCCGCCGACGGATTCATCGTCACCAACGCGCACGTGGTCGAGAACGCCGAGGTGATCAACGTGCGCCTCACCGACAAGCGCGAGTTCAAGGCCAAGGTGATCGGCGTCGATACGCGTAGCGACGTGGCGGTGGTCAAGATCGACGCGAACAGCCTGCCGACCGTGAAGATCGGCGACATGTCCAAGCTGCGCGTGGGCGAATGGGTGGTGGCCATCGGCTCGCCCTTCGGGTTTGCCAACACCGTGACCGCCGGCATCGTGAGCGCAAAGAGCCGCGACAACGTAGGCGCGGACCCCAACGTGGACGCCGTGCCGTTCATCCAGACCGACGTCGCGGTGAACCCGGGCAACTCCGGCGGGCCGCTCCTCAACATGCGCGGCGAGGTGATCGGCATCAACTCGCAGATCTTCTCGCGCACCGGCAGCTTCGCCGGCATCTCGTTCGCTATCCCCATCGACTACGCGTTCAACGTCGCCGACCAGCTTATGAAGACCGGCCACGTGACGCGCGGCCGCATCGGCGTGTCCATCCAGAACGTGAGCCGCGACCTGGCCGACAGCCTGGGTCTGGGCAAGGCCGACGGCGCGGTAGTGGGCGCGGTCGATTCCGATTCCCCGGCGGCCAAGGCCGGCATCGAGGCGGGCGACGTGATCACCAGGATCGACGGGCGCGTGGTCGACGGCTCGGCGGATCTCTCGCGCACCATTCGCGGCCTGAAGCCGGGCAGCAAGGTGACCCTCACCGTGTGGCGCAGCGGCAAGACGCGCGACATGCCGGTGACGATCGCCGAGTTCAAGGACGACGACACCACCAAGGTCGCTTCCGCGAAGGGCGGCACGAAGGAGCCGGCCAAGACCGACAAGCTGGGGCTCGCCGTCAAGGAGCTCACCCCCGAGCAGAAGAGGGCGCTCAAGATCGCGGGCGGCGTGATCATCGAGGCGGTCGACGGCCCCGCGCAGACGGCGGGCCTGGAGCCCGGCCTGGTGATCATGCGCGTAAACAACACCGACATCACTGGCGTGAAGTCCTTCAACGAGGTCGTCGCCAAGCTCGACGTGAAGAAGCCGGTCGCGCTCCTCGTGAAGAACGAGGAGGGCCAGCGCTACATCACGTTCCGCCCGGAAGTCGGTTGATCCGGCCGAAGCTCACCGTTCTCAGCCGCAACTACTGCCACCTGTGCGAGGAGATGGTCGCGGCCCTGAAGCAGTTCCAGGGCCGCTACTCCTTCGAGATCGAGGTGGTGGATATCGACAGGCACCCCGCGCTCGAGGAAAAGTGGGGCGACAAGGTGCCGGTGCTCCTCGACGGCGAGCGCGAGCTCTGCCACTACTTCCTCGATGCCGAGGTGCTCGATGCGCGCCTCGCGCGGATGAAGTAAAATGTTGCACAGCAAAAGGGCACGGACGTGCCCTTTTTTTTAGTTTTCGGCGCCGGCAGTTTTCGACCTCGGAAACGGGCGGCTTGCCCCGGATTGGCGACGGCCCGTCGGATCGCCGTTCCCCGATCCCGGGAAAGCCGCCAGAGTGGGGCGCGGCACACACGAAACACGCAATGGACCACATTCGCAACTTCTCCATCATCGCCCACATCGACCATGGCAAGAGCACGCTGGCAGATCGCCTGATCGAGCGCACCGGGGGCCTCTCGTCGCGCGAGATGGAATCGCAGGTGCTCGACTCGATGGACCTCGAGCGCGAGCGCGGCATCACCATCAAGGCGCAGACCGCCGCCCTCAAGTACAAGGCGCGCGACGGGCGCATCTACGATTTGAACTTGATCGACACGCCGGGTCACGTGGATTTTTCCTACGAGGTGTCGCGTTCGCTCTCCGCCTGCGAGGGCGCACTCCTCGTGGTCGATGCTTCGCAGGGGGTGGAAGCGCAGACCGTGGCCAACTGCTACACCGCCACGGAGCTCGGCGTGACCGTGGTGCCGGTGCTGAACAAGATCGACCTGCCATCCGCGGCGCCCGATCGCGTGATCCAGGAAATCGAGGACGTGATCGGCATCGACGCCACCGACGCCATCATGACCAGCGCCAAGACCGGGGAGGGCATCGAAGACGTGCTGGAAGCGGTGATAGCGCGCATTCCGCCGCCGAAGGGCGACCCGGAGGCGCCGCTGAAGGCCCTCATCATCGACTCGTGGTTCGACAACTACGTGGGCGTGGTGATGCTGGTGCGCGTTGTGGACGGCACGCTCAGGCCCAAGGACCGCATCAAGCTGATGGCCACCGGAGCCTTGCACCTGACTGAGCAGGTCGGCGTGTTCACGCCGAAGTCGGTCGCGCGCGAAAGCCTCGCGGCCGGCGGCGTGGGCTTCATCATCGCCGGCATCAAGGACCTGAAGGACGCGAAGGTCGGCGACACCGTGACCATGGCCGATCGCCCCGCCGCGCAGGCGCTGCCGGGCTTCAAGGAGATCCAGCCCCAGGTGTTCGCGGGGCTCTACCCGGTGGAGTCGAACCGCTACGAAGCGCTGCGCGACGCCCTCGCCAAGCTGCAGCTGAACGATTCGAGCCTGCGCTACGAGCCGGAGACCTCCCAGGCGCTGGGCTTCGGCTTCCGCTGCGGCTTCCTCGGCCTCCTGCACATGGACATCGTGCAGGAGCGCCTCGAGCGCGAGTACGACATGGAGCTCATCACCACCGCGCCGACCGTGGTCTACCAGG
>JBBRQA010000235.1:0-6083 GCA_038227085.1 Burkholderiales bacterium | reverse complement strand
TTAGTGACTTGGCACACAGGCGGCCAACAAAAAACCCGGCGCGCGGCGCGGTTTTCGCTGCACCTGAAACAGGATCAGGCGCGGATGCAGCCCAGCCGGATGCCGCGCAGCGACCGCGTCGGGAGGAAGCGGGCGCGCAAGCCGTGTCCGGGTTCGAGCGCCTCGCGGCGCGGCGCGCCGCGGGCCTCGAGCTCGCGGGCGATCGCGAGGAATCGCTCGCGCCACTGGGCTCGTTGCTCGGAAGGGAATCGGTTCTTCATGGATCCAAGCCTATCGCCAAGCGCGGGCGAAGTCCGTTGCGCAGTACGCAACGCTTGCCACGACAATTCGACGAGAGATTGTGCGTTCACGCACTCTCTCCCTAGGCGGCGGCGCGCAGGCCGGCGACGTTGGCGATCACGGTAGCGGCGATCGGGGCGAAGAAGGCGAAGGTCACGAGGATGGCGAAAGTCATTTAAGTCTCCGTTGCGGTTGGGTTGCGGTGCCGTTGCGTTGCTGCGATGGGTGGACTTTAGGCGCGGCCCCCGCCGCCATCCATCCGAAAGCGACGAAGTGCGAAATTCAGGGGGTGAACGCCGCCGGAAGCGGGCGAAAAGGCCCGCTGCCTAGGCCGCCATCCGCATTTCTTCCTGGAATTGGGGCTCCGGGGCGCTCTGCAGGTAGCCCTGGACGATGGGCAGGCTCTCCAGCGCCAGCGCAGGGTAGTCGGCGCGGTCGGGGAGGAGCAGGGTGCCGCGCTCGCCGGCGAGGTACAGGGAGAGATTGATCGCGGCGATCACCATGACGGGGGCCAGCATCGCGACTTCCTGGATGACGTTCATTTGCTTTGTCCTTTGTAGGTTCCGGTTCACACGCGCTGAAGTGCGCCGCGCTTGAACGAGACACTACGCAGCTCGCGCGCGCGAATCCGCAGCGGATTCGGCACCCGGGCCGGGGACAATCCAAGGCTGGTAGTGCGGAAAAAACGGCGCATCCCGATGCGCCGGGGCCGCGTGAAAGGCTAGAGGAGAGCCCGAGAAAGCATCCGCGCCGTCTCCGCTTCGAGCCATGCCACCGGCAGCATCAGCAGGAGCTGGAAGAAGATGAAGACGAAGATCGGCGAGATGTCCACGCCGCCGATGGGCGGGATCACGCGCCGCACCGGCTTGATGAAGGGATTGATGAGCGCATCGAAGAACGGCGCCACGGGATGGCGCGGATTCACCCACGACAGGGCGACGCCGATGATGAGCGCGCCCATGAAGACGTAGATCGATTGCCGGATGAGCGCGACGAAGGAGCTGAACAGGAGCACTGACAGCACGGCCGGGTTTTCGAAGGGCGAGCCGCCCACCAGCAGCAACAGCAGGACCTGGAGCACGAACTCGATTCCCCACGCCACCACCAGCGAGGACCAGTCGAGCTTGGCGATGCCGGGGATCACACGGCGCAACGGCTTCACCGCCCAGTCGGTGAGCGCCATGGTGAAGTAGGCGATCGGATTGCGCGAGGGAGCGCGGAAGGCCTGCATCCAGAAGCGCACCAGCGCGGCCAGGATGAAGAGGCTCGCGAGGGCGTGCAGGACGAAGGCGGCGGCCTGGGCGAGCATGTCAGCCCTTTCCCAGCGCGGCGCCGAGCTCGCGCGAGCGCTCGCAAGCCGCGCGCACCGCGGCGACGAAATGCTCCTTCACCTTCGCATCCTCGAGGACTTTCAGCGCGGCCTCCGTCGTGCCGCCCTTGGAGGTGACCTGCGCGCGCAGCACGGCGGGATCCTCGCCGCGCTCGATGGCGAGCTTGGTGGCGCCGACGAAGGTCCATAGCGCGAGCGAACGCGCGGCGCCCTCGGCGAGCCCCAGCTCGCGCGCCGCGCTCTCGAGCGCCTCGATCGCATAGAACACGTAGGCGGGGCCGCTTCCCGAGACCGCGGTCACCGCGTCGAGGTCGGACTCCTTCTCGAACCAAAGGGCCGCGCCCACCGCCGACATGAGGCTCTCCGCGGTGTTGCGGTCCTCGGTGCCCACGACCGAAGGCGCGTAGAGTCCCGTGACTCCGGCGTGCACCAGCGCGGGCGTGTTGGGCATCGCTCGCACGATCCGCTCGAGGCCGCCCAGCCAGCGCGACAGGTCGTCGATGCGGATGCCCGCGGCGATCGTCACCAGCAGCGGGTCGGTGAAATGGGGCGCCGCGGCCTCGGCGGCGGCGCGCATCTGCTGCGGCTTCACCGCGAACAACGCCACGTCGACGTTCGCCAGCGCCGCGCCGGGCTTGTCGATGGTGGCAACGCCGAACTCGGAGACGAGCTTCAAGCGCGCGACCGCGTCGGGCTCGACCACCACGATGTCGGCGGCGCGCCAGCCTTTCGCCACCAGGCCCCCGATGATGGCGCGCGCCATGTTGCCGCCGCCTATGAAAGCGATTTCCATTTCACTCTCTCCCCGAAAATCGCCGTCCCGATTCGCAACATTGTCGCACCCTCGGCAAGCGCCGCTCCGAAGTCCTGGCTCATGCCCATCGAGAGCGTGTCGAGGGCGATCCCCGCGGTGACGATCTCGTCGAATGTGGTTCGGAGCGCCGCAAACTGCCGGCGCTGCGCGGCCGCGTCCCCGCTCGCGCCCGCCATCCCCATCAGTCCGCGCAGCTTCAGGCGCGGCATCGCGGCCACCTCGCGCGCCAGCGCCAGCGCGCCGGCCGGAGCCACGCCCCCCTTGGTCGCCTCGCCGCTGATGTTGACCTGGATGCACACGTTGAGCTCGCCCGCGCCCTCCGGGCGGGCGCGGGCGAGCGCCGCGGCGATCTTCGCGCGCTCCACCGCGTGCACCCAGTCGAAATTCATCGCCACGTCGCGCGTCTTGTTGCCCTGCAGGTGGCCAATGTAGTGCCAGGTCGCGTCGAGGTCGGCAAGCGCGGCGATCTTGGGGACGGCTTCCTGGGCATAGTTCTCGCCGAAATCGCGCTGGCCCGCGGCGTACGCCGCGCGAACCGCCTCGGGGGGCTGGGACTTGCTGACGGCGACCAGAGAAATGTCGCGCCTATCCCCTTGTAACGCCTCGGAAATGCGCCGTCGAATGGCTTGCAGGTTCACGGCGATTGGGGACATAATCGAGTCGACTTTTCGAGGCGATTCTACCGCACGGCCCGCGATCCAGCGGCCGGCCTCGGCTTCCAGGGAAAAGAACACAATGGATATTGCTGAGCTGCTCGCCTTCTCGGTCAAGAACAAGGCCTCCGACCTGCACCTTTCGTCCGGCCTGCCTCCCATGATCCGCGTGCACGGCGACGTGCGGCGCATCAACGTGCCGCCGCTCGAGCACAAGGACGTGCACGGGATGGTGTACGACATCATGAACGACTCGCAGCGCAAGGTTTACGAGGAAACCCTCGAGGTCGACTTCTCCTTCGAGATTCCCAACCTCGCGCGCTTCCGCGTGAATGCGTTCAACCAGAACCGCGGCGCCGGCGCGGTGTTCCGGACCATTCCCTCCAAGGTGCTTTCGCTGGAAGAGCTGAACGCGCCGAAGATCTTCGCCGAGATCGCCAACCAGCCGCGTGGCCTGTGCCTCGTCACCGGGCCGACAGGCTCGGGCAAGTCGACCACGCTCGCGGCGATGGTGAACCACGTGAACGAGCACGAGTACGGCCACATCCTCACGGTCGAGGATCCGATCGAGTTCGTGCACGAGTCGAAGAAATGCCTGATGAACCAGCGCGAGGTGGGAACCCACACGCTGTCATTCTCCAACGCGTTGCGCAGCGCGCTGCGCGAGGACCCGGACATCATCCTGGTGGGCGAGATGCGCGACCTGGAGACCATCCGCCTCGCGATGACCGCGGCCGAGACGGGCCACCTCGTTTTCGGCACGCTGCACACTTCGTCCGCCGCGAAGACCGTCGACCGCATCAGCGACGTGTTCCCCGCGGCCGAAAAGGAAATGATCCGCGCGATGCTTTCGGAATCGCTGCGCGCGGTGATCTCGCAGACGCTGTGCAAGACCAAGGACGGGAGCGGCCGCATCGCCGCGCACGAGATCATGATCGGCACGCCCGCCATCCGCAACCTGATCCGCGAAGCCAAGGTGGCGCAGATGTACTCGTCGATCCAGACGGGTCAGGCCCTCGGCATGCAGACCCTCGACCAGAACCTGACGGACCTGGTGAAGCGCAACCTCATCTCGACCCCCGAGGCGCGCAACAAGGCGGCCAACAAGGACTCGTTCGTCGGCGGCTAACCAAAGGACACGCGAATGGAACGCGAACAATCACTGAAATTCATGCACGACCTGCTGCGCGCCCTGATCGCGCGCAGGGGCTCGGATCTCTTCATCACCGCTGGCTTCCCGCCCGCGATGAAGGTGGACGGCAAGGTGACGCCCGTGTCGCAGCAGAGCCTGTCGCCGATGCACACGCAGGAGCTCGCGCGCTCGATCATGACCGACAAGCAGGCCGCCGAGTTCGAGGCGACCAACGAGTGCAACTTCGCCATCAGCCCGTCGGGCATCGGGCGCTTCCGCGTGAACGCCTTCGTGCAGCAGGGGCGCTCGGGCCTGGTGTTGCGCACCATCACTACGACCATCCCGAAATTCGACGAGCTGGGGCTGCCGCACGTGCTGAAGGACGTGGCGATGACCAAGCGGGGCCTCGTCATCTTCGTTGGCGGCACGGGCTCGGGCAAGTCGACCTCGCTCGCCTCGATGATCGGACACAGGAACGAGAACAGCTACGGGCACATCATCACGATCGAGGACCCGGTCGAGTACGTGCACGAGCACAAGAACTGCATCATCACGCAACGCGAGGTGGGCGTGGACACCGACAACTGGTTCGCCGCGCTGAAGAACACGCTGCGCCAGGCGCCGGACGTGATCCTGATCGGCGAGATCCGCGAGCGCGAGACAATGGAATACGGCATCGCGTTCGCGGAGACGGGCCACCTGTGCATGTCTACGCTGCACGCCAACTCCACCAACCAGGCGCTCGACCGCATCATCAACTTCTTCCCCGAGGAGCGCCGCGCCCAGCTGCTGATGGACCTTTCGCTCAATTTGAAGGCGATCGTCTCGCAGCGCCTCATCCCGAAGAAGGGCGCGAAGGGACGCGTTGCGGCCATCGAGATCCTGCTCAACTCGCCGCTCATGCAGGACCTGATCTTCAAGGGCGAGGTGCACGAGATGAAGGCGCTCATCAGCCGCTCGCGCGAGCTCGGCATGCAGACCTTCGACCAGGCGCTCTTCGACCTCTTCGAGGCCGACATGATCACCTACGAGGACGCGCTTCGTAACGCGGATTCGGTCAACGACCTGCGCCTGAAGATCAAGCTGGAGAGCAAGAACGCCAAGAACCGCGACCTCGGCTCCGGGCTCGAGCACCTCGAGATCGTAAAATGACCGCCGGGCCGGGGCGCCAGCGAGCGGTCTCTGCGCCCATCCCCGCATAGGCGAGGATCCCAAGACAAAAAGGCCCGCATTCGCGGGCCTTTTTCATTCCGGGGAGGGGAATAAGTCCTGTAGGAATCCTCTGACCAGAACATCAGAGGAATCCTAGGCGCGAACCCCACCCCTCTGACTCCCCCGCACCGGTGCCCTGTTCAATATGAACGGACACCAAGGGAGTTGGCCCATGAAAAACATCCTCGCAATCGGCCTCGCCTGCTGCATACCGCTGGGACTCGCCGCGGAAGACCCGTCCGAAGCGTACTTTGGCACGGTAAACGTCCTCGTGATCGAGGATTCCGCGCCCGCCCACGCGATGTGCGCCGGCCCCGCGGAGCGCTCCGAATGCATGGCGTTCAACCGTGCTGTATTGACCGCCCGAATCCAGAAAGTTTCCGTGCTCCACGAGCGCGGCCGTTGGATGTAACTTCAGGAGAGCCGCGATGAACACCGACCAGATGCACGGGCATTGGCGCGAAATGAAGGGATGGGCCCTCGAGCACATCGGCCGAGTCACCAACGATCCCTGGAAGCGCATCGCCGGAAGGCGCGAGCGCCTGCTGGGCCGGCTCGAAGCCTCGCTCGCGGAGTCGCGGCGCATGGCCGAAGCCACTTTCCCCGTCGCACACGTGAGCGCGCCGTCGGGTGAACGCCGCAGGGCCGCCAGCCGCTAGTGCA
>JBBRQA010000234.1:0-6106 GCA_038227085.1 Burkholderiales bacterium | reverse complement strand
GCATGTCCCGCGGTGCCGTTCACCAGCGCGGCCAGCGATGCGGAGGTCTTGCGCCCCATGCCGATCATCGATGCCACCGGTTTCGCGCCCTCCAGGTCGGCGAGCTCCGCGACCTTGCGCGTCCACGGCAGCGTCGCGCCGAAGAGGCAGCAGCCGATGCTGTCGAGGACGCTCGACTTGATGCGCTCCACCGCTTCCCGGGGAATGTCTTCGAACCGCAATGCGGCGCCGAAGCGGGCCAGGTCGCGGGTGGCGTGCTCCTGCAGGGGCGGCTTTGCGTCGCTCATCGCGTCGCCGGTCAGGTGTCCGGGGCCTGCAGCATCTTGACGAGCCACGGGGCCGTCACACGCCGGAAGATGACGGGATCGGGCCACGCGTTCCCATCTCGCCCCATGTGCCCGCCGCGCGGATGCACCCACAGCTCCTTCGGCGTGTCGCCGCTACGCATCAGCAGGTCGATGTCCCCGATCGGAACCTGCGTATCGAGCGCGCCGCCGATGACGAGCATCGGGGCCATCGGCCGGTCGAGCAGGCCGCGCGCCTTGAGCGACATGCTCTCGCGCGCCGCGAGGAGCTGGTCCATGTTCTCCGAGCCGTACGCGAACATCCACGCGGGCACGTAATCGAAGAGATACTCGCGATTGTTCTCGAGCGCTTCGCGCCGCTCGCGAAGGAACGCCTCGTGCACCAGCGGCGATTGCGCCGCCACGGCCTTGAGCCGTGCCCTCTCCGTCACTGCCAGCACGGTCGCCCAGTGACCGCCGAAGCTGCCGCCATAGACTGCCACGCGCTTCGCATCGATTTCCGGGCGTGCCAGGGCCGCGTCGATCATTCGCGAAAGCGACTTCTCCGCGCCGGGCGCGGCCTTGACGCCCGATTGCCCGGTGCCCGGCGAATCGAGCGCGAGCACGCCGATACCGCGCTCCACGAGCGGCGCGAAGCGCTCGATCATCTCTTCCTTGCGGCTGTCGAGCCCGGAGATCGCCACCACCAGCGGAGCCGGCCGCGGCGTTTTCGGGAGGCGCAGGTAGCCCACGACCTCGCCGTCGCCGTACGGCACGCGGATGACTTCCACCGGCGGATCGAAGCTCGCGGCGCGCGCAAGGTAGGCGCCGAGCGCCTTCTCGTAGGCGCGCTGCTTCCCCGGCGAGTTCGGCTGCGGCCAACGCGCGAACGAGTAGTAACGCCATGCGGTGTCGAAATCCTTCTTTTCCATGTAGCGGTCGCCGATCGCGCTCCAGGACGCCGCCCACTCGTCGCGGTCGGGGCCGTGCAGGCGCCCGAGCGCCTCGCGCACCTCGTCGGGCTTCAGCCCGATCAACGGATAGGCGTTGCGATCCGCGCGCGCCTGGGTTTCGGCCTTGACCTCCTCGAACGTGCGCCCCGATTGCGCCCCGGCATTGGCCGCCCCGAGCGCCGCGATACCCGCCAGGAGCAGCGCAGTGGCGATTCGACTGCTTTTCATCATGATTTCCTCCGGAAGAGCTGCTCGGCTTGTGGCAGGGGTTCGATTGTCATACAGTTGCGGCGGCGACACGTCGGTCATTTTCCAACAAGAAGAATCAGGCGAGGAGAAACCAATGTACAGAAAGTCGACTATCGCATTCCTGACGACACTGAGCCTGGCGCTCGCCGGATGGTCGTCCGGGGCGTGCGGCCAGGAAGCCCGCCACTACCGCTTCGCGTACGACCAGCCAAGGAACACCGGCTACAGCATCGCCGGCGATATCTTCGCCGAGCGGCTGAAGGAGCTGAGCAAGGGCACCATGCTCATCGACCAGTATCCGGGCGCCCAGCTCGGGCAGGAGCCGCAGGTCCTGCAGCTCATGAAGTCGGGCGACATCGAATTCTGCATCAGCTCCTCTGCCAACGCCGCCACGATCACGCCCCAGGCAGGCGTCATGTCGCTGCATTTCCTGTTCCGCTCCGAGGATCATCTCAAGAAGGCGCTGGCCGACCCGAAGGTGGTCCAGGCGCTCAAGGACATGGTGGAGGAGACCGTGCAAGGCGGGCATGTGCTGGCACTCATCACGCTCGGCCTGCGCAACATGTACAGCAAGAAGGAGATTCGCCGGCTCGAGGACATGAAGGGCCTCAAAGTCCGCGTGCAGGCGACGGCCACCGAAGACACGATGTTCCCCGCCTACGGAGCGCAGACGGTGCACATGCCGTTCGGGAGCGTCTACACCTCGCTGCAGACGGGCGTGGTCGATGTCGCCGAGAACGGCGTCAACGTCTACCTCGTGAACAAGCACTACGAAGTGGCGCCGGTCCTTTCCATGACCGAGCATGAGGCCAACAACAACTTCATCTGGATCAGCGACAAGCTGTGGAAGAGCCTCACCGACGAGCAGAAGCGGTGGGTGACCACTGCCGCGGACGAGGTCGGCAGGAACCAGCCCGCGAAGTCCATCGAGCTCGAGCACCAGTCCGCGGACAAGCTGAAGGCGATCGGCGTGAAGGTGGTAACCAACGTGGACAAGTCGGGCTTCATCTCGACCGCGGCGCCGTACCTCGATCGACTCGCCCGGGAGCTCGGCCCGCATGCGGTGAAGATCAAGGACCTGATCAGCGCAGTAAAGTAATCGCCCGATCACCGGGGCGGCGATGCGCATCGCTGACAAGCTGGTGCTACGGCGGCAGCGCCACCTGAAGTGGCGCGCGCTCGACGGCCTCGAGATGATCCTGATGATCATCTGCGGCGTGCTGCTGTTCGGCTTCTCGACCACCGTGGTGTTCGACATCGTCACGCGCACGATCGGCCACCCCTGGCTGTGGCTGCAGGAAGTCACCCAGACCTTCTTCATCTACGCGATATTCACCGGCGCCGCGGTCGCCACGCGGAGGAACGACCACCTGTACCTCACCGCCGTCGCCGATGCGCTGCATGGAAAGCCACGCCTGGCCGCCGAGATCGTCATTCGGCTCGTGGTCCTCGGGGTCGCGGCGTGCCTCGTCTACTTCGGCTACATCAACTTCCTGCGCGGCTTCTCCAGCTTCCGCATGCCGTCGCTGACGCCCATCGCCACCCTGTACGCGGCGATCCCGAGCGCGGGCGCGCTGATCGCGCTCTTCACCGTCGAGCAGCTCGTCAATGGATGCCGCAAGGGCTTCGACCATCCGGAGCCGCTGGAATGAGCGCGCCCCTGATCCTCGGGTTGATGACCTTCCTCTTTCTTTTCTTCGGCTACCTTGGCGTCCCCGTCGCCTTTTCGCTGATGGCCGGCGTCTTCATCGGAGCCGCGTTCACCGACGTGAGCATCCCGGCGATCGTGCAGAAGATGTTCGACGGGATGGATTCCGAGGCGCTGCTGGCGATCCCGTTCTTCCTGCTGGTGGGCGAGCTGATGAGCTCTGCCAACGTGGTGAGCCGGATCACCAATCTTTCGCTGGCCTTGGTGGGGCACATTCGCGGCGGCCTCTCCCAGGTGGTGACCGTCTTCAGCATGTTCTTCTCGGAAATGTCGGGATCGACCACCGCCGACGTGGCGGTGATCAGCCGCGCGCTCGGCGGTCCGATGAAGCGCGAGGGTTACGAGCCCGCATTCATCGCCGCCATCATCGCCGCCGCCTCCACGATCGCGGCGCTCGTGCCGCCGAGCATCACCGCCGTGGTGTACGGCGCCGTGGGCAACGTTTCGATCGCGGGCCTGTTCATGGCGGGCGTCGTTCCCGGCTTCATGATCGGTTTCGGCCTGATGGGCTATTGCTACTTCTTCGGGCCCGCGGGCATGCGCCGCCCGCGCGCGCCTTTTCCCGAGGTCGCGCGCGCGTTGAAAGCGGCCTCGCTGCCCTTGATGATCCCGATCATCCTGCTCGGCGGGATCCTCACGGGCTGGTTCACGCCGACCGAGGCGGGCGTCGTGGCCGCGCTGTGGATTCTCGCGGTGGTCATTCCGGCCCTCGCCAAAGGCCATCTCCGGCAGCTGCCCTATGACGTCTGCCTGGCGGGATTGATCTTCTCGCTGCCGCTCATCACCATCGGCGCCGCCAACGCGTTCGGCTGGATGCTAGCCTATTTGCGCGGCGCGATCGTGATCGCCGAATGGATCAGCGGAATCGCCGGCAACGATCCGCACCTGATCATGCTGATGATGGTGCTGCTTTTCACCATCATCGGCGACTTCATCGAGCCGGTGCCCACCATCATCATCTTCATGCCGCTCGTGAATGCGCTGACCATGGCCGGCAACATCAATCCCGTGCACATGGGCGTCGTGTTGATCGCGACGCTGGCCTTCGGCCTCATCACGCCCCCCTATGGCCTCGTCCTGCTGATGGCGTCGAAATTCATCGGCGTCCGGTTCTCGCAGGCGCTGAGAGCGGCGTTGCCGATCTACGTGGTCTTCCTCGCCACCATCGCCTTCGCGATCTATTGCCCCAAGGTGGTCCTGTGGCTGCCGAAGCAAGTGATCCCCGAGTCCGTTGGGTGCTTCAAGAACCCCAGCGGCAGCGGATACATCTGCCCGCCTTGAGGCCCTCTCCTCAAGTCTGACTGCAAAACGCGGCTTTTTCCCATAGCCCGCGGCGGTGGGCCGTGCAAATGTCGTGAAAACCATTGGAGAGCGTTCATGCGAGCGGAGCTGGAACAGGCGGCAGGGGTCATCGGTGCGCAGGCGGGAAGGATAGCGGCACTGGTAGAGGCGATGCGCGCGCTCATTGAAAGCCACCCCGACCCCGTGAAATTCAGGGCGAAGTTCATGGCGCAGGTCGCCGCCTCGCCGATCGCGTCGCTCGACGAGGATTCGAGCGATTGCATGCGGGGCCATCGCGAGGTGGTGAATTACCTGACCGAGGCGATTCCGCTGCGGCGGCGCGGCTCCCCGCCGCGCTCCTTGGCCCCCACCGAAAGACGGGCGCGGCCACAAGCGGCCGCCTGACCCCTCCAGCCGCCCCCTCTCGATCCCACGGGATCGGGATGCGCACGGTTCGTGCTAGGGTTTCCTTTCAGGGAACGCTTCGCATCGAATTCGAAAAAAGGGGACTCAAATTAATGCAAGCCACAGGCGGATGCACAGGAGTGGGGCGTTGGCATTGGGCGCGTGCCTGGCGTTGACGGTGCAGGCGCAGGAGCAGAAGCCCGCCAGGACCGAGCAGATCGAGACCATCGTCGTCAACGCCACCAAGCGCCAGGAAGACGTCGCCAAGATCCCTCTCAGCGTCACCGTCATCGGCGGCGAGGCACTCGAAGAGCAGCACATCACCAATTTCGCCGACCTCACGCGCTCGGTGCCCAACCTGTCGTTCTCCGGGGCTGCTGCGGGCGGCGGCGCGGGCCTCAGCACCATCGAGCTGCGCGGCATCAGCTCGCAGGCCGGATCCAGCACCGTCGGGGTGTACCTCGACGACGTCTCCATGAGCGTGCGCAACCTCTATAGCCTGGGCAGCGCCGAGCCGAAGTTCTTCGACATCGGCCAGATCGAGGTGCTGCGCGGGCCGCAGGGCACTCTCTACGGCGCGAGCTCGATGGGCGGCACCATCCGCTTCATCTCCAACCAGCCGAACACGCGCGACCGCGAGTCGAGCTTCATGGCCGAGGTTTCCTCGACGAAATCAGGCGGCGTGGGGAGCCTGCTGAGCGGCGTCTACAACGCGCCGGTCGTCCCGGGCGAAGTGGGCCTGCGCCTCGGCGTGCAGGTGGCGAAGGTCGGCGGCTACATCGACCAGGTCTCGCAGGCCGACCCGACCCAGGTCATCGCGAAGGACATCAACTCCGAGAAGGACCTGGTCCTCAAGGCGGCGCTCAAGTGGACGCCCAACGGCCAGCTCGCGATCACGCCGAGCCTCTTCTACCAGCGCGTGAAGAGCGAGGGGCTCGACGTCTCGCACCTCGCCGACTTCAACGGCAACGACTTGCCCCGCAACCAGACCGACCAGCTGCTGCGCGAGCCAGGGACCGACAAGATGCTGGTGTCGAGCCTCACCGTCGCGTTCGACACCGGTTGGTCGGACATCACCTCGGTCACGAGCTACTTCAAGCGCGACTTCGATCGCCAGCAGGACGGCCAGGCGGCGAACAGCGAGTTCTTCGGCTGCTGCCTCATCGGGCCTTCGCCCGCCGGGCTCGCCGCGGCCGTGAACGGCCTGCCTTCCGCGGTCCTCCTCG
>JBBRQA010000233.1:0-6214 GCA_038227085.1 Burkholderiales bacterium | reverse complement strand
GGTACAAAGGGAACTACCCGGTCAATTTCTCTTCTATTAGGAGGGACGAATGCATCTCCTGGATCGCATCGAGACTCAGCTGATTTCCAACCGCCTGCCGTTGGTGGCGATTTCGGTGGCGGCGGTGCCCTTCGCGAACACCCCCGTGGTGCTTACCCTCCATTGGCACGGGTTCGTCGAAACCCGGTTGGCCGAGGTTCCTGATGCCGGCGTGGTCGCTTACCAGGCGGTGCCGAGCTCCGCGCTGCAGGTGAACGAGCGCTGGGACGGCTTGGAGCAACTTGAGAACGAGGTGATGGATGTCGCATGGGAATTAGGGTCGTGGGATCTGGCTCGGACCGAGGCGCTGCCCTTCGTGCGGCCCGGCGCGCCGCGTCAGGAATCGGTCGAGTGCATGGGCGCTTTCGGCTCGATGCCGCTCGCCATCGACGGGCAACCTCCGATCGTCTCGGAGGTCCCGGATGCGCCGGAGCTGATCGAGGCGGCCTCGCGCGCGGGCTACGTGCACTGGCTCTTCAGGCCGGTGCGTGGTGGCGTCTGGGCGGAAGTCGCGGAGGACCTCACGCTCCGCGAGGGGGGCTACCGCGATCCGCCATGCCCCTATCTCGCTTCACCGACTCGGGTGGGGCGCACACGGCGCCCCCGCAAGACCGTCTACCAATTCGGGCGCTGCACGCGGCTCGCGCGCTAGCCGGGCGCTTCCGCGAGGCCGCGGTACTCGCGGTACTCGCCTCGCTCGTGGGCGCGTGCGCGGCGCCGCCCATCGACCGCTACCTGCTGCAGGCCGAGGCGGACGTGAACGACGTGCGCTTCAAGAACGCGCGCGGTGTCCTTTCGCGCAGCCAGAGCAAGGCGATCTTCGACAAGATGAAGAGCAGGTCGCCCGACAGCGACGTTCTCGAGCGCCACATCGCGATCGAGCAGGCGCTCACCGACGCGCCGCTCATCGTGGGCAACCAGGTGACTCTCCTTGAAGACGGCCCGCAGACCTACGCGGCGATGCTCGCCGCGATCAGGGGCGCGAAGCACCACGTGCACATGGAGACCTACATCTTCGAGGCCGACGAGATCGGCAGGCAGTTCGCCGCCGCGCTCGAGGAGCGCGCCCGGGCCGGCATCAAGGTGCGGCTCATGTACGACTCCGCGGGCTCGTTCAGTACCCCGAAGGAGTTCTTCAAGCAGATCTCCGACAGCGGCGTCGAGGTGGTCGAGTACAACCCGATCGCCGCGGCGACCGTGCTGAAGGAAGGGTTCGCGGCGATCAACCACCGCGACCACCGCAAGCTCACCATCGTCGACGGGCGCATCGCCTTCCTCGGCGGCATCAACATCAGCAGCGTCTACGGTTCGCTGTCGGGCTCAGTGCACCACGATCGCGACGAGCCCTTCGAAAAGCGCCCGTGGCGCGACACGCAGACGCGCGTCGAGGGCCCCGCGGTCAACGACCTGCAGCACTTCTACCTGAACCACTGGGCCCGCCAGCGCGAGGAGGCGGTGATCGACGACCAGGCCTACTTTCCCACCGTGCCCGCGCAAGGATCGCTGGTGGTGCGGGCGATCGAGGGCACGCCGAGCTCCGACGAAGGCCTGAACGCCATGTACGTGACGTTCATCTCCGCGATCGAGAACTCGGAGAAGGATGTCCTCATCATGAATCCGTACTTCGTCCCGCATGAGTCGCTGCGGCGCGCGTTGGTCGACGCGGCCAAGCGCGGCGTGGACGTCCGCCTGCTCCTCCCCAGCCACAGCGACAGCTCGTTCGCCTACCACGCCGGGCACTCGTTCTACGGCGGGCTGCTCGAGGCCGGAGTGAAGATCTACGAGCGCCAGGACCGCATGCTGCACGCCAAGACCGCGGTGGTCGACGGCGTGTGGTCCACGGTGGGCTCCACCAACCTCGACTGGCGCAGTCTCCTTTACAACGACGAGGTGAACCTGGTGGTGCTGGGGCCCGAGTTCGCCGGCCAGATGGCGGTCGAGTTCCAGCGCGACCTCGCCCAATCCGAAGAGATCACGCTCGAAAAGTGGCGCAACCGGCCGCTCACCGACCGCGTCAAGGAATATTCTGCCCGGCTCTGGGCTCGTTTCCTCTAGGTGCATCAAGCAATTGATTTAACTTGTATTCTCACCCCTAAATTCAGGGGTGAGCAGTCACTACCGCGCCTCCCTGGCGCTGAATTTCTTCCCTCCGGCCTCTTGTAAAACACCCCTCCCGGGCCTATTATTAGCACTCGACCGGGATGAGTGCCAAGCCCGGCAAACGGATCCTGCCGCGGCCTTTCCCGGCTGCGGCTTCGAAGCCCAAAGACCCAAAAGGAGTGAGCCATGAAACTGCGTCCGCTGCATGACCGCGTGATCATCAAGCGCTTGGAAGAAGAGCGTAAGACCGCATCGGGAATCGTCATTCCCGACACCGCCGCCGAGAAGCCCGACCAGGGCGAAGTGATGGCCGTCGGCCCCGGCAAGAAGAATGAAGACGGAAAAGTGAGCCCGGTCGACGTGAAAGTCGGCGACAAGGTCCTCTTCGGCAAATACTCGGGCAGCACCGTGAAGATCGACGGTGACGAGCTGCTCGTGATGCGCGAGGAAGACATCATGGCCGTCGTGAACTGAGAGCCGGTCGCAACCTAAAGAATCGAGAGGATCAACACCATGGCAGCCAAAGACGTCAAATTCAAAGAAGCCGCTCGCAGCCGCATGATCGCGGGCGTCAACATCCTGGCCGATGCGGTCAAGGTGACGCTGGGCCCGAAAGGCCGCAACGTCGTGCTCGAGCGCTCCTTCGGCGCTCCCACCGTCACCAAGGACGGCGTGTCGGTCGCGAAGGAAATCGAGCTGAAGGACAAGTTCGAGAACATGGGCGCGCAGCTGGTGAAGGAAGTCGCTTCCAAGACTTCCGACGTGGCCGGTGACGGCACCACCACCGCGACCGTGCTCGCGCAGTCGATCGTGACCGAAGGCATGAAGTACGTCGCCGCCGGCATGAACCCGATGGATCTCAAGCGCGGCATCGACAAGGCGGTCGCCGTCGCTGTCGAGGAGCTGAAGAAGATCAGCAAGCCCTGCACGACCTCCAAGGAAATCGCGCAGGTCGGAGCGATCTCCGCCAACGCGGATCCGGAGATCGGCAAGACGATCGCCGAGGCGATGGACAAGGTCGGCAAGGAAGGCGTCATCACCGTGGAAGACGGCAAGGGCCTCGAGAACGAGCTCGACCTCGTCGAAGGCATGCAGTTCGACCGCGGCTACATCTCGCCGTACTTCATCAACAACCCGGACAAGCAGGTCGCCCTGCTGGAAGACCCGTTCATCCTCCTGCACGACAAGAAGGTCTCGAACATCCGTGACCTGCTGCCGGTGCTCGAGCAGGTCGCCAAGGCCGGCCGTCCGCTCCTCATCATCGCCGAAGACGTCGATGGCGAGGCGCTCGCCACCCTGGTGGTGAACAACCTGCGCGGCATCCTCAAGACCACCGCCGTCAAGGCGCCGGGCTTCGGCGACCGCCGCAAGGCCATGCTCGAAGACATCGCGATCCTGTCCGGCGGCACCGTGATCGCCGAAGAGCTGGGCCTCAAGCTCGAGAACGTGACGCTCAAGGACCTCGGCCGCGCCAAGCGCGTCGAGATCGGCAAGGAAAACACCACCATCATCGACGGCGCCGGCAAGGAAGACGCCATCAAGGCTCGCGTGGAGTCCATCCGCAAGCAGGTCGAGGAAGCTACCAGCGACTACGACAAGGAAAAGCTGCAGGAGCGCGTTGCGAAACTCGCCGGCGGCGTTGCCGTGATCAAGGTCGGTGCCGCGACCGAAGTCGAGATGAAGGAAAAGAAAGCCCGCGTCGAAGACGCGCTGCACGCGACCCGTGCGGCTGTCGAGGAAGGCATCGTCCCAGGCGGCGGCGTGGCATTGCTGCGTGCGCGTGACGCGGTCAGCAAGATCAAGACTGACAACGAAGACCAGGCCGCCGGCGTGAAGATCGTCGTACGCGCGCTCGAGCAGCCGATGCGCGAGATCGCCCGCAACGCGGGTGACGAGCCCAGTGTTGTCATCAACAAGGTCCTCGAAGGCAAGGGCAACTTCGGCTACAACGCCCAGACCGGCGAGTACGGCGACATGGTGGCGATGGGTGTTCTCGATCCCACCAAGGTCACCCGCTACGCACTGCAGAACGCGGCTTCGGTCGCGGCCCTCATCCTCACGACCGATGCGATGGTCGCGGAGCTGCCGAAGGACGACAAGCCGCAGATGGGTGGCGGCGGCGGCATGGGCGGCATGGGTGATATGGATATGTGACATCGCTGAACGGACGAGTCACGTCCGTGAAGTGATGTCATCCCGACGTACGGTCGGGATCCAATCGAAAAAGCCCCGCTTCCAAGCGGGGCTTTTTTTGTGGGCTGAAGCGCGCGCCCAGCCCATGACGTTTCAGATTGAACATTTCACCTCTTGGCGTATCATATGAAACATATGGTTCCCCGCCGAGCGATGGCCGATCCGCG
Source organism: Burkholderiales bacterium (assembly GCA_038227085.1). Lineage (GTDB taxonomy): Bacteria > Pseudomonadota > Gammaproteobacteria > Burkholderiales > Usitatibacteraceae > Usitatibacter. The sequence goes on along the minus strand of JBBRQA010000233.1, from coordinate 1,715 downwards.
CCCCGCAGCCTTGCCTGTCGACGTCTCCAGCCCCGCCGCCGGTGCGGCGGCGCTGCGCACGTTCTTCCATGTCGCCGCTGCCTGGAAGATCGCGCCGGGCGTGCAGATGGCCCTCCTTGGGCTGCGCTCGCGCTCGACCTTCAATCGCTGGAAGGAAAGCCCGGCGGTGGCGCTCCCGCCAGACACCATCGAGCGGCTCTCGTACATCTTCGGCATTTACAAGGCGCTGCAGGTCCTTCTGCCCGACCCTGCCGCCGCGGACGCATGGATCCACCAGGCCAACGAGGCGCCGCTTTTCGCCGGGCGCACGGCACTGGAGCGCCTGTCCGGGGGACACGTGGCCGACCTGTACCAGGTGCGCCAATATCTCGACGCGCAGCGCGGCGGCTGGAACTAGGCATGGCGCGCGTCATCTGGAGGCCGAGCTACCGGCTCGTGCCCAGTCGCTTTCCACCAATCCAACTCTTCGAGCGCGTCGCACGCGGCGAAGACCTCGAGACGGTGTTCGCCTTCGAGTCGCGGACCAACGATCGCCTGCGCGAGGAGGCGGGGGAGATCCACCTGGTCGCGGCGCAGGATCGCATTTCGGGGCCCGGGACTTCGCCGATCATGGCCGCCTTCACGCACCGCAATCCGGACGGTAGCCGCTTCAGCGACGGCAGCTTCGGCGTGTACTACGCGGCCCACGCGCTCGAGACCGCGGTCTGGGAGACGGCGCATCACCGCGCGCGATTCCTGCGCTCCACGCGCCAGGGCGCGATGGAAATCGACATGCGCTGCTACCTTTCCAACATCGATGCCGACCTCGTCGACATTCGCGGCCAGAGGAAGCGCAGGCGCGAGATCTACGACGCGGAGAGCTACGCCGCATCGAAGCCCTATGGCGTGAAGCTGCGCGCGCAGGGCGCGGGCGGCATCGTCTACGACAGCGTGCGGCACGTGGGCGGCGAGTGCATCGCGGTATTCAAGCCGCGTCTCCTCAAGCCCGCGGTGCAGGGGGCGCACCTTTGCTTTGTGTGGGACGGGGAAAGGATCGCGCGCTGGTATGAGAAGAGCGACCTTCGCAAGATGGAATGAAGAAAGCCCCGCGGGTGCGGGGCTTTCTTGATGATCCCCCGCCTGCGCGGGGATGACGCACGCGCCCTAGTTGTTGCGCGTCGCGTCGCGCGCACGCGTCTCCACGCGGTTCCACGCGTTGCGCGTGGCGTCCTTCACGTCGATCCAGTCGAGCTTGCCGTTGTGGCGCTTGTAGTCGCTCTGCAGGTCGCTCTCGACTTCGTCGAACGAGCGGCCGGCGTACTTCGCGCGGCCTTCGTAGCCGGTGCGATAGGCGGGAGCGAATGCATCGTACTCGCGGCCTTTGGAGTAGTACGGCTGCTTCACGTGGTTGTCGCGCCAGTACGCGTCCTCGACGGTCGGATCGACCATCTCGGCCACGCCTTTGCCTGCCAGGCCACCGGCGATCGCGCCGACTGCCGCGCCCACCAGCGTTCCCACAGGACCCACGACCGAGCCGATCGCCGCGCCCGTGGCGCCGCCGGCGGCTGCGCCCATGCCGGTTCCAACGGGGTGCGCACCGGGTGCGCCGGTGATCGGATCGCGATTCGCGCTGGGCTGCTTGGGGGTATCTGCCATAGTGAATCTCCTCGTCATTTCAGATTGGACTGGATGGCTTGCAACTCGCGTGCCAGCGATGAGCCTCGATATTCGAGGTC
>JBBRQA010000232.1:0-6246 GCA_038227085.1 Burkholderiales bacterium | reverse complement strand
TAGTTGGTGTTGGTGTTGACGTCGTAGGTATGGACCTCGCCGGACAAGTCGGTGATGAACTCGATTCCGGCGATCTCGATGCCATTGGCGGCGAGGAAGCGCTGGTAACGCTCGACGATCGGCGGGCGGTAGCCCTCCAGTACCTGGAAGCGCGGCGCCTCGGCCGAGGGCCTCTCGCCCACCGGGCACATCGCGCCGCCGATCTCGCACACGTCCGCGGGGCAGATCTCGAAACCGAGCGTCGTGTCCACGCGCACCGCGTAGAGGAACCTGCCGCCCACGAATTCCACCCGCGTGATGAAGGGCTCGGGCGCGCGGATGTACTCCTGCACCAGCGTGACGCCGTCTACCGACTCCTCGAAGGCGCTGGAGCGCACATAGCTCTCGAGGGACCCGACTTCGTGGAAGAGGCGCACCCCAAGGCCCTTGCCCGCGCGGTTGTGCTTGGTGATGAAGGGGCCGCGCATCGAGCGCGCCGCGGCGATGATGTGGTCCTTCCCCACGGCCGCCAGGGTACGGGGCGTGCGGATGGAGAACTCGTCGAGCGCCGCGTACTGCGCGATCTTGCTGATCTCGAGCTGCAGCGCGCGGCCGTTATTCACCACGCGCCGGCGGTGGCGCTCGAGCCAGGCGAGGACGCAGCCGGTGTACTCGGCGGCGTAGCGATGGCCGCGCGTGTGCGACGAGGCGCTCATGCGGTTGTAGAAAACGCCCTCCGGGGGCGTGGCCGAGAAGTCGAGCACGCCCTCGGCGAGGAACCATTCCTGGAACGGGAGTGAAAGCTCTTCGAAGGCTTCGCGCAGCGGCTCGACCCACGCGTCGTTCTCGTGGATCACGTAGATCTTTTCCATGCCGCTATGCTAACGCGCCGCCGCGGGGCAGCGCCACCCCGGGAACCTGCCCGCGCGCGCACGGTCGGAAGCGCGGGGTTCCATCCCCGGTCACCGGAGAGCTACTTGAACAGGAACACCGTGAAGGGCGCCGTCGCCGATGCCGTCGGCAGGATCCAGAGGACCCTCGGCAGGCTCATGGGCAGCCCGAAGCAGGAGGTGAAGGGAGCCGCGAAGCAGGCCGTGGGCAAGACGCAGAAGGCGGTCGGCAAGGCGCAGGCCGCCATCGGCAAGGGAAAGTCGAAGGCGAAGAGGAAGGCTAAGAAGGCTGGCGCGTGATGGCGCGGCTCACGGCGACGGGGCTGATGTCGTGCCGGCGAAGCGCAGCGGCATCGAGCCCACCGCGGTGCTCGACAGCGCGCGGTGAGGAGCGTCCTGGGAAACGACAAAAGTCGTGTCAGGTACGACTTTCCTAGCGGGAAGCGGCGGCGGTAATTTCCTCGTCTGAGAGGGTGCGCGCATAAACCTTCAGCTCATCGACCATGCCACGATAGGCGCCGTTGCGCTCATACCATGTGCCCAGTCGCAGGGTGCGAATGTCGGCGAAGCCGGGCGCCGCGCCGAAGGGCAGCGCGCGCGCCACGAGTTGGCCGTTCACATAGAGGCGCATGCGGTCGAAGAGGAAGCGGTCGTAGACCACCGCGATGTGCGTCCACCGGTCGGCGGGGATCTTCACCGGGCCCACTGGCGCGAGCCGCACGTCGCCCACGCGCGCGCTCGGACGGAAGACGTAGTAGTCGGCGCGCAGGTTGCGGTCCTTGGCGCGCTCGCGTGGCACGGACAACTCCATCGAGAAGGAGACCTGGCGCATCTCCGGGTGCCCCTTGTATTCGCGCTCCACGTCGATGATGGCGACGGTCTGGGTGCGGCTGCCCTTGGCGTAGGGATTCACCCAGTTGTCGCGCTTCATCCAGAATTCCAGCGTGAGGCCGTGGCCGGTGTCGAAGCCCTGCGGCGCGTCGATCTCCACCCAGTCGCCGCTGCCGCCGACGAACAACCCGTTGCCTTGCTTGCCGGCGCGCGCCAGGATCTCGTCGCCGTGCGCGCGCGCGAGATAGTCGTCGCCGGGAAAACGCCGGTCGAACGATAGGAACATGAGCGGGGGCTCGGGCGGGGCGGCCCGGCGATAGAACTCGATCGCGACCCAGGTGAGCACCCCCAGGATCGGCGCGGTGATCGCGACGATCGCGGTGCGCCCCAGGGCGGGCAGCGCCCTGCCGAAGGCGGAGAGCGCGTAGACGAGGGTCAGTGCCGCCACGACGCCCGTCACCGCGTAGAAGACGATGCTCTTCAGCCAGCCCTCGATCTCGGTGGGGAGCGACACCGGCAGGTCGAGGGTCACGCCTTCGGGACCCACCGCCACCATGATCCACACGGTGATCAGGGCGACGAGGGTGAGCACCGAGCCCACCGCGAGGTCGACGTACAGGCCCTTCGGGAGGATGCCGCCCTCGGCGATGGCGTGCTTCAGTGGGATCCATCCGCTCACCATGAACGAGAGAGCGACGGCGGCGACCACCCAGCGCGGGGCGCGGAAATTCTCGTCGTCGCCGAAGAACGCGAAGCCCAGGAGGCACACGCCCACCAGGACCACGGCCCCCCCAATCGTGAGATCGCGGAAGACGCTTGGGCTCATCTATTCACGCGCTCAACTCCCTCATGACCTTGTGGAGGTCCGATTTGCCTTCGAATCCGATGCCGGGTAAGTCGGGCATCGCAACGTGGCTGTCCTCGACTCGCACGCCGTCGGGAAACCCGCCGAACGGCTGGAACAGGTCGGGGTACGACTCGTTCCCGCCGAGGCCCAGGCCGGCGGCGATGTTGAGCGACATCTGGTGGCCGCCGTGGGGCACGCAGCGCGAAGGAGACCAGCCGTTGGCGCGCAACATGTCGAGAGTGCGCAGGTACTCGACCAGGCCGTAGCTCAACGCGCAGTCGAACTGCAGCCAGTCGCGGTCGGGGCGCATGCCGCCGTAGCGGACGAGGTTGCGCGCGTCCTGCATCGAGAAAAGGTTCTCGCCGGTGGCCATGGGCTTGGCGTAGTGCGCGGCGAGCGCGGCCTGCAGCTCGAAGTCGAGGGGATCGCCCGCCTCCTCATACCAGAAGAGGTCGTATTGCGAGAGCACCTTGGCGTAGGCGATGGCGGTGGCGAGGTCGAAGCGCCCGTTGGCGTCCACCGCGAGCCGCTCTCCGGAACGCAGCACGCCGAGCACCGCCTCGATGCGGCGCTGGTCCTCGGCGAGAGGCGCCCCACCGATCTTCATCTTGAGGACGCGATAGCCGCGGTCGATATAGCCCAGCATCTCTTCCTTGAGCGCCTTGTCGTCCTTGCCCGGGTAGTAGTACCCGCCCGCAGCGTAGACGAAAACACGCCGCTTGGGCTGGCCATCGCCGTAGCGATCAGCGAGGAGCTGGAAGAGGGGCTTGCCGGCGATCTTCGCCACCGCGTCCCAGACCGCCATGTCGATGGTGCCGATGGCGACCGAGCGATCGCCGTGCCCGCCGGGCTTCTCGTTCATGAACATGCGATCCCAGACGGCGTGGGGATCGAGGTTCACGCCGTCGCCGGAGACGAGCGTTGCGGGATCGGCCTCGAGCACGCGCGGGATGAAGCGCTCGCGCATGAGCGCCCCCTGCCCGTAGCGGCCATTGGAGTTGAAGCCGTAGCCCACCACGCACCGGCCGTCGCGCACCACGTCGGTCATGACGGCGACCAGGCTCAGCGTCATCTTGCTGAAATCGATGTACGCGTTGCGGATCGGCGACGCGATGGGAAGGGTCTTCTCGCGGATCTCGAGGATCTTCATCCCCGTATCCTAACCGCGGGGCCGCTCAGAGGTCGGAGCTGAGCGCCTCGATGATGGGACACGGTCCCCTCACGGCCTTGCGGGACTTGTCGATCAGCGATTTCAGCTTGCGGCGCATCTTGGTGAGCTGCGCGATGTGGAGATCGAGGTTGGCGTGCTTCTTCTCGGCGATCAGCCGGGTTGCCTTGAGGTTGCGCCCGGGGGCCAGCTCCATGAGGCTCTTCACCTCGGCGAGCGAGAAGCCGAGCTGCTGCGCGCGCCGGATGAATGCGATCTGATCCATGACGACGCTCGGGTAGCGCCGATGGCCGCCCAATGGCTTGTGGGGCTCGGCGATGAGCCCGCGGCGCTGGTAATAGCGGATCGTCTCCACGTTCACCCCGGCGGCTTTCGCCAGCCGCCCGATGGTCAGACCTGCCCGCATCCGCCTTGGCTCCGCTAGTTCTTCGATACAGCATATAGGCCGTACCACGGTACGTTGTCTATGCGTCGTCGGGAGCAGGAACTCCCGGCCGCTTACGCGGTCCGCACGTTCCTGTGACGCTCTACGACGTGCTCGACCTCGCCCGCGATTCGGACGCGACCGCCATCGCGCTCGCGGTGAAGCGCGCGCGCGCCGACCTAGCGCGCGAGACCACTGCCCCCGACGCGCGGCGCTGCGCCCTGGTGCAGCAGGCCGACGAGGTTCTTTGCGACCCGCAGCGGCGCGCGGCCTACGACAAGTCGCTCAACGTCCCCAACGTGATCCTGATGCCGGGCGGGCGCACCGTGCGTCCGCGCTGGGCGGGCGCCCTGGCTGGGCTGGTCACGTTCGCGGCGGCGTTTTTCTTCACCCTGCACAAGCCCTCGCCCCCGCCGCCGCAGGGCACCGCCACGCGCTCGCCCGAAGAGATTCTCGCCGCGGCGGCGTTCTCGGTGGGGTATGTGCAGGCGATCGACCTCTCCGGGCGCAGCGCGCCGGCAGGCCTCGCGGTCGCTATCGACGAGGGCGTGATGGTTACGACGTGCCACGGCCTCGTCCCCAACACGCAGCTTCTCGTGCGGCTTACCGGGCGCACCGCGGGCGCGCACGTGTCGATGGTCGACGAGGAGCACGACCTCTGCAAGCTCTCGGTGGAGGGGGCGGGCAGCCGCCCAATGCCGCTCGCGGGAGAGGCGCCGCGGGTGGGCGATACGGTCTACGCGGTCACGTTTGGTAACGACGGCCAGGTAGTGCGTCCGGCGACAATCAAGGCCCTTTCCCCCACCGCGCAGGGCAACGTGATGGAACTCAGCGTAGCAGTGTCGCCTTCCGCGAGCGGCGGTCCGGTGGTGGACACCGCCGGTCGATTGGTCGGGATCATGACCGCCCCGCACTCCTTCGGGGCCGGGCGCAACGTCGCGCTTCCCGCCGCGTGGCTCAACAACCCCCGTTGGCTCGTCCCATGAGGCTCTTTCTCCTCGCCGGGATTGCCTGCGTCGCCGCGACTTACGCGGTGGGCGCGGAAGACACGCCGCTCACCACCTTCCCCTACACGCCGGGCCTTGATCTCGAGGCGATGGACCGCTCCGCGGACCCTTGCGTGGATTTCTATCAGCACGCGTGCGGCGGGTGGATCAAGGCCAATCCCATTCCCGCTGACCAGGCGAGCTGGAACGTCTACCGCAGGCTCGCGCAGGATAACCAGCGTTTCCTGTGGGGCATCCTCCAGGGGCACGCCGCGAAGACCGCGCGACGCACCGCCGTGCAGCGGCAGATCGGCGACTATTTCGCCGCGTGCATGGACGAGGCCGCTGTGGAGGCGCGCGGGATGGAGCCTCTCCAGCCCTACCTCGCGCGCGTCGACGCGATGAAGTCGAAGGCGGCCCTCGGCGCGGCGCTCGCCGCCCTGCACCTGGCCACCGGCGATGGCGGCCTCTTCTTCGGTTTCGGCTCCAACCAGGACTTCGCCGACTCCACCAAGGTGATCGCGTTCGCGAGCGCTGGTGGAATCGGGCTTCCGGACCGCGACTACTATCTCAACGACGATGACAAGTCGAAGGAAATCCGCGCGCAGTACCTGGCGCATGTCGGGCGGATGTTCGAGCTGCTGGGCGACTCCGCGGCTGCGGCGCGCGCGCATGCGGCGACGGTGATGGCGATCGAGACCGAGCTCGCGCGTGCCTCGCTCTCGCAGGTGGACAAGCGCGATCCGTACAAGCTCTTCCACAAGATGGACGGCAAGGCCCTGCGCGCCCTCACGCCGAGCTTCGATTGGGCCGCCTACCTGCTGGCGCTCGGCCTTGCGCGTGCCGCCTCGTTCAACGTGACGGAGCCGGAATTCTTCAGGGAGCTCGACCGGCAGCTCGGAGCGCGCAGCCTGGACGAGGTGAAGACCTACCTTCGCTGGCACGTGGCGCGCGCCTCGGCGCCGGCGCTCTCCCCCGCCTTCGTCAACGAGAATTTCGCTTTCTTCAGCAAGCAGCTGCGCGGCGTGCCGGAGCTGCGGCCGCGCTGGAAGCGCTGCGTGGCGATGGTCGACAACCAGCTGGGCGAAGCGCTCGGCCAGGAGTTCGTGCGGCGCGCCTTC
>JBBRQA010000231.1:0-6246 GCA_038227085.1 Burkholderiales bacterium | reverse complement strand
GCGACCGACAGCGGAATCAACGTGTTCTTCATCCACATGCTGTGGTATTCGATCTCGTCGAAGACGAACAGCATGCCGTCGTCCTTGCCGAGGGACTTGCGAAACATGAGGCCCTGGGTGCGCTGCGGGTCCGCGGCGGCGACCTCGACTTTGAGCGGGTGCGTCCCGATCTTGACCTGGCTGGTGCCAAAGGTGACCTCGCCACGTGCGCCGAAGGCGACGACGGCGAGCAGCATGGCGCCCAGAACGCGCAAAGCCCTGAAGTTGTCCAATGTCATTCTCGTGGTTGGTATCGTCATAGGAAACACAATAATCGCATGCGCCGACATCTTGCTCTCGCCCTGACATTTCTGGTCGCTGGCTGCGCCTCCGTGCCCCCCGTGCCCCCCGTGCCCGCCGTGCCCGCCGAGCCCGAGAGTCCGAAGGACGCGCCCCAGCGCCGCGCCCGGGCCGCGCCGCCCACCTACACCCTCACCGGCTATCCCCCCGCGGTGCGCGACGGCTACATCGACGGCTGCGAGTCGGCCAAGAGCACGCCCCACGCGCGCAAGGACGCGGCGCGCATGGCCGGCGACCCGCAGTAGTCGATGGGGTGGAACGACGGCTTCTCGATCTGCAGGAAAAAATAAGTGGTGTCAGGTACAACTTAAAAAGTCGTACCTGACACGGCATTTCATTCTGCGTGCGAAAGAACCCACTCCGCGATCGCGGTGAGGATCTCGGGCACCTCGCCGATCGCGGATTCGAGCGAGATCGGCACGTGGGGCTGGCTCGCGCGGATGGATTCGAGGATGCGCGGCAGGTCCTGCTTCAGGTGGCCGCCCTGCGCCATGAAGAGCGGGAAGACGGTGACCGCGGAGGCGCCTTCGGAAATGAGCGCCGCGACCGCCTCCTCGAGCGTGGGCGACATCATCTCCAGGTAGGCCAGGGCGATCGGGTACTCGGGGCGGCTCGCGCGTACCCGGTCGCGGATCGCCTCGAAAGGCCGCGCCCATTCCGGATCGCGCGCGCCGTGCGCGAAGAGAACGATGCCGCGCATCAGTGCTTGCCCGTGGAGCCGAAGCCGCCGGCGCCGCGCGTGCTTTCCTCGAAGCTCTCAACCACGTTCAGGTCGACTTGCACGACCGGCACCACCACGAGCTGCGCGATGCGCTCCAGCGGATTCACCACGAACGTGTCCTTGCCGCGGTTCCAGCAGGACACGAACACCTGCCCCTGGTAGTCGGAATCGATCAGGCCCACGCCGTTGCCGAGCACGATGCCGTGCTTGTGGCCGAGCCCCGAGCGCGGAATGATGATCGCGGCGAACGCCGGGTCGTCGAGATGGATGGCGAGCCCGGTCGGAATGAGCGTGGTATCGCCGGGCCGCAGCGTGATCGCGTCGTCGATGGCGGCGCGCAGGTCGAGGCCCGCCGAGCCGTTCGTTGCATACGCGGGGAGCTGCGCGCGGATTCTCTCGTCGAGGATGCGGATGTCGAGTTTTTTCTTTTTCAATGGCATGCGCCGCCTCGCGGGCGGAAGGTTGAGTTGGCGAGAAGACCCTACAAGACCTGCTTGATCGGCGTGACGGTCGCCTGGGGCCGCTCTCCGCGCAGGCGAATCGCATGGTCGACGATGCCGCAGGCGATTTTCGACTTCGGCGCGCGCGCGAGGGCATGGGCCCCCGCGTCGTCGTAGATCGTCACCTCGTTCTCGTCCTTGCCGACGGTGTGCTGCACGAGGTTGGCGACGATCATCGGGATCTTCTTGCGCGCGCGCTTCTCCTGCGCGTAGCGCGCGAGATCCTCGCTCTCGGCGGCGAAGCCCACGCAGAAAGGCCCGTCGGGAAGGGCCGCGACATACGCGAGGATGTCCTCGGTCGGCCTCAGCTTGATCTGCATGTCTTCCGCGATCTTCTTCAGCTTGCGCCCCGAAGCCGTGACCGGGGTGTAGTCGGCCACCGCGGCGACGCTGAAGAAGTAGTCGGCATCGCCCACGTGCGCCTTCACCGCGTTCATCATCTCGGCGGCAGAGGTGACGTAAACGAAGTGCGCGCGCGCGGGCGGGGCGAGGGCGGTGGGGCCGCTCACCAGGGTCACCTCCGCGCCGAGGGCAGCGACGGCTTCGGCGATCGCATAGCCCATCTTCCCGGAGCTGAGATTGGTGATGCCGCGTACGGTGTCGATTGCCTCGAAGGTGGGGCCCGCAGTGACGAGCACGTTGCGGCCGGCGAGGCGCTTGGGCGCGAAGAAGGCGAGGATCGCGTCGAGCATCTCCCCGGGCTCGAGCATGCGGCCCATGCCCACCTCGCCGCATGCCTGGGCGCCTGCCGCGGGGCCGAGCACCGTGATGCCGTCCGCCCGCAGCGTCGCGACGTTGCGCTGCGTCGCGGCGTTGTCCCACATCTCGCGGTTCATTGCCGGCGCCACCAGCAGCGGGCAATTGCGCGCCAGGCACGCGGTGGACAGGAGATCGTCGGCGACGCCGTGGGCGAGCTTGGCCATGAAGTCGGCGCTGGCCGGGGCGATCACGATCGCGTCCGCGCCGCGGGAAAGCTCGATGTGCGCCATGTGGTTGGGGAAGCTCGCGTCCCACAGGTCGGTGATGACGGGCTTGCCGGTGAGCGCCTGGAAAGTCGCGGGGGTGACGAACTTCGTGGCCGCCTCGGTCATCGCGACCTGCACTTCCACGTTATGACGGATGAGGAGGCGTGCGAGCTCGGCGACCTTGTAGGCAGCGATGCCCCCGGTGACTCCGAGCAACAGACGGCGATCCAAGACCTTGTCCATGAACGTATTTTACCCACTACCGAGGCTCGCATGTCGATCGCCGAGTGGCCGCCCGCCGAGCGGCCAAGAGAAAGATTGCTGGCGCAGGGAGCGGCCGCGCTATCGGACGCGGAGCTGGTCGCGCTCTTCCTCGGCACCGGCATGCGTGGCAAGAGCGCGATCGAGCTGGCCCGCGAGCTCCTGGCACGCTTCGGCCGCGTTTCGCGCCTGCTTTCCGCCACGCACGGCGAGCTCGGTGAGGTGCCCGGGGTGGGGTCGGCCAAGTACGCGCAGATCGCGGCGGTGATGGAGCTCGCGCGGCGCGCGCTCAGCGAAGAGATGAAGGCGCGCGACAGCCTCGCCTCGCCCGCCGCGGTGCGCGGGTTCCTGCGCCTCAGCATGCAGGACCTCGGGCATGAGTGCTTCTTCTGCGTTTTCCTCGATGCGCAGAACCGCGTGATCGCCGCCGAGGAATTGTTTCGCGGCACTCTCACGCAGACGAGCGTCTATCCGCGCGAGGTGGTGAAGCACGCGCTGCGCCACAACGCCGCCGCCGTGATCCTCGCGCACAACCATCCCTCGGGCGTCGCGGAGCCGAGCATCCAGGACCAGGCGCTTACCCGCACGCTCGCCGAGGCCCTGGGGCTCGTGGACATCAAGGTTCTCGACCACTTCATCGTGGCGCCGGGGGCGTGCCTGTCGTTCGCGGAGCGCGGGCTTCTCTAGCGACGCAGCAGTTTCAGTCCCATCGATCCCAGGGTGATCCCGATCTCGCCGTCGCCGGCGATCTCGTTGTTGAAGTGGTAGTCGTCGAAGATGTAGTCCGCCGGATCGGGCGAGAGCAGCGGCTCGACCGTGCGCGCCGCCTGGAGGATGCGTGCGAATTCCGCGCGGGCGAAGCGGAATTCGAAGTGGCCCCCGGGGCCTTCCGCGGGTGAGGAGAAGGGCGCGGGCGTCGCCATGGTCGTGGCTCCGAAGCTGCGGCCGTACGGCGACTCGCGGAAGGCGGTGGTGACGATCACGTTGCCGTTCGGCCCATCGCGGAACACGTTGTCGATCGAGGGCACGGTGCCGTAGGTCATCACGATGAAGTAGAAGTGCATGGCGGTGCGCCGATCGAAGACGTCGAGCGTCGGATGTCCATAGGCGGCGCCGCCTTGCGACGTGGAGAGTCGCTTCAGGCGCAGGTCGAAGGCGAGCGCGACCTCGACATCGGTGTCGTAGAGGCCCGACCACGGCACCAGGCGGTCTTCGGCCACGCCCGTGCTCGGCGCGAAGCGCGTGAACTGGAACAGGGGGTTGATGTTCGACAGGCTCGCGGGTCCACGCGAACGCGTGTCGATGTGGATGCCGAACGTTTCATCGCTCGCGAGCTGCACGAATGCGTCGGAGGCGGCGGCGTCGAGCGCGGGGCCGCCGACGGCATAGACCGTTCCCGACGCGAGGCCGGTGCGGGCCGCGAACGCGTCGGACTCGCTCGAGTCCGCGGTGAACGGGCCGAAGACGTAGCGCCGCCCGGGAATATTGTTCGAGCCGATGCATGAGCGCAACGCTTCGATGTCCGCGACGCACGCGGGGCCCGAGCGCACACGGTCGCCGTCGATTTTCAGCGCGAAGCTTCGCAAGGGCCGGTCGCGCACCTGCGTCGCGCACAACGCGATGCCTTCGTCGGTCCAGCCGCGCGCCGTCATGCGTGCCTGCGCCGCGGGGTCCCACGAGTAGCGGTGATTCGCGTGGTTCACCGCCGGCGAGTAGCCGTTGTTGTACGCGCGATAGACGGGATGCAAGCCCGGCGGGCACTGTCCCGTGGTGGGGTCGGGGACGTAGGCGTTGAAGCGCACGCCCTCGTAAACCCAGTTGCGGTCGCGGTCGCGCACGAAGAGGCACTCGTTCTCGTCCGCGGTATAGAAATGCGAGCCCGAGCCGGAGGGAAGGGCGCCATAGAAGCGGCACACGGAGCGCGAGGCGCAAGGCAGCGTCGCGGCGGAGATGCACGGCCCCCCCGTCTCGAACTCGTAGCCGGTGCGCACCCAGCCGCGACCCGCGCCGCCGGTCTCGACGGAGCGCATCTCGTCCGGATCGGCGGTCAGGAAATACCGGTCGAGCCCGGCGTCGTAGTACTCGACCACGGTCGCGTGCGCGGGGAGCGCCAGCAGGGCGAACAGCAGGGGGAAGAGGCCGGTCATCCTTCGTTGGATAGGCCGTCCGGGCTATCGTTCGCGATCCCGGATTTCACCCCCTTTCGCGATCATGAAGTGTCCCTCATTCCGGAAGCCATGATCATGCTTGCCCGTCGCCTCGCCCCCTGCTGCGCCTGCGCGATCTTCGCGGCGGCCGGGGCGTGCGCGCAGGGCATCGTCGCCACGGTGCCCGGGGCGGGCGGGGAGGATGGCGCCTTCGACGCTGGCTCCAATCACCTGTACTTGGCCGGCGGATACTCGAACTCGGTGGGCGTCATCGACTTGGCGAGCAATGCCGGGAGCGCGATCCCGGCCGGCCACCGCCCGCAGTTCGTGGCGGTGAACAAGGCAACCAATCGCATCTACGCGAGCAACACGCAGGACGGGACTCTCTCGGTGATCGACGGCGCGACGCGCGCGGTGACCAACTTGCCGATCGGCGGCGCGGGCCCGGTCTCGGTCAACGAACGCACCAACAAGATATACGTCATGCGCCGCGGCAACAATGGCGAGGTCACGGTGGTCGACGGCGCCACCAACACCTGGTACTCCATCGCCACCGGCTCATACGTGCCGGAGTGGATGGTGGTCGATTCCGCCGCGAACCGGCTCTACGTATCGCATTCCGCGTCGGGCGACGTGCGCGCGATCGACCTGTCGTCGACCTCGGACCATCCACCCACCGTGAGCGTCCCGATCGCCGGGCGTCCGACGTATATCGCGATCGACGAAGTGGCCAACAGGATCTACGTGCTGAGCGACGACGCGCGCGGCCCGATCGTCGCCATCGACGGCGCGACGCAAGCGTGGCAGCGCTTTATCACGCCAGGCCATTCGGGCGTTCCCCAGTCGATCGCCGTGAATCCCGCGACCCACCGCGTGTACGCCGCGATGGGCGCCGACATCGTCGTGCTCGACGCGAACAACAACACCTTGAGCTATGTCGGCGCAGGACCCGTGTCGCGGCTCGCCGTCGATTCCGCCCAGAACCGCATTTACGGCGTCGACGGCGGCGGTGCGGTGGTGGCGATCGATGGGGCGACCAACGCGTTCACGCGTATCGTCGCGCCCACGCAGGTGGCCACGATCGCGGTGAATCCCGCTACCCACCGCGTCTATGCCGCCGGTGGCACGACCTATGTGATCGACGGAACCGCGCCGATCGTGCCGGCTTCCCCGTTCGGCGCGAATGCGCAGGGTCTCTGGTGGAACTCGCCGGCGGGCGGCGAATCGGGATGGGGCCTCAACATCGCGCACCAGGGCAACACGATCTTCGCGACATGGTTCACCTATGACACCGACGGCAGCGCGCTCTGGCT
>JBBRQA010000230.1:0-6273 GCA_038227085.1 Burkholderiales bacterium | reverse complement strand
CGTGTTCCTGTACGGCGGCGTGGACGGCAACAACCTCGTGGTGCCCACCGACAGCGCGGCGTACGCGCAGTACTCCGCGGTGCGCACGCCCGCATCGGGCGTGAATCTCACGCAGGCCGAGCTCCTCCCGATCCAGCCCTCCGGCCGCGGGCCGTACGGACTGCACCCAGAACTCTCCGACATCCACCCGCTGTTCGCCGCGGGCAAGCTCGCCATCCTCGCCAACGTCGGGCCGCTGAACCAACCCACCACCAAGGCCAATTACTTCGCCGCACGCCCGGATAACCTGTTCTCCCACTCCGACCAGCAGAATCAGTGGCAGTCCGCGGTCTCCTCGGGGCCGAGCGCGAGCGGCTGGGGCGGGCGCATCGCCGACGCCAGCGCCTCGCAGAATCCCAACTTCCCGGTGATCACCTCGATCGCGGGCACCACTCTTTTCATGGCTGGCAACTCCGCCAGCCCGCTCGCCCTGCCCGCCACCGGCGGCCTCGCGCTGCAGGGCTTCAATGGCGGCGCCGCCGCCAATGCGCGCCTCGCGTCAATGCAATCGATCCTCGCCGCCGACCTCGACAACGCCTACGTCAATGCCGCAGCCGGTACCACTACCCAGGCCCTGTCGCTGTCGAGCGTGGTGAACCCGATCCTCTCGGCGGGAAACTCGACGGTGCAGGCGCTCTTCGCGGGCCAGACCAGCTCGATCGCGCAGCAGCTCCTCCAAGTCGCCAAGCTGATCGAAGCGCGTGCCCAAACGGGAGCCAGGCGCCAGGTGTTCTTCGTCTCGCTGGGCGGCTTCGACACGCATTCCAACGAGCTCAACACGCTCACCAACCTCCTTGGGCAGCTGTCGCCCGCGCTGCGCTCGTTCTACGACGCCACCGTGCTGCTTGGCGTGGCGGGCAACGTCACCACCTTCACGCTCTCGGATTTCGGCCGCACGTTCCAGCCCGCATCCGGAGCGGGCACCGACCATGCCTGGGGCAATCATCACTTCATCCTCGGCGGCGCGGTGCGCGGTGGCTCGATGTACGGCACCTATCCCGCGCTTGCTCGCGCGGGACCGGACGACGCGGATACGTCGGGGCGCTGGATCCCGACGACATCGGTCGACCAGTACGGGGCCACGCTCGCGCGTTGGTTCGGCGTGAGCGAGCCCGCGCTGGCGGCGATCTTCCCCAACCTATCGCGTTATTCCATCAGTAACCTCGGCTTTCTCGCGTAAGGCACGGTTTCTACACGCCATTCCCCTTTAGAATGCGGGGGCCATGGCGTCGAAGATCTTCACCAGCGACCTTAAGGTCGGCATGTTCGTTGCCGACCTCGACCGACCGTGGGTCGATACGCCGTTCCTGCTGCAGGGATTCCTGATCGAGAACGACGAGCAGGTCCTCGCGTTGCGCACGCACTGCGAGTACGTGATGGTCGACCGCGCGCGCTCGACGGGCGCGGAGTTCGAAGCGGTGTCCGGAATCAGCCCCGCGACCAACACGATGCCGTCGATGCGCGCCAAGCCGCGCATGGCGGGCGCGACGTCCGGAATCGATCCTGACGAGGCGACTCCCCTTTCCACTCCCGAGGATCGCGCACCGAGGCCCAAGCCCGCGCGCCGCACCGCGAAAGCGGGCGAGATGAAAGATTCCGGCGCGCGCGCCCCGTCCGGCGCGGGCGTGCCCGCCACCGATGCGGATACCGCCTACGCGGTGACCCCAACGCAGAAGCGTCCGTCCCTCATCGCGCGCGCCCTCGCCGGTTTGAAGGCCCTGACGCGCAAGCCTGGCACGGCGCTGGCCGCGCCACTTCCCGAGGCTCCGCGCGAGACGCCGCAGGAATTCGCCGCGCGCGCCGAGCTTCTTCCGCACGGCATCGCGGTGCAGACCTACGTCGACCAGGCGAGCGTCGAGGAAGAGGTCCCTCGCGCGGAGTCCGCGGTGAAGGAGGCCTCGACCCTCCTCGAGAAGCTGGTGCAGGACATCCGCCTCGGGCAGAGCTTCGAGATCGAGCGCGTGGAGGAGATCGTCGCGGGCATGGTGGAGAGCATCGTGCGCAATCCCGACGCCGCGATGTGGATCGCGCGGCTGCGCGAGGAGGACATCTCCACCTACGGCCACGGCCTGCAGGTGTCCGTCTATCTCGCTTCATTCGGCCGCCACATCGGATTTCCCAAGGAGCAGCTCTCGCAGCTCGCGCAGATCGGGCTCCTCCTCGACATCGGCAAGATCAAGCTGCCGCGCTACCTCCTCGAGAAGCAGGGCCGCCTCACCGCCGAGGAATACGAGGAAGCCAAGCGCCACGTCGACCATGGCATCGCGATCCTTTCCGAGACGCCCAACATCGATCCCGAAGTCTTGAAGGGCATCGAGCAGCACCACGAGCGGATGAACGGCAGCGGCTATCCGCACGGCTACGTCGGCGAGGAGATCGGCGTCTACGGGCGCATGGCCGGCATCGTCGACACTTTCGCCGCGCTCACCAACCACCGGCCCTACGCCGCTGCGTCGTCGTCGTACGAGGCGCTGCGCAGCCTCACCGGCTGGGCCGGGGATTTCTTTCACGAGCCGCTGGTGCAGCAATTCGTCTCATCGATCGGCGTCTTCCCGGTGGGCTCCTTGATCGAGCTTTCCACGGGCGAGGTCGCGATCGTGGTCGCGCACAACCGCGTGCGCCGCCTGAAGCCGCGCGTGCTGGTGGTGACCGGTCCCGACAAGACGCGCTCGCCGCACCCGGCCATGCTCGACCTGCTTTACGACACCAAGAGCGGCGGCGACGAGCCGGTGTTCATCAAGCGCGGCCTGCCCGCGGGCGCCTACGACCTGGACCTCAAGGATTTCTACCTGGGCTGAACCTTGAGCGCCTCCACGCCCACTCCGCCCGCCGCGGTGCCCGCCCCGGCGGCTCCACCCACCTTCACGCGCGAAGAGCTGCTGAAGGTCCTCGACCGCGAGACCGCGATCGCGCGCGCGACCGACGGGCGCCTCGCCGTGCTGATCCTCGAGCTGCGCCGCGTCGACCGACTGCAGGCGCTGATGCGCGGCCCGGCGCCGGCAACCACCATGGGCCTCGTCCTCGACCGCTTGAAGAAGGCGCTGCGCGAGGAAGACCGCATGGCGGCCATCAGCGACGACCAGGTGTGCGTCATCCTGCCGCGCCTCGCGCACCCCAGCCAGGCCGTGCTGGCCGCGGTGAAGATCCTGCGCGCGCTCGATCGCCCGATCGCGCATGAGGGCGGCTCCGCGGTGCTGCGCCCGCGCGTGGGCATCGCGACCTTGCCCGAGCACGGCTTCGATCCCGCCGAGCTCCTCATGGCCGCGGACGTGTCGTGCCACATCGCCGCGACGCGTGAAGAGGGCTACCACGTGTTCCAGGGCGACGAGGAAGTGGAGAGCGAGGTCTATCGCGGCCTCGACCTCGACCTCGAGCGAGCAGTGCGCGCCAACGAGCTCGAGATTCACTGGCAGCCGCAGGTGGAGCTCGCCACCGGCCGTGCCGTGGGCGTCGAGGCGCTGGTGCGCTGGCGCCACGCCCAGGCGGGAGAGGTGCCGCCGAAGCGGCTGGTGGGCATCGCGGAGCGCACGGGGCTCATCGGCTCGCTCACCTACTGGATCCTCAATGCGGCCCTGCGCCAGCTCGCCGAATGGCGTGCGGCTGGCATCGCGCCACGACTCGCGATCAACCTCTCGGTCGCGACCCTCACCGACCGGGAGCTGCCGTCGGTCGTCGACCAGGGCATCAAGATGTGGAGCATCGACCCGACGACGATCACGCTGGAGATCGCGGAGAGCTCGATGATCGCCGACGCCGAGCGCTCGGTGGCGATCCTCACCCGCCTGAAGGCGATCGGCGTGCAGCTGTCGATCGACGACTTCGGCTCGGGCTTTTCTTCGCTGTCGCACCTTAAGCGCTTTCCGATCGACGAGATCAAGATCGATCGACCCTTCATCGAGGGGCTCACCACCGACAAGGGCGACCGCGCGCTGGTGCACGCGGCGGTCGCCATGGGGCATCACTTTGGCTTCCGCGTGGTGGCCGAGGGCGTGGAGCGCGCCGAGACCGAGAAGGCGTTGCGCGAGCTCGGCTGCGACGTAGCGCAGGGCAACCTCTTCGCCGCGCCTCTGACGACCCGCGACTTCGCCGAGTGGTGGAAGGGCCGCGAGCGATGAAGCGCGGCTTCTACACCATCATGGCGGCCCAGTTCTTCTCGTCGCTCGCCGACAACGCGTTGCTCATCGCCGCGATTGCCATGCTGGTCCAGCTGGATGGCCCGCCGTGGCTCACGCCGCTGCTGAAATTCTCGTTCACCATCTCCTACGTGGTGCTCGCGTTCCTGGTCGGCGCCTTCGCCGACTCCATGCCCAAGGGCCGCGTGATGTTCATGACCAACATGGTGAAGGTGGCCGGCTGCGCGCTGATCCTCTTCAACGACTTCCTGCGCATCGGGCACATGGAAGCCTATTGGCTGGTGCTGCTTGCCTACGCCGTGGTCGGCCTGGGGGCCGCCGGCTACTCGCCGGCGAAATACGGCATCCTCACCGAGCTCCTTCCGCCCGAGAAGCTGGTGGTGGCGAACGCGTGGATCGAGGGGCTCACCGTGACCTCGATCGTGCTCGGCAACGTGGTGGGGGGCATGCTGATCGGGCCCACCATCTCGGGCACGCTCCTCAAGTTCGACTTCCCGTTCATCGACACCAATGTGAACACCGCGCCGGAGGCGGCGGTCGCCGTGATCGCGGTGATCTACCTCCTCGCGGCGGGCTTCAACCTCGCCATCCCCGACACCGGCGCGCGCTACTCGCACCAGGAGCGCAACCCGGCGCGCCTGATGGTGGATTTCTCGCGCTGCTTCGTGATGCTGTGGAAGGACAAGCTGGGGCAGATCTCGCTCGCGGTGACCACCCTCTTCTGGGGCGCGGGCGCCTGCCTGCAGTTCATCGTCATCAAGTGGGCGGAGCGCACCTTGCGCCTGCCGCTCGAGCAAGGCGCGATGCTCTCGGGGATCTCGGCCATCGGCATCGCCATCGGCGCGGTGGTGGCGGCGCGCTACGTGCCGCTGAAGCGCGCCACGCACGTGCTGCCCGTGGGAATCCTCATGGGCGTGGCGGTCATCAGCATGATCTCGCTCAAGTGGATGCCCGCGATCTACGTGGTCCTGATACTCATCGGCGCCATCGCCGGGTTCTTCGTGGTGCCGATGAACGCGCTCCTGCAGCACCGCGGGCACGTCCTCATGTCGGCCGGGCACTCGATCGCGGTGCAGAACTTCAACGAGAACGTGAGCATCCTCGTCATGCTCGCGCTCTACTCGCTCATGATCCGCTACGACATGCGCATCCAGTCCGTCGTGCTGATCTTCGGACTGTTCATCTCGGGGACGATGTACATGATCATGCGGTGGAACTACGCGAATCACCGGGCCGACCCCAACCTCGATCGCCATATCGGGGAGGTCAAGCACTAGCTCTTTCTTTGGGGCTTTCGCCTCATTGAAGTGGGGGTGAGCCTCGCGCCGGCTCGACCTTCATCCCGAGCCCGATGGATGGCGCCTTAGCCGACCTTCATCGGCTCGGGCTCCTTCTCGATCTTCTCGCGCCCGATGCGCTCGTACTCGGCGATCACCTGCGCGCCGAAGAGGAGCAGGATCGCGGCGAATTCCAGGCTCAGCAGGACGATGATCGCGGTGGTGAGCGATCCGTACACCACGCTTACCTGCGAGAGCGTCGCGAAGTACCAGGTGAGGACGTGGCGGGTGATCTCCCAGAGCACTGTGGCGGTGAACCCGCCCATGAGCGCGTGGGTGAATTTCAAGCGGCCCACCGGCATGACCAGGTAGATCGAGGTCAGCACGAACACCTCGCCGAAGACCCCGAGGAGATAGAGCAGCACGCCGGACACGCCATGCAGGGACCACGCATGCCCGAGGAACTCGATGTCGCGCTCGCCCATCGCCTGCAGGCTCCCCGACACGAGGGTCACGATGAGCACTCCCACGCCCAGCGAGAGCACGTAGCAATAGGGCAACAACGCCGAGACGATGTAGCGGCGCTTCTTCACGGCGACGCGGTGGAAGAAGATCACCGACATCGCGTTCTCGAGCACGGTGAATGCGAGCCCGCTGAAGAAGATCATGGTGCCGAGCAGCACCCACCCCACCACGTCCTTGTGGTTCAGGAAGTTGGCGAGCTCGTCCACGATCGGCTTCGATTGCCCGGGGACCAGCCACTCGAGATAGTGGCCGAGCGCGTCGAGGAGCTGCGCGGGATCGATCCAGTGCGAGAGCGCGAT
>JBBRQA010000229.1:0-6276 GCA_038227085.1 Burkholderiales bacterium | reverse complement strand
GCCGCCTTGATGATGCCGTCCCACGGCGCGCCGGAGGTTGCAAATACCGCGTTGCATTGCACTCCGGCGTTCTTCGCTTCGGACTGCACGTCGGCGAGGAACTCGTTGGCCTGGCTTTCCGTGCCCTTCTTGTATTCCTCTGGCGAGTAAGCCTCCACGTACGCGTACACGCCGTCGGCGAGCGGCAGCTGGTAGGGCGCGATCGCGTGGTAGGCGGTCACCCGCGCGCCGAGGCTCTTGGCGAGCTGCACGGCGATGCGAGCGGCCTTCACGGACAGGTCCGACCCGTCGGTCGGAACAAGGATGTGATTGAACATCGCGATTGCGTTCGCCCCCCTTGCTAGCGGCAGACCAGAACCGGCGTCTTCGAATGGGACAGGACCTTGGTGGTCTCGCTGCCGAGGAAAAGACCGGCGAGGCCGCCGCGGCCGCGCGAGGCCATGACGATCACGTCGCACTTGCGGTCGCGCGCCGCCTTGATGATGCCGGCCCACGGCTGGTCGTTGGTGACCACGACCTTCTCGCAGCGCATCTTCGCGCCCGCCGCCGTGGCGAGCTTGTCGAGCGCCTTGGCCGCGACCTTCGCCGCGGATTCGCGATAGCGGCGCGCCATGCCGCCGTCGGTCGGCGGAATGTAGCCGTCGCCCATCACCGGGGGCATGTACGGCGCGACCACGTAGAGCGCGGTGACCTTCGCCTTGCCCGCTCCGGCGAGCTTGCCGGCCTCGCGAGCGGCCCTGAGCGAAAGCGCGGAGCCGTCGGTGGGAATCAGGATGTGCTTGTACATGAGGTTCTCCTATTCGTTGACGTGGACCATGACGGCCTTCAGGCCGGGGATGTCGAGGATGCAGATGTGCTTCTGCTGCACGGTGATGAGGCCGTCTTCCTGGAAGCGGGAGAAGAGCCGGCTCACGGTCTCGAGCGAGAGCCCGATGTAGCTGCCGATCTCTTCGCGCGTCATGCGCAGGTTGAATTCCGAGGGCGAGAAGCCGCGCGCGACGAAGCGCTGCGAAAGGTTCAGCAGGAACGCGGCGAGCCGCTCCTCGGCGCGCATCGTGCCGAGCAGCATCATCACGCCCTGGTCGCGCACCAGCTCGCGGCTCATTGCCTTGTGCAGCTGGCGCTGCATGCCCGCCTCCTCGAGGCGCCCGTAGGGAATGATGCAGACCTCACTGTCCTCGAGCGCGATCAGGTCGGCCGTGTGGCGCTCGGTGCCGATGCCGTCCATGCCGAGGATTTCCCCCGCCATGTGGAAGCCCGTCACCTGGTCGCGGCCGTCCTCGAGGATCACGCTCGACTTGAGAAATCCGCTGCGCAGCGCGTAGATCGACTCGAACGACTCGCCGGCTCGATAGAGATGCTCGCCGCGCTTCAGGCGCTTCCTGGTGTAGACCATGTCGGTGAGCAGCTCCATGTCCTGGTCCTTCAGCCCGCACGGCAGGCACAGCTCGCGCAGGTTGCACTTGGAGCAGGGCGTGGCGAGCTGCGCGATCTTGGACTCGCGCGGCTTGGGATGGGAACGAGGGTTCGAGGCGATGGGTTTGCTCATGGCGATGGGGTGGAGAGCGAAGGTGGCGGTTGTCATGGTGGGTATCCCTAGTGGAGCGATGCGGCGATCTCGGCGATGACGCCGGGTACGCGGTCGAAATCCTCGGACTTGTCGAGGAAGTAGCGCGCGCCGGCCTTCATGCAGGCGTCGCGGTATTGCGATTCGGAGTGGTTGGTGAGGACCACGAACGCGATCTCGGGAGCGCTGGGGCAGATGGCGCGCATCACGTCGAGCCCGGTCTGGCCCATCAGGTTGAGATCGAGGAGGACCGAATCGGGCCGCGTGCGCAGGATCCCGGCGACGGCTTCCGCCGCCCCGGCAGCCTCCCCGACGAGCGTCACGCCGGGCAGGCGCGCGAGCGCCTGGGCGAGGCGCTCGCGGATCGAGGCCGAATCGTCGACGATGAAGACCTGGGTGGGGCGGGTGGCTTGCATGGGACCACTTTGCCGGGACCGGGCGCCGGAAGGCATCGGCGCCGGACTAATCGCGCCCGGGCGTTTCACCTCATTCGGCCCCGGGGCGCGCTCCCAGCGCCACGCTAGGAATTTGCCTAGGCCGCCCGCGGGCTCGCTTCAACGGCGCGGCGCGCGTCCGCCTGCAGGGCTCGCCAGGCCGCCTGCCACTCGCCGGGGCGCGGCGTGGTGAAGGCGATGCGGCGCAGGAGCGCCTCGAGGGCCGCGACGCGCGCGACGCTCTCGGCATGATCGGCGGCGTAGACCATCTCGACCTTGCGATCCTGGCAGATGCCGACGCACGGCTGCGGATGGTCGATGCGGCCGCAGCCGATGCATTGCCAGACTTTGAATGTCTCCACCATGGAGACAGAAGTGTCGCGCGCGCGCGCCGGCCGCGCTTGACCCCGATCAACCCCGCCGGGCTCAGTCGTTCGACTCGTCCACGAGGTGGTGGGCGAGGGCGTAGCGGATCAGCTCGCCGGCGGTGGCCATGCCCATTTTCTGCATGAGGTTCGACTTGTGCGTGCTCACCGTCTTCACCGAGAGGTTGAGGCGCTCGGCAATGTCGGACACCGACTTGCCTTCGGCGATGAGGCGGAACACCTGGAATTCGCGGTCGGAGAGGGTCTCGTGGGGCGCGCCTTGCGCCCCGGGCATGGCGTTCAGCGCGAGCTGCTCGGCCACCTCGGCGCTGATGTACGCGCCGCCGCCGGCGACCTTGCGGATCGCGCTCACCAGCTGGGCGCTCGCGCCTTCCTTGGTGAGGTAGCCGCTCGCCCCGGCGCGGATCGCGCGCACCGCGTACTGGTGCTCCTCGTGCATGGTGAGCACGAGGATCCGCAACTTCGGCTTCTCGGACTTCACCTGCTTGATGAGCTCCACGCCGCTCTTGCCGGGCATCGACATGTCGAGCACCAGCACGTCGAAATCGAGCTCGCGCACGCGCTTCAGCACTTCGTGGCCGTCGGCGGCATCGGCCACGATCCGCAGGTCGCCCTCCTTGAGCAGGATCTGCTTCAACCCCTCGCGCAGGATCGCGTGGTCGTCGGCGAGCACGAGGCGGATCATGCGGGCTCCACGGCGAGCTCCACCGGCAGCCGCATCTCGATCAGGGTGCCGCGGCCGGGCGTGCTTTCGATGGTCATCTCGCCGCCCAGCAGCGTGGCGCGTTCACGCACCCCCATCAGTCCGAAGGAAGACGGGGTGCGCGGCGCCTCGAGCGAGAATCCGCGCCCATCGTCGCCCACGGTGAGCGTCACCTCTGTGCCGGTACGCTCGAGCGTCACCTCGACGCGCGAGGCCTGCGCGTGCTTGGCGATATTGGTAAGGGACTCCTGCAGCACGCGAAAGACGGTGGTCGCATGCGGGTCGGTCAGCTCCAAGTCGCGGCTCATCGCAAGCTCGCAGGGTATCCCGGTGCGCTTGGTGAAGTTCTGCGCGAGCCAATCGACAGCCGCCGCGAGGCCCAGGTCGTCGAGGACCAGCGGGCGCAGGTCGGAGGAGATGCGCCGGGTGGCCGCCACCGTCGCGTCGATAAGGCCCTGCATCGTGGCGAGCTTGTCGCGCACATCCTGCGGCGCCTCGACCAGGCCGCCGCGCAGCCAGCCGACGTCGATCTTGAGGGCGGTGAGCGCCTGGCCCAGCTCGTCGTGCAGCTCGCGCGCGATGCGCCTCTTCTCCTGCTCGCGCAGGTTGCTCGAGGCGAGCGCCAGGTCCTTGAGCTCCTCGCGCGACTGGCGCAGCGCCGATTCGGAGCGCACCCGCTCGGTCACGTCGCGCAGGATCACCGTGAAGAAGTGCTGCCCGCCCTCGCTCACCTGGGAGATGGAGGCATCGATCGGGAACTCCTCGCCATTGCGGCGCAGCCCCATGACGATGCGCCGCTCGCCCATGCGTCGCGAGCTCGCCTGGGCGTCGCGGAAGCCGGCGAGGTGGGTGGCGTGCGCGGAGCGGAAGCGCTCGGGAATGAACCATGCGAGCGGGGCGCCGATCGCCTGCTCGCGCGGGCAGCCGAACACGGCCTCGGCGGCGGCGTTGAACAGCACGATGTGCTGATGCTCGTCCACGGTGATGACCGCGTCCATGGCCGAGTCGAGGATGCCGCGCAGGCGCGATTCGCTCCGCGCGAGGAGGGTCTCGGCGCGCAGGCGCTCGGTGACGTCGCGCAGGATGACCGTGAAGAGCTTGCGCCCGGCCTCGGTGTGCTGGGAGATCGACGCCTCGATCGGGAACTCCTCGCCGTCGGCTCGCACCCCGTGCAGGACCATCTGCGCCCCCATGCCGCGCGAGGTGGTCGCAGTCTGGCCGAACTGCTCGATGTGCGCGTGGTGCGAGGCATGGAAGCGGCTCGGGATCAGCTTGTCGATCGGCTCTCCCACCACCGCGGCGCGCGGCCAGCGGAAGACGCGCTCGGCGGCCGCGTTGAACTGGACGATGCGCTGCTCCTGGTCGATGGAGATGATCGCATCCATGGCGGATTCGACGATGCCGCCCACGCGCGCCTCGATCTCGCGCAGCATCTGCTGAGTCGCGTTGCGGTCGGCGACCTGGCGATAGATGAGGAAGAGGGCCGGGAGCGCCACGGCGGCGCCGGCGCCCGCGGCGATCAGCATCATCTCGTCGCGGTGGAATCCCACCAGCGCCGCGGCCAGCGCCAGGATCGCGCAGAAGGAAACCAGGCCGACGACCGGCCCCAACACGACGAGGAGATGCTGCGGAGGCAGCTTGAGGTCGAGATCTTGCAGGCGAGCGCGAGAAGTCATGCGCCGGGCTTGACGGGGGTCAAAGGGCGAGCACCCGAGCCGCGCATAGTGCAGGCATGACTATCGCCGCGATATCTGCTTCGCCTGTTGGCGCGGCCCACGAGGCCCCCTTGGTGATCGACGCGCAGCTGTTGCGCAAGTACGGCGGCAACGGCCCGCGCTACACGTCGTACCCGACCGCGGATCGGTTCGTCGAGGCCTTCGACGCGAGGGCTTACCGTCACTGGCTCGCCAACCGCTCGATCGGCGGCTTCGCGAGACCCCTCGGATTATACGTGCACGTCCCCTTCTGCGACACGCTGTGCTTCTACTGCGCGTGCAACAAGATCGCCACGCGCGACCACGCGAAGGCGCATCGCTACGTGGGCTACCTCGCGCGCGAAGCGAAGCTCGCGGCTGAAGCGCTCGGCAAGGATCGCCGCGTGACGCGCATCCATTGGGGCGGCGGCACGCCCACCTTCCTGGGCGACGAGGAGTCGGCGCGCCTCATGGCCGCGCTGCGCTCGAGCTTCGATCTCGATCCGGACGGCGAGTACGCGATCGAGGTCGACCCGCGCCGCGTGGCGCCGGAGCGCATTGCCTTCCTCGCGCGCCTCGGATTCAACCGGATCAGCGTCGGGGTGCAGGATTTCGATCCCGTGGTGCAGCTCGCGGTGAACCGCGTGCAAAGCCTGGAAGAGACGCGCGCGGTGATCGACGCGGCGCGCGCCAACGGCTTCAAGTCGGTCAACATCGACTTGATCCATGGCCTTCCGAAACAGACGGTGGCGGGATTCGCGGCCACGCTCGAGCGCGTGCTCGAGTGCGCTCCCGACCGCATCGCCCTCTATTCGTACGCGCATCTACCGGCGGTTTTCAAGCCGCAGCGGCGCATCCACGAGGCGGACCTGCCCGGCGGCGAGGCGAAGCTCGAGCTCATGACCTCCGCGATCCGGCGCCTCGAGCGCGCGGGCTTCGTGCATATCGGCATGGACCACTTCGCACGCCCCGGCGACGAGCTCGCCGTGGCGCAGCGCCAGGGGCGCCTCATTCGCGACTTCCAGGGCTATTCGACCGGCGGCGACAGCGACCTGGTGGGCCTGGGAGTCTCGGCGATCGGCAAGATCGGGCCGGCGTACGCGCAGAACCTGAAGGGCCTGGACGAGTACTACGCCACGCTCGACCAGGGCGAGCTCCCGGTATTGCGCGGCATAGAGCTGAAGCCCGACGACATCGCGCGCCGCGCCGTGATCCAGGCGCTCGCCTGCGACCTCGCCGTGTCGAAGACCTCGATCGGCATCGCGCACCTCCTCGACTTCGACACGTACTTCGCCGCCGAGCTGGAAGAGCTGCGTGGGCTCGCCGCCGACGGCCTGGTGGAGCTGGACGACGAGTGGATCTACGTCACGCCCCGTGGGCGCCTCCTGGTGCGCGCGGTGTGCATGGTGTTCGACCGCTACTTGCGCGAGACCCGCGAGCGCTCGCGCTACTCGCGCGTGATGTGATAGCGTCACTCGCCGCGGCGGCCTTT
>JBBRQA010000228.1:0-6322 GCA_038227085.1 Burkholderiales bacterium | reverse complement strand
TGTTGGCGAGCGGGCGCGCCTCGATCGGCGGGGCCGGCGTCACGAGCGGGGTGGTCACCGGCGAGGCGGTCGCCGCCATGCCGGCGGGCGCGCCGAGCAACAGCACCTGCCCGATCTCGATGCGGTTCGGGTTGACGATGTTGTTCCACGCGGCCAACTCGCGATAGTCGAGCCCGTACTGCAGCGCGATGCTCACCATGGTGTCGCCCTTCTTCACGACGTGCGTGGGTATCGGCTTGTCCACCGGCGGCGCCACGGGCTGCGGCGCCTCGACCACGGGCGGCGCGGGCGGCGGCAGGCTGTCGGAGACCGGCGCGGGACGGCGCGCCGCGCACGCGGCGAGGATGAGCATCAACGCGATGAGTGACAGGCGCTTCATGCAAGCCCGGTCAATAGCGGCACGAAGCGCACGCCCGCACAGCGCTTCTCGGTGAAGCCCTTCTCGTCGCGATCGATCACGTACAGCCACTGGTCGTCGATGCCCACGGGAAGAACCATGCGCCCGCCCACGGCGAGCTGTTGCCTGAGCGCCTCGGGCACGTGGGTCGCCGAAGCGGCGATGAGGATGCCGTCGTACGGGGCGCCTTCCGGATAGCCCTCGTGGCCGTCGACGTGCTTGTAACGCACGTTGTAGAAGCGCAGGTCGCGCAGGTGCCGGCGCGCCTTGTCCATCAGCGGCGCGATGCGCTCGAGCGTGTAAACCTCCTTCACCAGCCGCGCGAGGACCGCGGTCTGGTAGCCGCAGCCGGTGCCGATCTCGAGCACCTTGTTCATCGGCGACTTTTCCAGCAGGAGCTGGGTCATGAGCGCGACGATGATGGGCGCGGAGATGGTCTGGCCATGGCCGATGGGCAGCGCCGTGTCGAACTCGTAGGCGCGCGAGGCGATGCCTTCGTCGACGAACACGTGGCGCGGGATTTCCGCCATCGCGCCCAGCACGCGGTCGTTCACGATCTTGTCCGCGCGCAGGGACTCGATCATGCGCATGCGCGTGCGCTCGGAGGTCATGCCGATGCCGTCGCGCCCGCTCACTGCGCGATCCATTTCGAGATGAGCGGGATCTGCTGCGCGAAGGTGAGGTCGACTTGCAGCGGCGTAACCGACACCGCGCGCCGCTCGAGGGCGTTGAAGTCGGTGCCGGGTCCCGCCTCGCGCGCCGCGCCTGCGGGTCCCACCCAGTAGACCGTCTCGCCGCGCGGATTCTTGCCTTCCACCACGGGCTGCGCCTTGTGGCGGCGTCCCAGCCTGGTGGCCTCGATCCCGGTGAGCGCTTCGTAGGGAACGTCGGGAACGTTCACGTTCAGCAGCACGGGCGCCCCGAACGGGGCAGCGGCCAGGCGCTTCACCAGGTCGTGCGCCACTCGCGCGGCGGTCTCGTAGTGCGCGAACTCCTTGCCCACCAGCGAGATCGCGATCGACGGAATGCCTAGGAGGTAGCCCTCGGTGGCGGCGGCAACGGTGCCGGAGTAGAGCGTGTCGTCGCCCATGTTGGAGCCGCTGTTGATGCCCGAGACGATCACGTCGGGCTCGAAGTCGAGAAGCCCGGTGACCGCCATGTGGACGCAATCGGTGGGCGTGCCGTTCACGTAGTGGAAGCCGTTGTGCGCATGCGAAAGCATCAGCGGGCGGTCGAGCGTGAGGGAGTTGGAGGCACCGCTGCGATCGCGCTCCGGCGCGACCACGGTGATCTCGCCCAGGGAAGCGAGGCCCTCGGCGAGGGCGGCGAGTCCTGGGGCGAAGTAGCCGTCGTCGTTCGAGAGGAGGATGCGCATTCGAGGCAAAATTATAGCTTGTGCGGCTGGAATCCCCCGCTCTATTCGTATTCGGCCATGGGTACGCAGGAGCAGAAGAGGTTGCGGTCGCCGTAGACGTTGTCGGCGCGCCCCACCGGCACCCAATACTTGCGCGCGCGAAGGCTCTTCACCGGATAGGCGGCGAGCTCGCGCGGGTATTTGTGGAGCCACTCGTCGGCGGCCACCACCGCGGCGGTGTGCGGTGCGTGCTTGAGCGGATTGTCCTCGCGATCCATGCGCCCCTCCTCCACCGCGCGCACCTCGGCGCGGATCGCGATCATTGCCTCGCAGAACCGGTCAAGCTCGCCCTTCGACTCGCTCTCGGTGGGTTCGACCATGAGAGTCCCCGCCACCGGGAACGACATCGTGGGTGCGTGGAATCCGTAGTCGATGAGGCGCTTGGCGACGTCCTCGACGCCGATGCCCGAGGAGTCCTTCAGCGCGCGCAGGTCGAGGATGCACTCGTGCGCGACCAGGCCGCCCGGTCCGCAATAGAGCACGGGATAGTGGGGCGCGAGGCGTTTGGCGATGTAGTTCGCGTTGAGGATCGCGACCTCGCTCGCCGCAGTGAGGCCCTGCGCGCCCATCATCTCGACGTACATCCACGAGATCGGCAGGATCGATGCGCTGCCGTACGGGGCGGCGGTGACCGCGCCGATCGCATCCGCGGATGAATCGAGCGCGCGGTGCCCAGGCAGGAACTTCGCGAGGTGCGCGCCGACCGCCACCGGGCCCACGCCGGGTCCGCCGCCGCCGTGCGGAATGCAGAACGTCTTGTGCAGGTTCAGGTGCGACACGTCCCCGCCGAATTCCCCCGGCGCGCACAGGCCCACCATCGCGTTCATGTTGGCGCCGTCCACGTAGACCTGGCCGCCGTGGCGGTGGACGATCTCGCAAATCGAGGTGATGCCGGCCTCGAATACGCCGTGGGTCGAGGGATAGGTCACCATCAGCGCGGCGAGGTCGTCCGCATGCTCGGCGGCTTTGCGCTCGAGGTCGGCGAGGTCCACGTTGCCGCCGGTGTCGCAGCCCACCACGACCACCTTCATGCCCGCCATCTGCGCGGATGCGGGATTGGTGCCGTGCGCGGAGCTGGGGATGAGGCACACGTCGCGATGCCCCTGGCCGCGGCTCTCGTGCCACTTGCGGATGATGAGCAGGCCCGCGTACTCGCCCTGCGATCCGGCGTTGGGCTGGATCGACACCGCCGCGTATCCGGTGGCCTTGGCGAGACGCGCCTCGAGGTCCTCGATCAGCTCGCGATAGCCGGTCCATTGCGCGGCGGGCGCGAACGGGTGCATGTGCGAAAACTCGCGCCACGTCACCGGGATCATCTCGCTGGTCGCGTTGAGCTTCATGGTGCACGAGCCCAGCGGGATCATCGAGCGGTCGAGCGCGACATCCTTGTCGGCGAGGCTGCGCAGGTAACGCAGCATCTCGGTCTCGGAATGGTGGCGGTTGAAGATCGGGTGCTCGAGGTACTTCGAGGTGCGCGCGAGCGCGGGCGCGAGCGCGTCGGTGCAGTCGCCATCCAGGCCCAGCGCGGAGAAGCCCGGCGCCTTGCCGGCGAAGATCGCGAGGATCGCATCGACGTCGGCGCTTGTCGTGGTCTCGTCGAGCGAGATGCCCAGGCGCTCGCCGTCGACGCGGCGGAAGTTCACCTGTTGCGCCCTGGCGCGCTCGGCGATCGCCGCAGTCCTGTCGCCGGTGGCCACGGTGAGAGTGTCGAAGAACGAGCGCGCCGGCACCTCGAAGCCCAGGCGCCCCAGTCCCGCGCGGAGGATGCACGTGAGCCGGTGCACGCGCCGCGCGATGCGCGCGAGCCCCGTGGGACCGTGATACACCGCGTACATCGAGGCCATGACCGCGAGCAGGACCTGTGCGGTGCAGATGTTGGAGGTCGCCTTCTCGCGGCGGATGTGCTGCTCGCGCGTCTGCAGCGCGAGGCGATACGCGGTGTTGCCCTGCGCATCGACCGTGACGCCCACCAGGCGCCCCGGCATGTTGCGCTTCAGCTCGTCGCGAGTGGCCATGTACCCAGCGTGCGGCCCGCCGAACCCCATCGGCACGCCGAAGCGCTGCGTATTACCGACGACCACGTCGGCGCCCCATTCGCCCGGCGGCTTGAGGAGCGTGAGCGCGAGAAGGTCGGCGGCGGCGATCACGAAGCCGCCACGAGCGTGCACCGCGGCTGCGAGCGCCGCGTAGTCGCGCACCTCGCCGTCGGCGCCGGGATACTGGACCAGCACCGCGAAGGCATCGATGTCGCCGAGCTCATCGGGCGCCGCGACGCGCACTTCAATGCCAAGCGGCTCCGCGCGCGTGCTCACCACGTCGAGGGTCTGCGGAAAGATGTCGGCGGCAACCGCGAAGACGCGCGATGCGCCTTTGGCCGATCGCAGGCACAGAGTCATCGCCTCCGCGGCGGCGGTGGCCTCGTCCAGCATCGACGCGTTGGCGATCGCCATCGCGGTGAGATCGATCACCATGGTCTGGAAGTTGACCAGCGCTTCGAGGCGCCCCTGCGAGATCTCCGGCTGATACGGCGTGTAAGCCGTGTACCACGCGGGATTCTGGAAGACGTTGCGCAGGATCACGCCGGGCGTGTAGGTCTCGTAGTAGCCCTGCCCGATGTACGACTTGAAGACGACGTTCTTCTCGGCGATGCGGCGCAGGCGCGAGAGCGCCTCGCCTTCGGTGCGAGGTTCTCCCAGGTCCATCACGCCCTTGCGGCGGATCGCGGCGGGAACCACGGCGTCGATGAGCGCCGCGCGCGACTCGAAGCCGAGGGCGCGCAGCATCGCCGCCTGCTCGGCGGGATCGGGCCCGATGTGACGTCGCTCGAAGGCACCGTGGTCCTCGAGCTCGGGAAGGGTCTGGCGCGCGCTGGCGCGGTACGTGTCGGGCATCGTGGCTTCCTCGCGCGGCGCTTCAGGCCGCGGCGGCTTTCTCGTAGGCGGCCGCATCGAGGAGCTTGTCGAGGTCGGCGGGGTTGGCAGGCCTGATGCGGAACATCCACGCGGCGAAGGCATCCTCGTTCACCTTCTCCGGCGCGGCAGCGAGCTCGGCGTTCGCAGCGACGACTTCACCTGCGACCGGAGCGTAGATGTCGGAGGCTGCCTTCACGGATTCGACCACGCCGATCGCCTCGCCCGCGGCGACCTTGCGCCCGGCCTGCGGCGTCTCGACGAAGACGATGTCGCCGAGCTGCTCCTGGGCGTGGTCAGTGATGCCGATGGCGACCGTGCCGTCGGATTCGCGGCGCACCCACTCGTGCGATTGCGTGTAGAGCAGGTGTTGCGGGAGCTTCATTTTTTTTCCTCTGCGGGGTTGTCGACGAGAATCTTGCCATTGCGAACGAACGGAGCCTTCACGACGCGCGCGGCGAGGCGCTTGTCCCGGACCTGGACGTGGACGATCTCACCCGGTGCGGTGCCCAGCGGAAGGCGTGCGAGCGCAATGGAGCGCCCGAGCGTGGGCGAGAACGTGCCGCTGGTGATCTCGCCTCCGCCCGCCGCGGCCTCGACCTTCTGGTGCGCCCGCAGGACGCCGCCGCCATCGAGCAGCAGCAGTCCCGCGAACTCGTGGCGTTTTCCCTCCTTGGCGAGCGCATGCTTGCCGACGAAGTCGCGCTCCGCGCCAAAGTCCACGGTCCACCCGAGGCCCGCATCCAGCGGCGAGGTGCGTTCGTCCATGTCCTGGCCGTAGAGATTCATGCCCGCTTCGAGGCGCAGCGTGTCGCGCGCTCCAAGTCCGCAGGGACGCGCACCCGCGGCCATCAACGCTAGCCACGTGTCGGACGCTTCCGTGGCCGGCAGGATCACCTCGAAGCCGTCCTCGCCGGTATAGCCGGTGCGCGCGACCATGAAGGTCCCGGTCATCGCGGCGCTGAAGGGCTTGAGGGTCTCGGTCGCGGCGCGTGTGGCGGGACACGCGCTCCAGAATATCTCACGCGCGCGTGGCCCCTGGATTGCGATGATGGCCAGATCGTGGCGCGGACGCAGTGACGCTTCGACGCTCCAGCGCTTGGCGAGCGATTGCAGCCACGCGAGGTCCTTCTCGGCGGTGCCCGCGTTCACCACCAGGCGGAAGAAATCTTCGCGGAAGAAATACGCGAGGAGGTCGTCGATCACTCCGCCATCCTCGGCGAGGATGCACGAGTAGAGCGCCTTGCCCGGCATTTTCAGCTTGTCGACGTTGTTGGCGAGCGAACGGGCGAGGAAACCGCGCGCGCCCGCTCCCTCGACGTCCACCACCTGCATGTGCGAGACGTCGAAGAGCCCTGCGTTTGCCCGCACCGCGTGGTGCTCCTCCATTTGCGAGCCGTAGTGGACCGGCATGTCCCAGCCGCCGAAGTCGACCATGCGCGCGCCGGCGGCGCGGTGGAGGGAGTGCAGCGGTGTCGTCTTCGGCAAAATGTCTCCCAGCTCAGGAATGCGAAAGGGGCCGAGCGCGCCTCACGGCTCGCACGACCCCTCTGTCCTTGATACCTGAGAGATTACGGAGCGGGATTCTTGTCCCGTCCGCGC
>JBBRQA010000227.1:0-6326 GCA_038227085.1 Burkholderiales bacterium | reverse complement strand
TGAGTTGCGTAAGCGCTTCGCACGCGGCGGCGAGGGTCTCGGGCCTGGCCGGATCGAGCGGCACTTCGTGCCATTCCTCGTGCGAGAGCTGGTATTCGCGCAGCGCCCGGGTGGTGTCGCGCGTCTCGATCGGCAGGAGGCGTATCGAGGGCTTGCGCGAGGGGTCCCACAGGATCTCGACCGGGCAGATGATCTTGCCGCCGCTCGCGGGCAGCAGCCGCGCACCCTGCTCGGCGAAGAAGAGCGCGTTGATGAGCTCGCTCTTGCCGCGCGACTGCTCGGCCACGAAGGCTATGGTGAGGCGCTCGGAGGACAGGCGCGCCTCGAGGTGCGCGAGGCGCGCGGCCGCCTGCTCGTCGATGAGGCGCCCGGAGGTGGCCCAGCGGCGCAGCTCCGCGAGGCGCGCGGCGGTCTCGTTGCGCCAGAGCGCGAGCGAAGCGAGGCTCGTCTCGAAGGCGCGTGCGGGAGGAATCCAGCTGGTGCTCATCGCTGGCAGTGCTGGCAGTAAAAGGTGGAGCGCTGGCCCTGGCGCAACGAGCGGATCGGTGTCTTGCAGACGCGGCAGGGCTTGCCTTCGCGCCCGTACACCATGTGCAGGTGCTGGAAATGGCCCGCGTTCCCGTCGACCGTGACGAAGTCGCGCAGCGTGCTGCCGCCGGACTCGAGCGCGCTCTCGAGAGTGGCGCGCACCGAGGTGGCGAGACGGTCCCAGCGCGCCGCCGAGATGCGCCCCGCGCTGCGGCCAGGATGGATGCCGGCGCCGAACAGCGCCTCGCTCGCGTAGATGTTGCCCACTCCCGCCACGATGCCACCGTTCATGAGGAAATTCTTGACCGCCACGCTGCGCCCCCGCGCCTTGCGATGCAGCGCCGCGCCGCTGAACCCGGCCTCGAGGGGCTCCATGCCGAGGTCCTTTAGGAGCGCGTGCTTCTCGGCCGGGTCATCGAGCCAGAGCACCGCGCCGAAGCGGCGCGGGTCGGTGAAGCGAAGTATGCGCGGCCCGTCGAGGTCGATGTCGACGTGGTCGTGCTTGCGGGGGGGCGTGTCGCGCGGCACCAGCGTGAGGTGACCGGACATGCCCAGGTGCACGAGCAGGTGGCCCGAGTCGAAATCGAAGAGCAGGTACTTGCCGCGCCGGCGGATGGCGGTGATCTTCCTGTCGCGAAGCTTGCGGTCGAGGCCGCGCGTCACCGGCCAGCGCAGGCTTGCGTTGCGCACCGCCACGCCGCGTACATTGCGTCCGACGACGTGCGGCAATAGCCCGCGGCGCGTCGTCTCGACTTCGGGTAGCTCCGGCATGGGATAGGCCCAATGGCATATGTCTTTCAGCTATTGTCCTACATCACGACGATTGAAACGTTTACACCCTCGTAGCTCACGTTCGAATCGTTCTATGATGGGTCGTCGCGCTCGCTCCCACGAGCGCGAGGGAGTCGCAAATGGCAGGCAGGAACTGGTGGTACGGGGCGGTGGCAGCGTTGGCCCTCGGGCTGGTCGGCCCCTCGGTGGCGGAAGAGACGCCCGGGGACGAGGTCGAAGCCGACGCGGGCGCGGCAACCGCCGATGCGGTATTTGAATTCCTGGTCGCCGAGATCGCCGCCCAACGAGGCGACACCGACGGCGCGCAGTCCGTCTACCAGCGCCTGGCGCGCGAGCTGAAGGATCCGCAGATCGCGCGGCGCGCCGTCGAGGCGGCGATCCGCGCGCGCTCTTTCGGCCCCGCGCTGGAGAGCGCCACGCTCCTCCTCGAGCTCGACCCCGAATCCACGCTCGCCCGCGAGATCATGGCCGCGTTGCTCGCCAACGAGGCCGACCTCAACAAGGCGCGCGACATGCTGGGCGGCATCCTCGAGAAGACCGCCAATCGCGCCCCGATCGTGATGCAGCTTGCGCACCTCCTCGGCAAGTTCCCCGACAAGGTCGCCGTGCTGCAGACGACGCGCGAAGTCGTCGCTCGCTACCAGATTCCCGAGTCGCGCTATGCGGTCGGCGTGGCGGCGCTCATCGCCGGCCAGCTTGACGTCGCCATGGCGGAGGCCGACGCGGCATTGAAGATGAAGCCGTCGTGGGAGCCGGGCGCGATCCTCAAGGCGCAGGTGCTGCGCAAGGCCGCTCCGGGCGAGGTGATCGCCTTCTACGAGTCGTTCGTCGCGGCGAACCCCGCGTCGCAGGAAGTGCGCATGCAGCTCGGGCGCGAGCTCGCCGCCGAGCGCAAGCTCGCGGAGGCGCGCGACCAGTTCCGCGAGGCGGAGAAGCTTTCGAAGACCGATTCGCAGGCGCCGTATGCGGTCGGCCTCCTTTCGCTGCAGCTCGAGGACTACGCAGACGCGCAGCTCGCATTCAGCCGCGCGTTGAAGCAGGGCTACCGCGAGCCCACGGCGATCTACCTCGGCATGGGCCAGGCCGCCGAAGGTCTCAAGCGCTACGACGAGGCGATCGGCTGGTACCAGAAGGTCGACGCGGGCGACTGGGTGCGCGCGCAGCTGAAGATCGCGACACTCATCGCGCGCCAGCAGGGACTCGAAGCGGGCCGCGAGTACCTGCGCCACATCGAGCCGCGCTCCTCCGAGGACAGCATCCAGATGGTGCAGGTCGAGGCGCAGCTGCTGCGCGACGCGAAGGAGTGGAAGGAGACCTACGCGCTCCTTACCGGTGCGGTCGCGAAATATCCGGAGTCCTTCGAGCTTCTCTACGATCGCGCGATGGCCGCCGAGCGCATCGACAAGCTCGACGTGCTCGAGAAGGATCTTCGCCAGGTGATCAAGATGAAGCCCGACTACGCGCATGCCTATAACGCGCTCGGCTACACGCTCGCGGAGAAGACCAACCGTTTGGTGGAGGCGAAGGACCTGATCGAGAAGGCGATGAAGCTCTCGCCCGACGATCCGTTCATCCTCGACAGCCTCGGCTGGGTGAATTTCCGCATGGGCGAGATGGGCGAGGCGCTGAAGCACCTGCACACCGCGTACAGCGCGCGTCCCGATCCCGAGATCGCCGCGCACCTCGGTGAAGTGCTGTGGAGCTCGGGCCAGCACGACGAGGCGCAGAAGATCTGGCGCGCGGCCCTTTCCGAGAACCCGAACCACGAGACGCTCCTCGCGGTGATGCAGAAGCACCAGCCCTGATCCGCACCGTCGCCTGCGCCGCGGCGCTCCTCGTCGCCGCGTGCGCGACGCTCCCGGCGCCGCAGCCGCTTCCTGAATTGTCGAGCGTGCCCGCCGCCTTCGAGGCGAGCGGACGGCTCGCCGTGCGCCAGGGCCAGCGCAGCGACATCGCCAAGCTGCGCTGGACGCGGCATCGGGATTCCGACGTGTGGGTGATCTCGTCTCCGCTCGGCAACGAAGTCGCGCGCGTCGAATCCGGCGCGGGCGGCGCGACGCTCACGCGCGCCGGAGCCGCGAGCGAATCGGCCGAAAGCTTCCAGAGCCTCACCGAAAAGCTTCTCGGCGTACCGCTCGACCCCGATGAGATCGCAAGCTGGCTGCATGGCGGCCCGCCCGGCGCGGCATCGGGCGAGTGGAGGGTGACCATCGACGAGTCCCAACGCGCCGGTCGCGTCGACCTCGCCAAGCGCATTACGGCGATCCGCGGCGACGTGGTGGTGAAGCTCGTGGTCGACGAGTACCGCGCACTCGAGGACTAGATCGTGGAGCTCGCCGCCCCCGACTATCCCGCGCCGGCCAAGCTCAACCTTTTCCTCCACGTGGTCGGGCGCAGGCGCGACGGCTATCACCTGCTGCAGAGCGTCTTCACGCTGATCGACCTGCATGACTCCCTGCGCTTTGGCGTGCGGGCCGACGGCATCGTGCGGCGCGTGAACGACGTGCCGGGCGTGCTTCCCGCCGATGACCTGGCCGTGCGCGCGGCACTCCTCCTGCAGGAAGCCAGCGGCACCGCACAGGGCGCCGACATCGAAATGGAGAAGCGCATCCCGATGGGCGCGGGCCTGGGCGGTGGCAGCTCGGACGCGGCAACCACGCTCCTGGCCCTGAATCGCCTCTGGAAAACGGGCTTCGACCGCGAGGCCCTGGCCGAGCTCGGCGCGGGGCCGGGGGCCGACGTGCCGTTTTTCATCTTCGGGCGGCCGGCCTGGGCGGAGGGCATCGGCGACCGCCTGCGGGACGTGGAAGTGCCTACCCGCTGGTACGTGATCCTGACCCCCCCGGTCCACGTCCCGACCCAAGTCGTGTACACCGCCCCGGAATTGACCCGGAACACGGAACCCCTTAAAATGGAAGACTTTTCAGCGCATCCGAACGATCCAAAGTTCCACAACGACCTGGAGCTGGTGGTCAGCGCTCGTTTTCCCGTCGTGGCCCAGCACCTCGAGTGGCTGCGGCAGCATGGAAATGCGCGCATGACGGGGTCGGGAAGCTGCGTATTCGCGGCCTTCGACAGCCGCGCGGCGGCGCAAAGCGTGATCGACGCGATGCCCGCGCCGATGAAGGGATTTGTCGCGCAGGGACTCACGCACCATCCGTTACTTGAGCAATAGTCATTTGAACGAGCGGTAAGAGCACCGAAGGGGAGTCGCCAAGTTGGTTAAGGCACTGGATTTTGATTCCAGCATTCGAAGGTTCGAATCCTTCCTCCCCTGCCAGATACAGTAGCGCGAGACCTGGGAGATCGAGCGGAGATGGCCTTCGACAACCTGATGGTGTTCACGGGCAACGCCAACCCCCGGCTCGCGCAGAGGGTGGCGAAGAACCTGAGCATCCAGCTCGGCAAGGCCACGGTGTCGCGCTTCAGCGACGGCGAGGTGATGGTCGAGCTCCTCGAGAACGTGCGCGGCAAGGACGTGTTCGTGTTGCAGTCGACGTGCGCGCCGACCAACGACACGCTGATGGAGCTGATGATCATGGTCGATGCGCTGCGCCGCTCGAGCGCCGCGCGCATCACCGCCGCGATCCCGTACTTCGGGTACGCGCGCCAGGATCGCAGGCCGCGCAGCGCGCGCGTGGCGATCTCGGCGAAGGTGGTCGCGAACATGCTGACGGGCTCCGGCGTGCACCGGATGCTGACGATGGACCTGCACGCGGACCAGATCCAGGGGTTCTTCGACATCCCCGTGGACAACATCTACGCGACGCCGATCCTGCTGGGCGATTTGTGGAAGCACGGTTACAAGAATCTCGTGGTGGTGTCGCCCGACGTGGGCGGGGTGGTGCGGGCGAGGGCGATCGCGAAGCAGCTCGAC
Organism: Burkholderiales bacterium; assembly: GCA_038227085.1. Taxonomy (GTDB): domain Bacteria; phylum Pseudomonadota; class Gammaproteobacteria; order Burkholderiales; family Usitatibacteraceae; genus Usitatibacter. The sequence goes on along the minus strand of JBBRQA010000227.1, from coordinate 1,129 downwards.
AGCGACCTCGCCATCATCGACAAGCGGCGCCCGCGGCCGAACGTCGCGAAGGTGATGAACATCATCGGCGACGTGAACGGACGCACGTGCGTGATCATGGACGACATGGTCGATACCGCGAACACGCTGTGCGAGGCGGCGCGCGCGTTGAAGGAGCAGGGGGCGGTGCGGGTGGTCGCGTATTGCACGCACCCCGTGTTGTCCGGGCCCGCGGTGAGCCGCATCGAGGCCTCGGTGATCGACGAGCTGGTGGTGACCGACACCATCCCGCTCAAGCCCGAGGCCGAGGCGTGCGCGAAGATCCGCCAGATCAGCGTCGCGGAGCTGCTCGCCGAGACGATGCGCAGGATTTGTGAGGAGAGCTCGGTGAGCTCTCTGTTCGTGGAGTAAACAGCGGCCTGGTCGCGAGTCGCTGAATCAACGCAGCACCAACTGGAGTGAACATGAAGATTGCAATCAAAGCCGAACCGCGGAGCGTTCAGGGCACGGGTGCGAGCCGCCGCCTGCGCCGCGAGTCGAAAGTCCCCGGCATCGTCTACGGCGCCGGCAAGGACGCAACCCCGATCGAAGTCGACCACAAGGAGCTGTGGTTCAAGCTCAAGATGGAAGCGTTCCACGCCTCCATCCTCGACATGGAGCTTGGCGGCGAGAAGGCGCAGGTCCTCCTGCGCGACTACCAGATGCACCCGTTCCGCCCGATCATCCTGCACGTCGATTTCCAGCGCGTCGCGGCGGACAAGAAAATCCACATGCGCGTCCCGCTGCACTTCGTGAACGCGGAGATCTCGCCCGGTGTGAAGGTCGCGGGCGGCCAGGTGCAGCACGTGATGAACGAGCTCGACATCGCGTGCCTGCCGAAGGACCTGCCGGAATTCATCGAGGTGGATCTCTCCACCCTGCAGGCCGGCCACTCGCTGCACCTCTCGGCGGTGAAGCTGCCGGCGGGCGTCGAGGCGGCGGTGGGCAAGGACGAGGATCCGACCGTCGCCACCATCGTGATCCCGAAGGTGATGACGGCCGACGAGGAAGCGGCCGAGCTCGCGCTCACGGCGCCGGCGCTGTCGGCTGCCGATGTGCCGACCGTGGCGCAGTAGGCGAAGGAAGGCGACGAGCCCGTGGCCACCGGCGG
>JBBRQA010000226.1:0-6339 GCA_038227085.1 Burkholderiales bacterium | reverse complement strand
GCCGAGATTGCGGGCGCGAAGGCCGCGCTTGCCGGCAAGACCGAGCAGGACGCGCTCATCGCCTACCTGCAGGTGCTCGGCACCTCGCTCAGGAACGTGAGATGACCATCGACATCAACCTGCTGCGCATCGCGGTCACGGTGGTCAGCTTCGTCGTGTTCGTGGGGATCCTGGCGTGGGCGGCGAGCGGGCGCAATCGCACGAGGTTCGAGGAGGCGGCGCGGCTTCCGCTCGAGGAAGGCGACGACCGATGAGCGACTTCACTGGAGACTTCTGGAGCCTGTTCGTCGGCGGCGTGACCCTGGTGAGCATCGTCGCCTGCGCGTTGCTGTTGATCTCGATGAGCAGGCGCCGTGTCGCGGGCGACCCCGACCAGACGCCGCACGTCTGGGACGAGGACCTCGCGGAGCTCAACAACGCGCTGCCGCGCTGGTGGATCTGGCTCTTCTGGATCACGATCCTCTTCAGCCTCGCGTACCTCGTCGCCTATCCGGGCCTGGGAACATGGCCGGGCGCCTTGAAGTGGACCTCGGCGGGAGAGTACGCCGAGGAGATGAAGGTCGCCGAGAGCAAGTACGGCCCGCTCTACCAGAAGTTCGCGGCGCTCGACTTGAAGCGCCTCGCCACCGACCCGCAAGCGCGCGCCGTGGGCGAGAAGCTCTTCCTCACCTATTGCACCCAGTGCCACGCGTCCGACGCGCGTGGCGGCAAGGGCTTTCCGAACCTCACCGACGGCGACTGGCTCTACGGCGGCGATCCCGAGGTGATCAAGACCACGATCCTCGACGGGCGCAGGGGCATGATGCCGGCGATGGGCGAAGTACTGAAGGAGGAGGGTGTCAAGGACACGGCGAGCTTCGTGCGCTCGCTCTCGGGCCTGCCGCACGACGCGGCGCGCGCGGCGCGCGGCAAGGCGAGCTTCGCCACCTACTGCGCTGCCTGCCATGGCCCGGAAGGCAAGGGCACCGTGGCAATGGGCGCCCCCAACCTCACCGACCAGGTATGGCTGTACGGCTCCTCGGAAGCCACCGTGATCGAGACCATCACCAAGGGGCGCAGCAGCGTCATGCCGGCGCACCGCGACCTCCTCGGCGAGCCGCGCGTGCACGTGCTCGCCGCCTATGTGTACGGGCTGTCGCGCGTCGAGGCCGCGAAAGACGGGATTCCCATCAAAGCGGTGCGATGAATGCCGCGGCGGGCGAAAGCCTCGAGCAGTCCCTCTACGAAGTCCGCCGCAAGATCTATCCGCGCGCAGTGCACGGCGCCTTCGCGCGCTGGCGCTGGGCGCTCGTGTTCGCCACGCAGATCGTCTTCTACGGCACGGCGTGGCTGCAGTGGAACGGGCGCCAGGCGGTGCTCTTCGACCTGGCCGGGCGCAAGTTCTCCCTCTTCGGGCTGGTGCTGTGGCCGCAGGATATCGTGTACCTCACGGTCGTTCTGGTGCTCTCGGCGCTCGCGCTCTTCCTCTTCACCGCCATCGCCGGGCGCCTCTGGTGCGGCTACGCCTGCCCGCAGACTGTGTACACGGAGATCTTCCTCTGGATCGAGCGCAAGATCGAGGGCGAGCACATGGCGCGCGCGAAGCTCGACCGCGCCGCGGCCGGCCCGCGCAAGGTCGCGCTCAAGGCTGCCAAGCACGGCGCGTGGATCGCGCTCTCGCTGTGGACCGGGTTCACCTTCGTCGGCTACTTCACGCCGATCCGCGAGCTGGCGGTCGGTGTCGCCTCGCTCTCGCTCGGACCGTGGGAATCATTCTGGCTCGCGTTCTATTCGTTCGCCACCTACGGCAACGCCGGCTGGATGCGCGAGCAGGTGTGCAAGTACATGTGCCCGTACGCGCGCTTCCAGAGCGCCATGTTCGACCCGGACACGCTGGTCATCACCTACGACGCGGCGCGCGGGGAGCCACGCGGATCGCGCGCGAGGAGCGCCGACCCGAAGGCCCTCGGCATGGGCGACTGCGTCGACTGCGGAATCTGCGTGCAGGTATGCCCTACCGGCATCGACATCCGCGAGGGACTGCAATACGAATGCATCGGATGCGCGGCATGCATCGATGGCTGCGACCAGGTGATGCACAAGATGAACTACGCGCCGGGACTCATCCGCTATTCGACCGAGAACGCGCTGAAGCACGGCTGGAGCTGGAAACGGATGCTGCGGCGCGTGGCGCGCGTGCGCGTGCTCGTCTACACCGCGATCCTGGTCGCGATCGCGGTGGCCGCGTCGGTGTCGCTCTGGCTGCGCGCGCCGGTCAAGATGGACGTGATCCGCGACCGCGGCACCCTGGCGCGCGAAGTGGAGGGCGGGCGCATCGAGAACATCTACCGCCTCCAGGTGATGAACACCGAGGAGCGGCCGCGCCGCTTCGAGCTGCGCGTGAGCGGCGGCGCCGAGCTCGCCGGGCTCGAGCTTCTCGCCGGGCCCGATTCCTTCGACATCGCGCCGCTCGCGACTCGCACGCTCGCCGTTCGCGTGCGCGCCGATGCCGCCTCGGGACACGCGTCCCATCCCATCGCCTTCGTCCTCGACGCAGGCGACTTCAAGCTGGTCGAGAAATCGCGTTTCCTCTTGCCTTGAACGGCGTCTAAAGAAGAGAAGGAGACTGAAATGAATTCGAATGCGACATCCTGGTGGCGCGAGCCGTGGCCTTGGATCCTGATGAGCGGGCCGATGGCGGTGATCGCCGCGGGAGTCCCCACGATGTTCTGGGCCTTCTCCACCACCGACGGCCTGGTTGCCGAGGACTACTACAATCAGGGCCTCGCCATCAACCGCACCATCGCGCGCGACGAGCGCGCGCGCACGCTCGGGCTCTCGGCCACGCTGCAGCTGAGCGAGTCGCATACCCACGCGCGCGTGTTCCTGCGTGGCGCGGCCGATCCGCCGCCGCGGCTGCGCCTGTCTCTCATCCACCGCACGCGCGCGGGGGAGGACCAGGAGGTGCTGTTGAGCCCGACCGCGCCCGGCGTCTACGAGGGCGCGCTCGCCGCGCCGCGTGGCGCATCATGGCGGCTCGGCCTGTCCGACGAGGCCCGCGCATGGCGGATGTCGGGCGATTGGCCCGTGGACGAGGGTGGCGCCGCGTTCGAGCCTGCGGGGAGGTGAGCAGAGGATGGGCAAGCGACAGCTGATGTGGATTCTCTGGCCGGGCTTCGTGATGGCGATCCCGGCGGTGGGCCTGGTCTTCACGTTCATCGACCCCATCGACGTGCATTACTTCGGCGCGCCCCTCGAGGCACGCCCGCTCGCCGTCTACACATCCGGGTTCCTCTTCCTCTGGGCGCTCGGGGTTGCGTGCAGCGCTCTGACCTGCATCCTGCAGCACCGCGCATGAGCCACTACCTCTCCACCCTGTTCGAACCGCGCTCGGTGGTGGTGGTGGGCGCTTCGGAGAGCGCCGGGAAGGTCGGCGCGCTGGTGCTGGACAACCTCCTCACCGGCGGCTATCGGGGTGAGCTGTTCGCGGCGAATCCGAAGTACGCGAGCGTGCGTGGGCTGCCCTGCGTAGCCTCCGTCGAGAACCTGGGCCGTGCGGTGGACCTGGCCGTCATCGCGACGCCCGCGGCCACGGTACCGGGCCTCATCGAGCAATGCGGGCGCGCGGGAATCGGGGCGGCGGTGGTGATCTCCGGGGGGTTCTCGGAGTCCGGGCCCGCGGGCGCCGCGCTCGAGAAGACCCTGCTGGAGAACGCGCGGCGCCACCGCGTGCGCCTTCTCGGCCCCAACTGCGTGGGCCTGATGCGCCCGCCGCTCGGGCTGAACGCGACCTTCGCGCGCGGCCACGCCCTCGCCGGATCACTCGCGCTCGTCTCGCAGTCGGGCGCCGTGTGCACCGCGATGCTCGACTGGGCCACGCCCAACGGCCTGGGCTTCTCGAGCGTGGTGTCGCTCGGCGGTTCGAGCGACCTCGACTTCGGCGAGGTGATCGACTATCTCGCCGCCGATGCGAAGACCGAGCACATCCTGCTGTACATCGAAGGTGTGCGCGACGGGCGTCGGCTGGTGAGCGCGTTGCGCGCCGCCGCGCGCGCCAAGCCGGTAATCCTGATGAAAGTCGGGCGCCACCCGGCGGGATCGCGCGCGGCGGTGTCGCACACCGGCGCCATCGTGGGCAACGACGATATCTTCGACGCCGTCGTGCGCCGCACCGGCGTGGTCCGGGTGCGCACCATCGCCGAGCTGGTCCTCGCCGCGCAGGTGCTTGCGTCGCGCGTAAGTCCCGCCGGCGAGCGCCTCGCAATCGTCACCAACGGCGGCGGCCCCGGCGTGATGGCAGCAGATCGCGCCGCCGACCTGGGGATCCCGCTCGCGAGCCTCGCGCCCGCGACCATCGCGCGCCTGCGGAGCGCGCTGCCCGCGAACTGGTCCCACGGCAATCCGGTGGACCTGATCGGCGATGCCGATGCGCAACGCTACCGTGAAGCGGTGACGGCGTGCCTCGCCGACGAGGGTGTGGATGGCGTCATCGCCATCCTCACCCCGCAGGCAATGACCGACGCCGGGAGCGCCGCGGCCGCGGTGGCGGAGTCCGCGCGCGCGTCGCCCAAGCCCGTGCTCGCGTGCTGGATGGGACAGGCGAGCGTGGGCGCCGCGCGCACCCGTCTTCGGGCAGCGCAGCTGCCGGTGTTCGAGGTTCCCGAGATGGCGGTCGAGGCCTTCGCGCACCTGGCCGCGTTCCATCGCAACCAGCGCGCGCTGCTGCGGGCGCCCGGATCGCGCGCGGCTTCGGAGGCCGCCGACATCGACGGCGCGCGCGTGCTGATCCACAAAGTGCTTCGCGAAGGCCGCCGCATCCTGAGCACCACCGAGTCCAAGGCGCTGCTGGCCGCGTTCCACATTCCCGTCGCGCACTCGGTGCTGGTGGAGTCCGCCGGCGAGGCGGTACGCGCCGCGGGCGTGGTGCGCTACCCGGTGGCGATGAAGATCGATTCGCCCGACATCACCCACAAGAGCGACGTCGGCGGCGTGCGCCTCGCGCTCGCCGATGGCGAGGCGGTGCGCACTGCCTACGCCGAGATGATGGACGCGGTGCGGCGGCATCGTCCCGAGGCGAAGATCCGCGGCGTCTCGATCGAGCCGATGGTGTCGCCGCTGCACGGGCGCGAGCTGATGGCGGGCATCGTTACCGATCCCATCTTCGGGCCGGCGATCACGTTCGGCGCGGGCGGGATCGCCGTGGAGGTGCTCAGGGATCGCGCGGTGGCGCTGCCGCCGCTGGACGCCGTGCTCGTGGACCACATGATCCGCGGCACGCGCGTGGCGGCGATGCTGGGGAAATTCCGCAACCTGCCGCCGGTGCACCGCGCGGCACTCGACGCGGTGCTGCTGCGCGTCTCGGAGATCGCCTGCGAGCTGGCCGAGGTCGAGGAGCTCGACGTGAACCCGCTGATGGCCGACGAGCATGGGGTCGTAGCCGTCGACGCGCGGGTCGTGGTGCGCGAGGTCGCGCCCCAGCGCGCTCCCTATGCGCACCTCGCGGTGCGGCCGTATCCGGTGAGTCTCGAGGCGCGCGTGCGCCTGCGCGACGGGGCGGGGCTCTGCCTGCGTCCGATCCGGCCCGAGGACGCGCGCCTCGAGCGCGAGTTCCTCGCGTCGCTGACGACCGAGACGATGCGCCGGCGCTTCATGGGCACGATCCGCACGCTCGACGCCGCCACCCTCGCGCGCTTCACGCAGATCGACTACGACCGGGAGATGGCACTGGTCGCGCTGGACGGCACCGGCGCGGGCGCGAAGGCCGTAGCGGTATGCCGCTACTTCACGCTCCCCGACGGCGCCTCGTGCGAATTCGCCATCGTGGTGGCCGATGCGTGGCAGGGGCGCGGGCTGGGCCGCCTCATGATGATGCGCCTGGCGGCGATCGCGCGCGCGCAGGGGCGCGCGACCATGGTCGGCTTGGTGGACGCGGCCAATGAAGGGATGCTCAAGCTGTGTGCCGACCTCGGATTCGACATCGCGCGCGACATGGACGACGGCCTCTTGAGGCGCGTGACGCTGGACCTGGAGCGCCTGCCTGCCGCGGAGCGCTCGATCGCCTCGGTGGGCTAGCCGGAAGCGCCCGGGCGCGCGCGCCGGCGCTCGCGCTCGCTCTCGCAGCGCCGGCAGAAGAGGGCCTGCGGGTGGCGCTGCAGGTCGAGACTCGCGATGACGAGCCCGCAATCGGCACAGAGGCGCGCTTCCTCGACGCCCGAAGGGATGGTGGCCGGAGTCAGCGGCACACCATCACCGGCACGGTCGAATGGGTGAGCACCTTTTGGGCCTCACTGCCGAGGAGGACCCCGGCGATGCCCTTGCGGCCATGCGAGGCCATGACGATGAGGTCGCACTTGGCGGAGG
>JBBRQA010000225.1:0-6400 GCA_038227085.1 Burkholderiales bacterium | reverse complement strand
TCCGCGCCCTTCGGCGAGGTGCTGGTCGACAAGGCGAAGTGCACGATGTGCATGGCATGCGTGGGAGCGTGCCCCGAATCCGCGCTCATGGACGGCGTCGACCAGCCGCTCCTCAAGTTCCTCGAGCGCAACTGCGTGCAGTGCGGGCTTTGCGAGGCCACCTGCCCCGAGGACGCGATCCGACTCTCGCCGCGCCTCCTCCTCACGCCCGAGGTACGCGAGGCGCGCCTGCTCAACGAGACCAGTCCTTTCCATTGCGTGAGCTGCAACAAGCCCTTCGGCACGCAGCAAATGGTGAACGCGATGCTGGGAAGGCTTGCCGGCCATTCGATGTTTGCGGGTGAGGGCGCGCTGCGCCGGCTGCAGATGTGCGCCGACTGCCGCGTGGTCGACATGATGTCCAACAAGAGCGAGGCGTCTGTGCTGAGGCTGGGAGCGGATTCCTGATGGATGCGGTCGTTTCCCCCGTCCCGGTGAAGCGCGCGCTGCCGCCCGAGGAAGCGGCGCGCGGGGACTTCTACGCGCTCCTCGCGCGCCTCCTGCACAATGGCCCGGACGTGGAGCTCCTGAAAGCGATCGCGCACGCCGGTCCGATCCCGCCCGAAGGCAACCCGGCGCTGTCGGTCGCCTGGCGCGACCTGGTGAACGCGTCCTCGGTGATGGACGCCGAGGCCGCGCTCGAGGAATACGAGGCGCTCTTTGTCGGCATGGGCAAGTCCGCGGTTTCGGTCTATGCCGGCTTCTACACCGGCGCGCCTTCCATCGACCACCCGCGCGTGCGCATCCAGTCCGATCTCGCCGCCCTCGGGCTCGCGCGCCGCGAGACCGCGAGCGAGCCCGAAGACCATTTCGCGGGCCTGCTCGACGCGATGCGCGTGCTGGTCTCTGGCAGCGCGACGCGCGCGCCCGCGAGCCTCTCGGAGCAGCGCAAGTTCTTCCAGGGGCACGTCGAGCCGGGCGTGGGAAAGTTCTTCGAGGCGCTTGCCAGATCGCAGCAAGCCAACTATTACCGCACGGTGGCGGCGCTCGGCGCCGCCTTCTTCGCGCTCGAATCCGAATCGTTTCTGCTCGCCTAACGCCACGTCTTCGCCATAGGAGGCCCACGATGAAAACCACCAAGTCGACCAACCGCCGCAACTTCCTGCTCGCCGCGGGGTTGGGGAGCGCAGGCGCCGTCGCGGCCGTCGTCACCGCGCGCGGCACGGTGAAGGCAAACGGGGCCGAGGAAGCCGTGTCCGATCCGCAGGCGACCAAGTACCGGGCCTCGGCGCATATCCTGAAGTACTACAAGACCACCGAAGTCTGAGGAGGCCACGCCATGTTGCTCACGCGTAAGTCCGAAGGACGGGCCGAGGCCCGCAACCCGATCGCCCGCGCGGCCGCCGCGCTCGGCACCAAGACCGTCGACCGCAGGTCGTTCCTGAAAGGATCCGGGATCGCCGCCGGCGCCGCCGCGTTCGCGAGCCAGCTGCCCCTGAACCTGGTGGGCGAGGCGCAGGCGCAAACCGCGAAGACCGGCAATACCGTGGTGAAGCGCACCGTGTGCACGCATTGCTCCGTGGGATGCGCGATCGACGCGGTCGTGACCGACGGCGTGTGGGTGCGCCAGGAGCCGGTGTTCGACTCGCCGATCAACCTCGGCGCGCACTGTGCCAAGGGTGCCAGCGTTCGCGAGCACGGCATGACCGAGCATTCCCACCGCCTCAAGTACCCGATGAAGCTGGTGGCCGGCAAGTACCGCCGCATCAGCTGGGAGCAGGCGATCAACGAGATCGGCGACAAGCTCCTCTCGATCCGCAAGGAAAGCGGTCCCGACGCGGTGTTCTGGGTCGGCTCCTCGAAGCACAGCAACGAGACTTCGCAGATGTTCCGCAAGTTCGTCTCCATGTTCGGCACCAACAACATGGACCACCAGGCGCGCATCTGCCACTCGACCACCGTCGCGGGGGTAGCCAACACCTGGGGCTATGGCGCGATGACCAATTCGTACAACGACCTGCAGAACACCAAGTGCATGTTCTTCATCGGCTCGAATGCCGCGGAAGCGCACCCGGTGTCGATGCTGCACGCGCTGCACGCCAAGGAGACCGGCGCCAAGATGATCGTGGCCGACCCGCGCTTCACGCGCACCGCAGCCAAGGCCGACCAGTACATCCGCTTCCGCTCCGGCACCGACGTGGCGCTCATCTTCGGGATGCTGCACCACATCTTCAAGAACGGCTGGGAAGACCCGCAGTACATCAACGATCGCGTCTACGGCATGGACAAGATCAAGGCCGAGGTGATGGAGAAGTGGACCCCGGACAAGGTGACGGAAGTCACCGGCGTATCGGAGTCGGATGTCTACATCGCCGCCGAGACCATGGCGAAGAATAAGCCCTCGACCATCATCTGGTGCATGGGCCAGACGCAGCACACCACCGGCAACGCGTTTGTGCGCGCCTCCTGCATCCTGCAGCTGGCCCTCGGCAACATCGGCGTGTCCGGCGGTGGCGCGAACATCTACCGCGGCCACGACAACGTGCAGGGCGCGACCGATGTGGGGCCCAACCCCGACTCGCTGCCGGGCTACTACGGCATCACCGAGGGCGCGTGGAAGCACTGGTGCAAGGTGTGGGGCGTCGACTACGAATGGATGAAGGGGCGCTTCGCCTCCAAGGCGATGATGGAAAAGCCCGGCATGACGGTGTCGCGCTGGATCGACGGCGTGCTCGAGAAGAACGAGCTGATCGACCAGGATTCGAACCTGCGCGCGATCGTCTACTGGGGCCACGCCCCCAACTCGCAGACGCGCGGCCTGGAGATGAAGCAGGCGATGGAGAAGGTCGACCTGATGGTCATCGTCGATCCGTACCCCACCGCCGCCTCCGCGATGCCGGACCGGCAGGAAGGCGTCTATCTCCTTCCCGCGTGCACGCAATTCGAGACTTCGGGCAGCGTCACCGCGTCCAACCGCTCCCTGCAGTGGCGCGAGAAGGTGATCGAGCCCCTGTTCGAGTCGAAGCCCGACCACACGATCCTGTACGCCTTCGCCAAGAAGTTCGGCTACGGCGCGGAGTTCGTGAAGAACATCAAGCTCACGAAAGACAGGACCGGCTGGGACGAGCCCAACGTCGAGGACATGCTTCGCGAGATCAATGCGGGCAACTGGACCATCGGCTACACGGGGCAATCGCCAGAGCGCCTCAAGGCGCACATGCGCAACATGGCCGCGTTCGATCCGAAGACTTTGCGCTGCACCACGAGCGTGATCGACAAGGAAACCGGCTACGACATCAACGGCGACTACTTTGGCCTGCCGTGGCCCTGCTACGGCAAGCCCGAGATCAAGCACCCGGGCTCGCCGGTGCTCTATCGCACCGACCTGAAGATGATGGACGGCGGCGGCTGCTTCCGCGCCAACTTCGGCATCACCAAGAATGGCGTCAACCTCCTCGCGGAGGACGGCTCCTTCCCGAAGGATTCCGAGATCACCACCGGGTACCCCGAGTTCGACCACGTGCTCATGAAGAAGCTGGGCTGGTGGGCGGAGCTCACGCCCGAGGAGCAGGCGGCGGCCGAGGGCAAGAACTGGAAGACCGACCTGTCCGGCGGCATCCAGCGCGTCTGCATGGTCAACCACAACGTGCACTTCTGGGGTAACGCCAAGGCGCGCGCGGTGGTGTGGAACTTCCCCGACGGCGTGCCGCAGCACCGCGAGCCGCTCTACAGCCCACGCCCCGACATGGTCGCGAAGTACCCGACGCACGACGACAAGAAGGCCTTCTGGCGCCTCCCCACCCTCTACAAGACGGTGCAGAACAAGGCGATCCAGGACAAGGTCGCCGAGAAGTTCCCGATCATCCTCACCTCCGGTCGCCTGGTCGAGTACGAGGGCGGCGGCGAGGAGACGCGCTCCAACCCGTGGCTTGCCGAGCTGCAGCAGGAGAACTTCGTCGAGATCAACACCAAGGACGCCTCCGACCGCGGCATCAAGTACTGGGACCACGTGTGGGTGAACACGCCGACCGGAGCGAAGATCAAGGTGCGTGCGCTGGTCACCGACCGCGTCGGGCCGGGAACGAGCTTCATCCCGTTCCACTTTTCCGGGTGGTGGCAGGGCAAGGACCTGCTCGACAAGTATCCGGAGGGCGCGGCGCCGATCGTGCGCGGCGAGGCGGTCAACACCGCGACCACCTACGGCTACGACTCGGTCACGATGATGCAGGAAAGCAAGACGACGCTCTGCAATATCGAGCGCGCCTGAAGACGGAACCAGGAGAACAACCATGGCCAGAATGAAATTCATCTGCGACGCCGAGCGCTGCATCGAGTGCAACGGCTGCTCCACCGCCTGCAAGCAGGAGCACGAGATCCCGTGGGGCGTGAACCGGCGCCGCCTCGTGACGGTGAACGACGGCGTGCCGGGCGAGCGCTCGATCTCGGTGGCGTGCATGCACTGCACCGACGCGCCCTGCATGGCGGTGTGCCCGGTGGATTGCTTCTATCGCACCGAGGACCAGATCGTCCTGCACGACAAGGACCTGTGCATCGGCTGCGGCTACTGCTTTTATGCATGCCCGTTCGGCGCGCCGCAGTTTCCGCAGGCGGGCGCGTTCGGCCTGCGCGGCAAGATGGACAAGTGCACGTTCTGCGCCGGCGGCCCCGAGGAGAACCACTCGGTCGAGGAGTTCCGCAAGTACGGGCGCAACCGAATCGCCGAGGGCAAGCTTCCCGCATGCGCCGAGATGTGCTCCACCAAGGCGTTGCTGGCCGGCGACGCTCCCGTCATCACCACGATCTACAAGACGCGGGTCGTCACCCGTGGCAAGGGCGACGAGATCTGGGGATGGGCGATGGCCTACGGCGGAAGCGACAAGCTGAAGGACCAGCCGGGAGGCGCGGCATGAAGGCCGCCCTGCTGTTCGCCGCGGCGATGGTGCTCGCCGCGTGTCACGAGATCCCGCAGGACGCCGCCAAGCCCTATGCCGGCAAGGAGGACACGAAGGCCTATGCGGGTGACCTCTTCAAGGGTGACAAGGACAAGTACGAGAAGGCGCTCGCGCAGCGCGCCCAGACCCAGAACGAGTACATCCGCACCGGCGAAGTCAACAAAGCCAAATAAACGGAGGAGTCTCATGCTTCGATCCAATGTGCGCCGCCTGGGTGCGCTGATTTTCAGCGCGGCGCTGGCCCTGCCGCTCGCCGCGCTGGCGCAGGCTCCGGCCACGTCGCCCGCGCCGCCCGCCACCGCGCCCACCGGCAAGGTGCCCGACAATCCCGCGCGCGGCATGAAGCCGGCGAACGAAGTCTCGACCGCCACCGGGTCGACGGCGGTTCCCGGCTGGAACAACCCGCCCGCCTCGTGGGGCCAACCTAGCGAGCTGCCGCAGTACGCGTCGATTCCCGGCCGTGAGACCAACGTCCTCATCCAGCCCACGGGTCGCGAGTGGCGCGCCTTCCACAACGGCCCGCTGGTCCAGTACGGCGGCTGGGTGGTGGTGATCGCACTCGGCGCGATCGCGCTTTTCTATCTGATCGTGGGCAAGATCCGCCTGAAGGGGCTGCCCACCGGGCGCCTCATCGAGCGCTTCAACGCCGTCGAGCGCGCCTCGCACTGGACCATGGCGATCAGCTTCGTGTTCCTCGCGGTCACCGGCACCACCATGCTGTGGGGCAAGTACCTGATCCTTCCATGGCTGGGCTACGCCGGCTTCTCGTGGCTCACCATCATCGGCAAGAACATCCACAACTTCGTGGGGCCGCTTTTCATCTTCACGCTCGTGGTGTCATTCCTCATCTTCGTGAAGGACAACCTGATCCACGCGATCGACATCAAGTGGCTCACGCGCCTGGGCGGGATGCTGGGCGGGCACGATGTGCCGTCGGGCCGCTTCAACGGCGGCGAGAAGCTGTGGTTCTGGGGCGGCCTCGTGCTCCTCGGCGCGCTGGTGAGCGCGACGGGGCTCATCCTCGACTTCCCCAACTGGAACCAGGGGCGCGAGCTCATGCAGCAGGCCAACGTCGTGCACGCGATCTGCGCGATCCTCTTCATCTCCGCCTCGTTCGCGCACATCTACATCGGCACGCTCGGGATGGAAGGCGCGTACCGCGGCATGCGTGACGGCTATGTGGACGAGGAATGGGCGCGCGAGCACCACGCGCTCTGGTACGACGAAGTCAAGCAGGGCAAGCGTCCCGAGAAGATCGTCGCGGGCAACGTGCAACCGGCCACGGGAGATTGATGATGACGCGCATCGCGACCGCGGGGCTCATCCTCGCATTCACGCTTGGCACCGCCGCGGCCTGGGCCAAGATCCCGCCGCCGCCTCCGCCGGACGACAAGGCGAAGGCCGTCGCGGCCGAGAAGAAGGTGAAGGACGACGCGACCGCCGCGCAGGCGAAGCTCGACCAGGCCGCC
>JBBRQA010000224.1:0-6414 GCA_038227085.1 Burkholderiales bacterium | reverse complement strand
GCAGCGCGTCCATGAATTTCCACGCGTTGGCCTCGCCCATGCTCTGCAGCCACCCGGCGACGTCGAGGAAGCCGGTGCCGCTCGAGGCGGGATTGGGCATCGTGATCTGGCCTTTGTAGACCGGTTTGGTGAGGTCGGCCCACGACTCGGGCTTCGGAATGCCCTTCTTGGCGCCCTCGACGGTGTTGTAGCAGACCACCGCCGAGTACACGTCCTGCCCGATCCAGGACGGCGGGCGCGCGGGATCGCTATACGCGGGCTTCAGGCCGCCGAATCCCACCGGGGCATAAGGCGCGAGCATGCCTTCGGACTTGAAGATCGCCACCGAGGTCGCCGAAACGCCGAGGATGATGTCGGCCTGCGGGTTGGCCTTCTCGGCGAGCACCCTGGCGGTGATGACGCCGGTCGAGTCGCGCACGAACTTCAGGTCGACGTTCGGGTTGGTCTTCTGGAACGACTCGGTATAGGCCTTGAGCTGGTCGGTCTCGAGCGCGGTGTAGACGAGGAGCTCGGTCTTCTGCGCCCAGGCGGACGCGGCTGCGGCGGCGACGAGCAGCGGGGCAAGGCGGCGGGCAACGGCTTTCATCGGACTCTCCCTGTGGGATGGGTTATGCGGGCGAGATGCGGGACTACGGATTATGTCCGCGACAGGATCGCGGGATGTTGTGACGAGGTGATTACAGATTGTTGACAATCTACAAACTCAGACTGTCTAATGTCAAGGTCTCGTTTGCGCCGCTCCTCCATGGCCCCCGCCTCCGCTGCCGCATCCTCCGCCGCCATCGAGCTCCTGCAGAGCCATTCCCTCACCACCCTCGTCCAGCGCGAGCTCGAGCGGCGCATCCTCGCCGGCGAGCTGGAGCCCGGCGCCAAGCTCACCGAGGAGGACATCGCGGGCACGCTCAACGTCTCGCGCGGACCGGTGCGCGAGGCCTTTCGGGCCCTGGAGCAAGCGGGGCTGGTACGCACCGAGAAGAACCGCGGCGTCTTCGTGCGCCAGGTGTCCGTGGAGGACGCCGACGAGATCTACGAGGTGCGCGCGGGCCTCGACGAGTTGATCGGCCGCCTGCTGGCGGCGCGCATCCAGCCGGGGCAGCTCGTCGAGCTGCGCGAGCTCTTGAAGAAGATGCAGAAGGCGGCACGCGCGAAAAGCGTCGACGCCTACTACCCGCTCAATGTGAGGTTCCACGACCGCCTGGCGGAGTTCACCGGCAACCGCACACTGGTCGCGCACTACCGGCGCCTCGTCAACGAATTGCACCTCTATCGGCGCGAGACGCTCGCGCGCGGCGCCGACAGCTTCCCGATCTCGACGCGCGAGCACGCGGAGATCGTCGACGCCCTCGCGCGCCGCGACTGCGACCGCGCCGGCAAGCTCATGTACGAGCACGCCATCGAAAGCCGCGCGCGGTTGCATGCGGCATTGGAGAAGTGATGAAAGAAACCATTGTGAACGGCCGCAGCTACCGCTGGATGACCGAGCCCCTCGTCGTGATCTGCGTGGATGGCTGCGAGTACGACTACCTCGAGCGAGCGGCGGCCTCGGGCACGGCGCCCTTCATCGCGAAGGTGCTGCGCGGCGGCTCGGCCTTCAAGGGCAACGCCGTGGTGCCCACCTTCACCAACCCGAACAACCTCTCGATCGTCACGGGCGCCCCACCCGCGGTGCACGGCATCTGCGGCAATTATTTCTACGACCGCGACGCCGACGCGGAGGTGATGATGAACGATCCGAAATACCTGCGCGCGCCGACGGTGCTCGCCGCGTTCGCCAGGGCCGGCGCCAAGGTCGCGGTGGTCACCGCCAAGGACAAGCTGAGGAAGCTCCTCGGCCATGAGCTCGACGGAATCTGCTTCTCCGCCGAGCGCGCCGCCGACGCGTCGATCGCCGAGAACGGCATCGAGAATGTCGTGGACCTGGTCGGCATGCCGGTGCCATCGGTGTACAGCGCCGAGCTTTCCGAGTTCGTGTTCGCCGCGGGCGTGAAGCTCCTCGAGACGCGCCGCCCGGACCTCATGTATCTTTCCACCACCGATTACGTGCAGCACAAGTTCGCGCCCGGCACGGCGGGAGCCAACGCCTTCTACGCGATGATGGATCGCTACCTCGCGCGCCTCGACGCGCTGGGCGCCGTCGTCGCGCTCACCGCGGATCACGGCATGAACGCCAAGACCAAAGCCGACGGCTCGCCCAACGTGATCTACCTGCAGGACCTCCTCGACGGCTGGCTCGGCGCCGGGCGCTCGCGCGTGATCCTGCCGATCACCGACCCTTATGTCGTCCACCACGGCGCGCTGGGCTCCTTCGCCACCGTCTACCTCGACGAGACCGACCGCTCTTCCGTCCTCGATCGCCTTGCACGCACGGAGGGCATCGAGGCGGCGCTCACCCGGGCCGAAGCCTGCGCGCGCTTCGAGCTCCCGCCCGATCGCATGGGCGACATCGTCGCGGTCTCCACGCGGCACGTGGTGCTCGGCACCAGCGCCAGGCGCCACGACCTCTCGGGCCTCGACGCACCTCTGCGCTCGCACGGGGGCGTGACGGAACAGACGGTGCCGCTCCTCTTCAACCGGAAGGTGAAGGGCATCGAGGGACGCAAGCTGCGGAATTTCGACATTCTGGACATCGCGTTGAATCACCTCGAGGGACCCTCTCCCCGGTCGTCTCCCAGGGTAGAGGGAGAGAAGCAGATCGCTTCGTCATGAACGACCGCGCGCAGGGACAGCATGTGATCGAGGTCCGCAACCCGTTTACCCGAGAGCTTGTCGGCACCGTTGCGAAAGCCACCGTCGCCGACGTCAAGAAAGCCTTCGACACCGGATATGCCTGCAAGCCGTCATTCACCAGGTATGAGCGCTCGGAAATCCTGGAGAAGGCCGCGGAGCTGCTGCGCGC
The DNA here is from genome assembly GCA_038227085.1 of Burkholderiales bacterium. Classification (GTDB taxonomy): domain Bacteria; phylum Pseudomonadota; class Gammaproteobacteria; order Burkholderiales; family Usitatibacteraceae; genus Usitatibacter. The sequence goes on along the minus strand of JBBRQA010000224.1, from coordinate 3,518 downwards.
GAAGACCGAGGAAGCTTCGGACCTCATCACGCGCGAGTCGGGGTTGTGCAAAAAGGATTCGCTCTACGAAGTGGGCCGCGTTTGCGATGTGCTCGTGTTCAGCGCCATGGAGGCACTGAAGGACGACGGCCAGGCGTTCTCGTGCGACCTGACGCCCCACGGAAAGCAGCGCCGTGTGTTCACGCGCCGCGAGCCGCTGCTGGGCGTGATCTCGGCGATCACTCCATTCAACCATCCGATGAACCAGGTGGCGCACAAGATCGCGCCCGCCATCGCCACCAACAACCGCGTAGTGCTGAAGCCCTCGGAAAAGACGCCTCTGTCCGCGATCTACCTCGTCAGCCTCCTCCACGAGGCGGGCGTGCCGCGCGAGATGCTGCAGGTGATCACCGGGGATCCGCGCGAGATCGCCGACGAGCTCATCACCAACGAGCATGTCGACCTGGTGACCTTCACCGGCGGGGTGGCGGCAGGCAAGACCATCGCCTCGAAGGCGGGCTACCGGCGCATCGTGCTCGAGCTGGGCGGCAACGACCCGCTCATCGTGATGGAGGACGCCGACCTCGACGAGGCGTCGACGCTCGCGGTGCAGGGCTCGTACAAGAACAGCGGCCAGCGCTGCACCGCGGTCAAGCGCATCCTCGTCCACGAGACGGTCGCGAAGCGCTTCGTGGACCTCGTGGTCGACAAGACGCGCGCCTGGAAGCACGGCGACCCGTTCGACCGCGAGATGGACATGGGCACCGTGATCGACGAGGCGGCCGCCAGGCTCTTCGAGGCGCGCGTGAACGAGGCGGTTGCGCAGGGCGCGAAGCTCCTCGCCGGCAACAAGAGGGACGGTGCCCTCTACTCGCCCACGGTGATCGACAACGTGTCGCCCGACATGACGGTGGTCCGGCAGGAGACCTTCGGCCCGGTGTCGCCGGTGATTCGCTTCGGCTCCATCGAGGAGGCGATCGCGATCGCCAACGGCACCGCCTACGGACTGTCGTCCGCGGTGTGCACCAACCGCCTCGACTACATCACGCGCTTCGTCTCGGAATTGAACGTCGGCACGGTGAACGTGCGCGAGGTGCCGGGCTATCGCCTGGAGCTGACGCCCTTCGGCGGCATCAAGGATTCCGGCCTCGGCTACAAGGAAGGCGTGCAGGAAGCTACGAAGAGCTTCACGAACCTCAAGACTTTCAGCCTCCCATGGAGTTAATCTAGCAGGGTGCAGACACTCCTAAACCTCCTCGCAGGCGTGGCCCTCCTCGTGTGGGGCACGCACATCGTGCGCACCGGGATCCTGCGCGTGTTCGGCGCCGACCTGCGGCGCATCCTCGCCAAGAGCACCGCCAACCGCGGCTCCGCGTTCCTGGCCGGCCTGGGCGTCACCGGGCTGGTCCAGTCGTCCTCCGCCACCGCGCTCATCGCGAGCTCGTTCGTCTCGCAGAACCTGATCGCGCTCGCCGCCGCGCTCGCCGTGATGCTCGGCGCCGACGTCGGCACCGCGCTCCTCTCGCAGGTATTCTCGCTGGACCTGTCGTGGCTCTCGCCGCTCCTCATCATCTTCGGCGTGGTCTTCTTCCTGTCGCAGCGCAACTCGAAGGTCGGGCAGATGGGGCGCGTGGCCATCGGGCTGGGCCTCATGCTCCTCGCCCTGCAGCTTGTCATGATGGCGACCAGGCCGATCACCCAGACAGCGGGCGTGCGCGTCATCTTCGCAACCCTGTCGGGCGACCCTATGCTCGACATGCTGATCGGCGCCGCGTTCGCGGTGTTCTCGTGGTCGAGCCTGGCGGTGGTGCTGATCGCGGCCACGCTCGCCGCGACTCAGGTAGTCGCCGTGCCGGTGGCCTTCTGCCTGGTGCTGGGCGCGAACCTTGGCAGCGGCCTCCTCGCCCTCTTCGTGAACGCGCGCACCGCGGGCGGCGGGCGGCGCGTGGCGTTCGGCAACCTGCTCTTCAAGGTCGCGGGCTGCATCGTGTTTTCCGCGTCCCTTCCCTGGGCGCTCGAGCTCATCGCGCACTTCGATCCCGACGTGCGCCGCCAGGTGCTCGACTTCCATGTGCTGTTCAACGTGACGCTCGCCGTCGTCTTCATCGGGCTCACCGACAAAGTCGCCGCCTTCGTCGAGAAGTGGCTCCCGGATTCGAAGGACCGCGTCCCGCAGACCGAGCCGCGCTTCCTCGACGCCGCCGCCATCGACACCCCGGCGCTCGCGCTCGCCAACGCCGCGCGCGAGACGCTGCGCATCGGCGACACCATCGAGCAGATGCTGAACGGCATGATCGAGGTGATGCGCACCAACCACACCCCGCGGATCGAGGAGATCATCCTGCTGGACGACGACGTGGATCGCCTCTACACCGCGGTCAAGCTCTACCTCACCCAGATCAGCCGCGAGGCGCTTGACGAGCGCGACAGCCGGCGCTGGACCGAGATCATCTCGCTCACAATCAACCTCGAGCACGTCGGCGACATCCTCGAGCGCATCATGCAGGACCTGCGCGACAAGATGATCTCGCAGCGCCTCAGGTTCTCGGAGGCGGGCATGGGCGAGATCAGCGAGCTGCACGCCAAGCTGGTCGTGAACCTGCGCCTGGGCCTTTCGGTGTTCCTGAACGGCGACGTGAAGAGCGCGCAGCAGCTGCTGGTGGAGAAGGAGCGCTTCCGCGACCTCGAGCGCGCGTACCACGACTCGCACCTCGACCGCCTCGCCGGACAGACGCTGCAGTCGATCGAGACCAGCTCGCTGCACCTCGACATCATCAGCGACATGCGCCGCATCAATTCCTTCTTCTGCTCGACCGCCTACCCGATCCTCGAGCAGGCCGGCCAGCTGAGAAAGAGCCGCCTCAAGTCGGTCGACGCCACCGGGATGTTCCAGGCGCGCCCGGACCTCTCCGCCAGCCCGAACGACCTGGTGAGCCGCGTCAAGTAGATGAGCCTCAAGCTCGCGGATATCGAGAAGCTCTTCCGCGACCACGGGCACATCGCCTACGCGGGAGAAGGCGTGACGCAGCTCGAGCACGCGCTGCAGGCCGCGCAGCGCGCCGAGCAGGACGGCGGCGACAACGAGCTGGTCACCGCCGCGCTCCTCCACGATCTCGGCCACCTGCTGAACCTACAAGGCGACACGCCCAGCGCGCGGGGCATCGACGACCAGCACCAGTACTTCGCCATTCCCTTTATCAGGGCGCTGTTCACGCCGGCGGTGGTCGAGGCGATCCGGCTGCACGTCGACGCCAAGCGCGCGCTGTGCGCGCTCGAGCCCGACTACTACGAGGCTCTCTCCGAGGATTCGAAGAGGAGCCTCACGCTGCAGGGCGGCGTCTTCTCGCGCGCGGAGACGGAGAAGTTCATGGCGAAGCCATTCGCCGAGAACGCGCTCAAGGTGAGGCGATGGGACGATGCTGCCAAGGTCGCGGGGCAAGCCACTCCCCCACTCAGCCATTACCTCGAGATCAGCGCTCGCTGCATCATCGCCTGACGGCCTGCAGGTAGAGCTCCCGGAGCCACACATTCCCAAGGTC
>JBBRQA010000223.1:0-6419 GCA_038227085.1 Burkholderiales bacterium | reverse complement strand
CCCCATCGAACCATCGCGGGGTCTTCATGCTGATCGGCGTCCCAAGGGAAATCAAGGACCAGGAATTTCGCGTCGGCCTCACGCCGGCGAGCGTGCGCGAGATCGTCGCGCACGGCCACCAGGTGATGGTGGAAACGGGCGCGGGCGCGGGAATCGGCGCCACCGATGGCGATTACGAGGCGGCCGGCGCCGAAGTGGCCCCGGATGCGGTGAGCGTGTTCGCGCGTGCGCAGATGATCGTGAAAGTGAAGGAGCCGCAAGCCACGGAGCGCAAGCGCTTGCGGCCCGGGCAGGTCCTCTTCACCTACCTGCACCTCGCGCCCGATCCCGGGCAGACCCGCGACCTTGTGGCGAGCGGTGCCGTGTGCATCGCCTACGAGACCATCACCGCGCCGGGCGGCGGCCTGCCGCTCCTCGCGCCCATGTCCGAGGTGGCAGGACGCATGGCGGTGCAGGCCGGCGCGAATTGCCTGGAGAAGGCGCAGGGCGGGATGGGCGTGCTCCCCGGCGGAGTGGCGGGCGTGCCGCCGGCCAAGATCGTGATCCTCGGCGCGGGCGTGGTGGGATCCAACGCGACGCGCATCGCGGTGGGGATGGGCGCGCACGTCGTCGTCATCGACCGCAGCATCGAGAAGCTGCGTCGCATCGAGGAAGTGTTCGGCGCGCGCGCGACCACGGTCTTCTCCAACCGGGACACGATCGAGAAGCACGTGCTGTCGGCCGACCTGGTGATCGGCGCGGTGCTGGTGGCAGGTGCCGCCGCACCCAAGCTGGTCACGCGCGAGATGGTGGCGCGCATGAAGAAGGGCTCGGTGCTGGTCGACGTGGCGATCGACCAGGGCGGCTGCTTCGAGACCTCCAAGCCGACCACGCACACGCATCCCACCTATGTGGTCGACGGCGTCGTCCACTACTGCGTGGCGAACATGCCGGGCGGCGTGCCGCGCACGTCCACCTACGCCCTCAACAACGCGACGCTGCCCTATGTCCTCGAGCTGGCCGGCGGTTATCGCGCGGCGATGCGCGGCGACTCGCACTTTGCCGCGGGCCTGAACGTGCACGAGGGCAAGGTCACCAACCGCGAGGTGGCCCAGGCGCTGGGGCTCGCATACGTCGAGCCGGGTGTGGCGCTCGCCTGAGGCGGGATGCGCGCGTTCTTGCGCCAACGCAAATCGGCGCCGCTGGCGGCGTCCAGAATGAAGCCGTCCATTCGCCAGGAGCCGCCCTCACATGTACCGACATATCCTCGTTCCCACCGACGGCTCGACTCTTTCAGAACAAGCCGTCGCTGCCGGCATCGACCTCGCGCGGGCGCTCGGAGCGCGCGTGACCGCGTTGCACGTCATTCCCGAGCCCGACAGCTGCGACATCGACGTGTGGTCCGCGGGCGGCAGCGTCGGCGACGCGGAGGAGCGCTACGACCTGCTGCGCGAAAAGCTCGCGGTGGGCTATCTCGGCGTGGCGCGCAAGGCTGCGGACGAGGCGGGCGTCGCATGCGAGTGCGCCAGCGTGCGCGCCTCGCATCCCCACGCCGCGATCCTCCAGGCCGCCCGCGAGAAGGGCTGCGACCTGATCGTGATGGCTTCCCATGGGCGCAAGGGCCAGGATGCCGTGCTGATGGGAAGCGAGACGCTCAAGGTGATGACGCTGGGCAAGATCCCGGTGCTGGTGAACCGCGTTGGGAAAGCGGCAGGCGTCAGCGAGTGAGGCTGGGCACCGTCATTTTTCCAAGGTGCAGATGAGAGCTAGACACGCGGAGCTGCACCGCACCGAGCGCATCGGCTGGCTGCGCGCGGCCGTGTTGGGCGCCAACGACGGCATCGTCTCCACAGCGAGCCTGGTGCTCGGCGTCACGGCGGCGGGCACTGGCCACGGCGCGGTCATGGTCGCCGGGATCGCGGGACTCGTGGCGGGCGCCATGTCGATGGCCGCGGGTGAATACGTGTCGGTGCGGTCGCAGGCCGATTCGGAGGAGGCGGCGCTCGCCCTCGAGCGCGCCGAGCTGGAGAAGGACGACCCGGGCGAACGCAAGGAGCTCACCGCGATCTACGTGGGCCGCGGCCTCGATCCGGCGCTCGCGCGGCAGGTGGCCGAGCAGCTCATGGCCCACGATGCGCTCGGCGCGCACGCACGCGACGAGCTCGGCATCTCCAAGGCGCTTCGCGCGCGGCCGATCCAGGCCGCTTTCACCTCGGCGGCGAGCTTCGCGGTCGGCGCTGCCATGCCGCTCGTTGCGGTAGCCGTCGCGCCGGCGTCGAGCCTCGTGGTGGTGGTTTCGACCACCTCTCTCGCCTTCCTCGCGGTGCTCGGCGGGCTGGCGGCGCGCGTCGGCGGCGGGCCCGTGGCGACTGGCGCAATGCGCGTCACGTTCTGGGGAGCGCTTGCGATGGGGCTTACCGCGGGCGTGGGCATGCTATTCGGAGCACCCGCGTGAGGCGCTAGCTCGGCCGCTCGCCGCATCCGGTTGACCCATATCAAGGGTCGCGGGTGTCGACGACGTAGGGTGGAAGCTCATCACTCGCCGGAGCGCGCCATGTTCCAAACCTTCGTGATCGGCCCAGTGGGCGCGCGCGGCTTCGGCCTCGCGCGGCGCTGCGTGGAATGCCGCGAGCAGGCGCCCGGCCCATCGGCATGCGCCGGATTCGGCGCCGGATGCCTGGCGGGCCCGCGGCGCGAGGAAGACTCGCGCGGCTTCGCCTGGGCGCCCCTTATCGACGTCGAACTCCTCCTGAAAGGCTTCCAGTCATGAAGAAGACCGTCCTTGCCGCAACTCTCTGCGTCGCCTGCCTGGGCGCCTTTGCGGCCGACCCGGCCACCATCGATTGGGGAAGAATCGCCGCCAAGCGTGTCACCCTGTTCTATCCGGGCCAGTCGTCGTTCGAATGGCTGCGCACCAAGCACCACAAGGGCTACGAGGAAACGGTGAGCGGCGACAGCTGCTTCGGCTGCCACGAGGGCGAGGAGAAGAAGAAGGGCGAGAGCCTGGTGAAGGGCGGGCCTCTCGAGCCCACGCCCGTCAAGGGCAAGACCGGCTGGGTCGAGCTCGGCGTGCAGACCGCCTACGACGCGAAGAACGCCTATTTCCGTTTCCAATGGAAGACGCAGCAACCCTTTGGGGGAACCGAGCACCAGTACCTGCGCTTCGACGGCTCGCAATGGCACGTCTACGGCTTCCCGAAGCTCGACAAAGTCGTCCGGGAGGGCAAGGAGCCCGGCCTGTACGAGGACCGAATGACCGTGATGATCGACGACGGCAAGGTGCCCGGATTCGCGGCGCAGGGCTGCTGGCTCACCTGCCACGACGGCCAACGCGACATGCCTAACCAGTTCACCAAGGAGCAGGTCGAGTCCAATGCGCTCCTCACGGCGATCAAGAAGACGGATGTGCGCAAGTACCTTCCCGCCACGCGAGACGACCCCTCGGACTGGAAAACCGGCAAGAGCGTCGGCGACATCGCGGCGATCAAGGCCGCCGGCGGATTCGTGGACCTGATCCAGTGGCGCGCGCATCGCTCCCACGCGGTAGGGATGGCTGACGACGGCTACGTCCTCGATTTCCGGCTCTCAGACTCGGGCGCGGACATGTTTGGCGGCAACGCGGATTCCGCGACCCACGCACCGAAGTACATGTGGGACGCGTCGAAGGTGGGATACAAGTCGATCACCGAGGGCGACCTGCGCAAGGCCGATCACTTCCTGCTACCCGGCGTGAACGCGGTGGCGTTCGACGCGAACGCCGGATGGAAGACGGGCGACATGATTCCCGACTACGTGGTCAGCCGCGCGATGGCGAAGGGCTCGGCGGCGGACAACAACGCCATCGCCGCCTGGAAGGATGGCGAGTGGACGGTCGTCATCGTGCGCCCCCTGGGCCTCGCCAACGCCGACGACAAGGCCCTGAGGGAGGGCGGCGTCTACAACGTGGGCTTCGCGGTGCACGACGACAACATCACTACGCGCGGCCACTTCGTCTCGTTCCCGCTGCGCCTGGGGTTCGGCGCCGATGCGGACATCACGGCCGTGAAGCTCCCCTAAACCGGCGAACTTGATCCCGGTCAAAGGGCGCCGGGCGCGCGTCCCTACGATGTGACCATGCCATCGGGGGAGGCGCGAAAGCATGCAAGCGCAGGGGATGTACAACTACAAGGTCGTGCGGCAGTTCGCCGTGATGTCGGTCGTGTGGGGCGTGGTCGGCATGTCGGTAGGGGTGCTCATCGCGGCGCAGCTCTACTGGCCGGCGCTGAACTTCGACATCGCGTGGCTCACCTACGGCAGGCTGCGCCCGCTGCACACCAACGCGGTGATCTTCGCCTTCGGCGGTTGCGCGCTCTTCGCGACCTCGTACTACGTGGTGCAGCGCACCTGCCAGGTGCGCATCATCTCCGACCGGCTGGCGGCGTTCACCTTCTGGGGCTGGCAAGCGGTGATCGTGCTCGCCGCGATCACGCTGCCGCTCGGCTACACGCAGGGCAAGGAATACGCGGAGCTCGAGTGGCCCATCGACGTGCTCATCGCGGTCGTGTGGATCTGCTACGCGATCGTGTTCTTCGGCACCATCGCGCGGCGCAAAGTCACGCACATCTACGTCGCCAACTGGTTCTTCGGCGCGTTCATCCTCACCGTGGCGCTGCTGCACATCGTCAACAGCGCGGCGGTGCCGGTGTCCTTCTGGAAGTCGTACTCGGCCTACGCCGGCGTGCAGGACGCGATGGTGCAATGGTGGTACGGCCACAACGCGGTGGGCTTCTTCCTCACCGCGGGCTTCCTCGGGATGATGTACTACTTCATCCCCAAGCAGGCCGGCCGGCCGATCTACTCGTACCGGCTCTCCGTGGTGCACTTCTGGGCGCTCATCTTCACCTACATGTGGGCGGGCCCGCACCATCTGCATTACACGGCGCTGCCGGACTGGACGCAGTCCCTCGGCATGATCTTCTCGCTGATCCTGCTCGCGCCCTCGTGGGGCGGGATGATCAACGGGATGATGACGCTCTCCGGCGCTTGGCACAAATTGCGCACCGACCCGATCCTCAAGTTCCTGATCGTGTCGCTCTCCTTCTACGGCATGTCGACCTTCGAGGGGCCGATGATGTCGATCAAGACCGTCAACGCGCTCTCGCACTACACCGACTGGACCATCGGGCACGTGCACTCCGGCGCGCTCGGATGGGTTGGCTTCATCAGCTTCGGCAGCCTCTACTACCTCATCCCGCGCATGGTGGGGCGCGTCGAGATGCACAGCGTGAAAGCGATCACGCTGCACTTCTGGATCGCCACCGTCGGCATCGTGCTCTACATCGCGGCGATGTGGATCGCGGGCGTGATGCAGGGCCTCATGTGGCGCGCCACCTACGGCGACGGATCGCTCGCCTACAGCTTCGCCGAGACGGTGAAGGCGACGTATCCCTTCTATGCGATCCGGCTCGCCGGCGGCGTGCTCTATCTCTCCGGCATGTTGATCATGGCGTGGAATGTCGCCAAGACCCTCGCCGCCGGCCACGCGCAGGACGCGCCCATTCCCGCATTCGCCGCGGCGCACGCGTTGAGGACCGCATGAAATTCACACACGATCTGATAGAGCGCAAGACGGCGTGGCTGGTGGTCCTCGTCATCCTTACCGTGAGCGTCGGCGGCCTGGTGGAGATCGTGCCGCTCTTCTTCCAGCGCTCGACCACGGAGCCGGTGGCGGGATTGAAGCCCTACGCTCCTCTCGAGCTCGCCGGGCGCGACATCTACGTGCGCGAGGGCTGCTACAACTGCCACTCGCAGATGATCCGCCCGTTCCGCGCGGAGACGGAGCGCTACGGCCACTATTCCGTGGCGGGAGAGTTCGTCTACGACCGCCCGTTCCAGTGGGGCAGCAAGCGCACCGGGCCCGATCTCGCGCGGGTCGGCGGGCGCTACGGCGACGAGTGGCACCGCATCCACCTGAACAACCCGCGCGACCTGGTGCCGGAGTCGAACATGCCGGGCTACCCGTGGCTCGAGCGCACTCCCGCCGACGCGACGTACATCGAGAGGAAGCTCACGGTGTTGCGCTCGCTGGGACATCCGTACACGGATGCCGAGATTGCGGGCGCGAAGGCCGCGCTTGCCGGCAAGACCGAGCAGGACGCGCTCATCGCCTACCTGCAGGTGCTCGGCACCTCGCTGAGGAACGTGAGATGACCATCGACATCAACCTGCTGCGCATCGCGGTCACGGTGGTGAGCTTCGCCGTGTTCGTGGGGATCCTGGCGTGGGCCGCGAGCGGGCGCAATCGCGCGAGGTTCGAGGAGGCGGCGCGGCTTCCGTTCGAGGAAGGCGACGACCGATGAGCGACTTCACCGGAGACTTCTGGAGCCTGTTCGTCGGCGGCGCGACCCTGGTGAGCATCGTCGCCTGCGCGTTGCTGTTGATCTCGATGAGCAGGCGCCGTG
>JBBRQA010000222.1:0-6475 GCA_038227085.1 Burkholderiales bacterium | reverse complement strand
CGCGCTCGACGACCTGCGCGCCAAGCTGGATTCCGTGCCATAGCCGCCGCCGTGCTCGAAAAGAACTATCTCTGGCGAATCTACTGGCGCCTCGCCGGCGTCATCATGGTGTGCGTGGTGGTGGCGCTCGCGGTGGTGTCGTATTTCTCGCACCGCGTGTTCGACCGCGAGCTCGTGCCCGAGACCGAGCAGAAGGCCGCGACCGTGGGCGCCTCGGTGCGCGCGCTGATCCTCAAGGCCACCGGCTACGGCATCGATTTCTCGCAGCTCTACGGCGTCGAGCAGACGTTCGCGGAGGTCTTCGAGGAGAACCCCGAATTCGCCTACATGGCGATCACCAACACCGACGGCAACGTGCTGTTCGCGCGCGGCACCGAGCCCATCGGCGCGCGCACGCACTTCAGGAACCCGGTGGTGCTGCAGATCGCCCACGAGACCACCGACCTGTCGAAAGCGGCGCGCGTGGGCCAGCAGTACATCGTGTCGATGCCGATCAACGACGCGGGCAAGCCCCTTGGCGTGCTGCACGTGGGCATCGACGCCGCGTTCGTCGACCACGTGCTCCTCGAGGTGCTCCTCGACGTGGTGGTGGTGCTCGTGGTGTCGCTCTTCTTCACGCTCGAGCTGCTGAACTTCATGGCGGGCGCGCGCCTCGCCTCCGGCCTGGGGGAATTCGCGCGCCAGGTCGACCGCATGCGCTCGGGCGACTTCACCGCGACCGCGAGGATCCGCGCCAACGACGAGATCGGCAGGCTGCTCCGGCGCATCGATTCGGCCATCGATCACCTGAACGTGCGCTACGAGTTCCTGGTGGGCGAGCTGCAGGACAAGATGCGCACCGCCACCGCGCAGCGCCGCGACGCCATGAAGCCCGCGCAGGACGCGCTCGAGCAGATTTCCAAGCGCTTCCGCTTCGGCTCCGCCCCCGAGGGCGCCGACGGCGACGAGATGAACCTGAACCGCGTGCGCGCGCCGCTCTTCGCGTTCATCCTCGCCGAGGAGCTCACGCGCTCGTATCTGCCGAGCTACGTGAACCAGCTGATCGTGGCGATCCCCGGGATCTCGCCGCAGGTCGTGATCGGCCTGCCGATCATGCTCTTCATGCTGATCGTGGCGCTCGGCCAGCCGTACCTCGGCAGCTGGAGCGAGCGCGTCGGGCGCAGGAAGGCGATGCTGGTGGGCGCGGTGGTCGCCACCGTCGGCTTCACCGGCACGGCGCTCGCCTACAACCTGTATGACCTGATCCTCTGGCGCTCGCTCTGCGCGCTCGGCTACGCGATGGTGTTCGTGGCGGCGCAGGGTTACGTGCTCGACCGGACCGGGCAGCAGAACCGCGCGCAGGGCTTCGCCCTTTTCATCGGCGCGATCATGGTGGCCACTGTGTGCGGGCCGTCTATCGGCGGCATCCTCGCCGACAACATCGGCTTCCGCGCCTCCTTCGGCGTATCGGCGTTGATGTCGCTGCTGTCGATCCTCGCCATCGTGCGCCTGCCCACCACCGAGGCGGTCCTGCCCGCGGGCAAGCCCACGCGCGGCCCGCGCATGCGCGAGATCATGGCGCTCGTCGTGAACCGCCGCTTCATGACGCTGACCGGCCTCGCGGCGATGCCGGCCAAGATCATCCTCACCGGCGTTTGCTTCTACCTGGTGCCGCTCTACATCGTCTCGATCGGCAACACGTCGAGCATGGCGGGCCGCATGCTGATGGTCTACGCGGTGATGATGGTGCTGATCGTCCCGCTCTCGGCGAGCCTGTCGGACGCGACCATGCGCCGCGACCGCTACGTTTCGGTGGGCCTGATCATTTCCGGATTGAGCGGGTTGCTGCTCCTCCTTTCCGACAGCTTCCTGGTGCTGTTCGGCGTGGTGTTCCTGCTGGGCCTGGGCCAGGCGCTCTCCATCGCCGCGCAAAGCGCGCTAGTCGCGGAGCACTGCCAGGAAGAGATCCGCATCTACGGCCATGACGCCGTGTACGGCGTCTACCGCCTGCTCGAGCGCCTCGGCAACGCCATGGGCCCGCTCATCGCGAGCCTGCTGGTGATACTGTGGGGCTACCAGGGCGCCTTCGTCGCGATCTCCGCCCTCGTGCTGTTCTGCGGGATCGCCTTCACCGTCGCAACCCACGGCTCCGAATGGCAGCCGGCCGAGCCCGCCCACCAATGATCCGCGCACTCCTCGCCCTCGTCGTCGTCGCCTTCGCGCTCATCGCCGACGGGGACGCGCGCGCGCAGCTCTTCACGCGCCCGTACCGCATCTATGCGATCACGTTCCGCGGCATGACCGACGTCGAGAAGGGCTTCCAGGACTACTTCGCCGCGCGGCGCATCCCGGTGCAGATCACCTTCCGCGACCTGAATCGCGACAACTCGCGCATGCCCGGATTCCTCGAGGAGATCCGGCGCACCAAGCCCGACCTCATCTACACGTGGGGCACCGGCGTCACGCTGGGCGTCGCGGGCACCTACGACCAGGTCGATCCGCAGGTGAACATCACCGACATCCCGATCGTGTTCACGCTGGTGGCGGCCCCGGTGCTCGCGAAGGTCGTGCGCGACCTGAAGAACCCGGGGAGGAACGTGACCGGCGTCTTCCACGTGGCGCCCACCGAAGCGCAGATCCGCGCGATGGCCTCCTATCGCCCGTTCAAGTCGCTGGGAATCCTGTACACGCCGACCGAGCAGAACTCGGTGGTAGTCGTCGAGGAAGTGCGCGAGGTCTCCAAGCGGCTCGGCTTCTCGGTGGTCGCCAAGCCGCTCAAGCTCGACGCCAACAAGAAGGTCACCGCGGAAGGCGCTCCGGAGATGGTGCGCGAGCTGAAGGCCCAGAACGTCGAATGGCTGTACCTGCCGCCCGACACCTACCTGGGCACCATCGCGAAGAACGTCGTGATTCCGGCGGCGATGCAGGTGGGCCTCCCGGCGTTCGCCTCCACCGAGCAACTGATGGAGACCGGCGCGGTCGCCGGGCTCGTCAGCCGATACCACTCGATCGGGCAGTTCACCGCCTACAAGGCCGAGCAGATCCTGGTGAACAAGGTCTCGCCCGCGAAGATCCCGGTGGAGACTCTCACGCGGTTCGCCCTCCAGGTGCGCATGGACATCGCCGAGCAGCTGAAGCTGCCGCCGCCGCTGCCGATGTTCAACTACGCCGAGCTGATCGTGCCCAAGTCCGAGGCGCCGGCGGAGGCGCCCAAGCAATAGCCGCTAGAGCTCGGCCTTCATCAGCGCCGAGAAAAGCTCGCCCACGATCTCCGCGGTTTCCTCCGAGCGCGACTTGAAGCGCAGCAGCGTGTTGCCCACGGTCCTCTCCAGGCGCAGCCCGTCGCCGTAAAGGAAGATCTGCGACTGCGGGCCGTAGCGGATGGCGGCGGTCTTGCCGTTCTCGGCCTTCACGATGAGGCGCTTGTCGGTGAAGATGACGCTCGCTTCGCCCTGCGGCTTGGCGCCCGCCTCAGGCAACACATGCGCCTTCGCCGTGTCGCTCTCATAGGGCTTGCCCCACTCGATGCGCAAGCCATCGGCCTGGCGTGTGGAAGGCTGGTCGAACACCTCGACGGACATGCTGTAGTGCGCGGTCTCGCCGGGCTCGAGCTGCACGCCGCGCATCGCCGCGTTGGAGTCCGGCACCGTGGGCAGGTTTCCGTGGCGGATCTCGGTGAGGGTGCGCAGCCGCGCCAGGTCCCAGCGCGTCTTCTCCACCTGGTCGTCGCGCAGCGCGAGGAATTTCTGGATCTTGGCGAGCTCGTGCGCGTCGGTGGCGGTGAGCTCGCCATCCTTCCTCACCGCGGCGACGGCCTCGTTGTAGACCTCCTTGCGCAGCACCGTGCGGTCGTCGCCCGCGCCCGCGAGGTCGAGCTCCTTCCTGACCTTCTCGAGCTCCTTCAGGTCGCGCGCGTCGAGCCTGCCGTCGGCGACCGCCTCCTTGATCTTGTCGCGGAACGCGGCCTTCTTCTTGTCACCCCCGAACCAGTCCTTGATTCCCATGCGCCTCCCCGGGCGTTTGTCATTCGCAGAAGAATTCGACGAATTCGGTCGCCGCCGAGCGCGACTGTTTCAGGGCGATGAAGCGGTGGCCGACCGTGTCGCAGAAATCCGTGCTGCCGCTCACGTCGGCGAACAGGACGCGGCCGCTCGATGTCGGGTGGCTCATCGCGCGAGTCTGCCAGAGAATGACTATTTCTTCAGCCGGTCGAAGTACTTCTTGCGGAACTTGGCGACCTTGGGATCGATCACGTAGCTGCAGTAGGGATTGCCCGGGCCGACGCGCTGGTAATACTCCTGGTGGCCCACCTCGGCCACGTGGAACTCGGTGGCCGGGACGATCTGCGTCACGATCGCGCCACCGAGCACCTTTTCCTTCGTCAGCTTCGCCACCATTTGCTTTGCCGCAAGCTCCTGCTGCGGCGAATGAAAGAAAATGGCCGAGCGGTACTGGGTGCCGACGTCGTTTCCCTGGCGGTTCAGCGTGGTCGGGTCGTGGATGGTGAAGAAGATCCCGAGGAGATCCTCGTACGAGACTTCCTCCGGGTCGAACGTAATGCGCACCGCCTCCGCGTGCCCGCTACCTCCTCCGCAGACTTCCTCGTACGTGGGCTTCGCGCTCTTGCCGCCGATATAGCCGGATTCCACGGATTCCACCCCTCGGAGCTGGTCGTAAACGGCCTCCAGGCACCAGAAGCAGCCTCCGGCAAAAGTCGCAACTTCCCGAGTCATGCAAGCCTCCAACAAGTAAGATATTCATCATGGCACAGACCGTACAACCACCCCGCCAGCCACGCACCCGGGACAGCCTCACCGAGCAGGGGATCTCGCGCGAAGTCCTGCTCGAGAAATACGCGAAGGACGGTGAGACCTCTGCCGCCGAGGTTCGTGCCCGGGTGGCCCGCGCCCTGGCCGCCGTCGAGCCCGAAGGCCGGCGCGCCCATTGGGAGGCGAAATTCGTCGAGGCCCAGGAGCGCGGCTTCATCCCGGCCGGGCGCATCAATTCGGCAGCAGGAACGTCTCTCACGGCGACCCTGATCAACTGCTTCGTGCAGCCGGTGGGCGACTCGATCACCGAGGTGGTCGACGGCAAGCCAGGCATCTACACGGCGCTCGCCGAAGCCGCCGAGACCATGCGCCGTGGCGGCGGCGTGGGCTACGACTTCTCCTCGATCCGTCCGGAAGGCGCGTGGGTGAAGGGCACCGATTCGCGTGCGAGCGGGCCGGTTTCGTACATGCGCGTCTTCGACCAATCGTGCGAGACGGTGGAATCGGCCGGCGCGCGGCGCGGCGCGCAGATGGGCGTCCTTCGTTGCGATCATCCGGACATCGAGCGTTTCATCCATGCCAAGGATGCGGGCGAGCTCACCAATTTCAATATCTCCGTCGGCATGACCGATGCGTTCATGCAGGCGCTCGAGGCCGACGGCGTGATCGAGCTCGCGCACAAGGCCGAGCCTTCTTCCGACTTCAAGGATGCCGGCGCTTTCCAGCGCGCGGATGGGTTCTGGGTGTATCGCAAGGTTCGGGCGCGGGATCTGTGGGAGCAGATCATGCGGTCGACTTACGATCATGCCGAGCCGGGCGTGCTTTTCCTCGATCGCGCCAACTCGGACAACAATCTGAATTACTGCGAAAAACTCGAGAGTTGCAACCCGTGCGCCGAGGAATTTTTGCCTTCCTATGGGTGCTGCTGCCTCGGCTCGATCGATCTCACGCGCTTCGTGCACGACCCGTTCGCAGAAAGCGCGCGCTTCGACTTTGAAGCGTTCGGCAAAGTCGTCGCGACAGCCGTGCAGATGCTCGACAACGTGCTCGACGTGACGCCCTGGCCCCTGAAGCAGCAGGACGAAGAATCCAAGGCCAAGCGGCGTGTTGGCTTGGGATACACCGGCTTGGGCGATGCGCTGGCAATGCTGCGCCTGCGCTACGACACGCACGCCGCTCGCGATGCTGCCGCCCGCATTACCGAATTCATGCGCGACCGGGCCTACTCGGCGTCGATCGAGCTTGCGCGCGAGCGCGGCGCCTTTCCCATGTTCAACAAGGATCTCTATTTGTCCGGCGGCAATTTCGCGTCGCGGTTGCCGGACGCCCTCAAGCAATCCATCCGCAAGCACGGCATCCGCAATTCACATCTACTGGCCATCGCGCCGACCGGCACCATCAGCCTCGCCTTCGCCGACAACGCCTCGAACGGCATCGAGCCGCCGTTTTCGTGGACCTACACCCGCAAGAAGCGCATGGCCGACGGCACGCACAAGGAATTCCGCGTCGAGGACCACGCGTGGCGCCTCTATCGTCACATGTTCGGCGAGGACGCGAAGCTGCCCGAGTATTTCGTCAACGCCCTCGAGATCTCCGCCGACGCGCACCAGGAGATGGTCGCCGCGGTAGCGCCCTTCATCGACACCAGCATCTCGAAGACGGTGAACGTGCCGCAAGACTATCCGTATGCCGACTTCGAAGGCCTCTACATGAAGGCATGGAAGTCG
>JBBRQA010000221.1:0-6601 GCA_038227085.1 Burkholderiales bacterium | reverse complement strand
GGTACGAAGGCGCGCCCTTGAACTCGTTCAATCGATTGGAGCGCAGCAGGCGCTCGAAGAAGGTTGCCATGCCGCGCGTGTCGAAGCCGGCGCGCTCGAGCAGGGTGAGGCCCACGCGGTCGGCCTCGCGCTCGTGGTCGCGGGTGTAATCGATCTGGTTCTGCATCTGGATGGCACCAGCGGTGGCGACCGCGGCCTCGGTGACCTGGCCCATCTGCGCGCCGCCGCTGCGCGCCGCGAGGATGGCCAGGGCGAGCGCTGCCAGCGAAGTCCATTGCGCGCGGCTTGCGCCATGAATCATGCGCGCCTGGTGGCGCTGCAGGATATGCGCGGTCTCGTGCGCCATCACCCCCGCCAGCTCCGACTCGCTCTGGGTCAGCATGACGAGGGCGGAGTGCACGCCGATGTGCCCGCCTACCAGCGCGAAAGCGTTGATGGTGTCGTCCTGCACCACGAAGTAATCGATGTCCCGGTGCGGCGGATCGGCCACGGCGACGAGACGCGCGCCCACCGACGAGATGTAATCGGCGATCTCCGGATCGTCGATCACCGACGGATCGATGCGCACCTCGCGCATGATGCGGTTGCCGATGGTTTTCTCCTGCGCATCCGAGAGCGTGGCCGAGGACGCATCGCCGAGATCGGGCAGCGTTTGCGCGGGCGCGGGGAGCGCCACGAGGGCCATCAGGAGGCAGGCGATGACGGGGCGTAGGGTCACTAGGAGGAAGGGGTCGAACTGCTAATATCGATTATGACGGAAAAACTCACCCACTTCGACGAACGTGGCGCCGCGCGGATGGTTGACGTCGCGGGCAAATCCGAGACCCATCGCGTGGCGGTCGCCGCCGGCCGGATCCGCATGCTGCCGGCGACCCTCGCCATCGTCCTGGCCGGGACCGCGAAGAAGGGCGACGTCCTGGGCGTCGCCCGCATCGCCGCGATCCAGGCCGCCAAGCGCACTTCCGAGCTGATTCCCCTCTGCCACCCGGTGCCGCTCACTTCGGTCGCCGTGGATTTCACGCCCGACGAGAAGAACGCCGCGATCGAGTGCCGCGCCACGGTGGAATGCACCGCGCGCACCGGGGTCGAGATGGAGGCGCTCACCGCGGTGCAGGTCGCGCTCCTCACCATCTACGACATGTGCAAGGCGGTGGACCGCGGCATGACCATGGAGGCGATCCGCCTCGTGGAAAAGCGCGGCGGGAAGTCCGGGACCTACACGGCGCCCTGAAGGCCCAGGGCCCAGAGGGCGAGGCCGGCGAGGCCGCTCGCCGCGATCACCGGGATCACTCCCACCTTCTTCCACACCAGTGCCAGCGCGGCGACGATGGCGATCGCGGCCGACGCGAGCTCGAAGCGTCCCGCGAAAGGCGCGGCGGGGCTGGAATCGGGCCACAGGATGCGCCACGCGAAAAACACCGCGAGGTTCACGATTACGCCCACCACCGCCGCCGTGATCGCGGTGAGTGGGGCGGTAAGCTTGGCGTCGTCGCGCGTGCTCTCCACCAATGGGCCGCCGACGAGGATGAAGAGGAACGAGGGGAGGAACGTAAAGAACGTCGCGACCACGGCGCCCGCCACGCCCGCACCGAGGAACCCGACGAAGGCGACGATCATGATGAGCGGCCCCGGCGTGGTCTCGCCGAGCGCGAGGCCGTCGATCATCTGCGGGGCGGTGAGCCATCCGTAATGCTCCACAGCGCCTTGGAGCACGTAGGGAAGCACCGCGTAGGCGCCGCCGAAAGTGAGCAAGGCCGACTTGGTGAAGAACCAGCCCATCTGGGTGAGAGCGCCTTCCCCGCCGAATGCGAGCGCGAGAGCCCCGAGGCAGGCGCCCCACACCGCGAGGAAGATCGACGCCATCCGCTTCAAGCGCCTCACGTCGAGGAGCGCGTGCGCCGGCGTCGGCGTGTCGTCGTCGATGATCGAGGGCGCCGCGCTCGACGCTTTCGACGCGTGGCCCGAAAGCGTGAAGAGCGCAGGAGCCAGGCGCCCGCCGAGGGCGCCGAGCGCCGCCGCGCTGAGGATCACCGCGGGGAACGGCACCTGCGCCGCGAAGAGAGCGACGAAGGCGGCCACCGCGATCGCCCACAGCGCGTTGTTGCGGAGTGTGCGCGAGCCGAGGCGCCAGGCCGCCGCGAGCACGATCGCCACCACCGCGGGCTTCACGCCGTAGAGCACCGCGGCGATCGCCGGCACCTGCCCGTAGCGCACGTAGATCCACGAGAGAACAATGAGGATCACGAGCGAGGGCAGCACGAAGAGCGCGCCGGCCGCGATCCCGCCGCGCGCGCCGTGCAGGAGCCAGCCGATGTAAGTCGCGAGCTGCTGCGCCTCGGGGCCCGGCAGCACCATGCAGTAGTTGAGCGCATGCAGGAAGCGCCGCTCCGAGATCCAGCGGTAGCGCTCGACCAGCTCGCGATGCATGATCGCGATCTGCCCGGCGGGGCCGCCGAAGCTCACGAAGCCCAGCTTCAGCCAGAAGCGCAGCGCCTCGCGAAAGGTCGGTGCGCCGCTCACTGCGCGCGGCACCAGGCGTAGATCTCCTCGTACACCGGGAGCGCGTGCGCGAGCACGAGCGGGGAGCCGGATGAGCCGAAGCGGGAATGGAGGATTTGGGGAGAGATCGAGACGGTGTCCATGGAGCCTCCGTGGTGGCGCGGAAGCAGGACTTGGACGGACACCGTCGTGGTGGCGCTCGCCATCCCCGGGAGCCTGCGTTCCCGAGCGAGAGCATCTTAGCGCATGTTAAAATCGACGTCCTTCGGAGATCCCATTCAATGCAAGCGTTCGACCGTGAAATCGACGTGCGCGGGCTCAACTGCCCGTTGCCCATCCTGCGTGCCAAGAAAGCCCTCGGCGACCTGACCGCGGGCCAGGTGCTGAAAGTCATGGCGACCGACCCCGGCTCCGTCAAGGATTTCCAGGCGTTCTGCAAGCAGACCGGCAACGAGCTGCTGTCTCACTCCGAGGGCGCCGAATTCACCTTCTTCATGAAGAAGCGCTAGTCCAGGAACAGGTCCTGGAATAGCGGCACGCCGGGCGTCATGGCGTAGTGGTCGAAGTCCTTCACGCCCGACTTCTTCAGCAGATCCTCGTCGATATAGAAGTTGCCGGTGTTCGCGCGCGCGTCGCTGGTGAGGATAGCGTGCGCGGCGTCGGCCATGATGTCGGCCTTGCGGCTTGCGCGGAGGATCGCCTCGGGGAAATGCACCTCTACGGCCGCGGTCGCAATGGTGGTGCGCGGCCACAGCGAATTGACCGCGATGCCGAATTCCCGGAGCTCCTCGGCCATCCCCAGGGTGCACATGCTCATCCCGTATTTCGACATCGTGTAGGCGACATGTCCCGCGAACCACTTGGGCTTCATCGAAAGCGGCGGCGAGAGCGTGAGGATGTGCGCGTTGGCCGACTTTTGCAGGTGCGGGATCGCCGCCTGCGAGCAGAGGAACGTCCCCCGCGCGTTCACGCCGAGCATGAGGTCGAAGCGCTTCGCCGGCGTCTGCATCGTCGGCGTGAGGCTGATGGCGCTGGCGTTGTTCACCAGGATATCGAGCCCGCCGAAGGTCTTCGCGGTGAGGTTGATCGCCTGGACGATGGCGTTCTCGTCGCGCACGTCGAGCTGGATGGCGAGCGCCTTGCCGCCTGCCTTCTCGATCTCCGCGGCCACCGTGTGGATGGTGCCCTCGAGCTTCGGATGGGGCTCCGCGGTCTTTGCGGCGACCGCGACGTTGGCGCCGTCGCGTGCCGCGCGCAACGCGATCGCGCGGCCTATTCCGCGCGAGCCCCCGGTGATGAAGAGCGTCCTGCCGGCAAGCGTATTCATGGGTTTCCTATGTGCGTGTCGTCATGGGCGGGGATGATACCCCGGCTCACGTACACCACTCGCAGGTGCTTGCGGAAGGTCGGCATCTGGAGCCAGAAGACGATGCCGGTGGTGAGCGCGATGCAGCCGAGGATCACGAAGGTCATGGGCGCGCCGATGTGGTCGGCGACCCAGCCGCTCACGTAGTGGCCGATGGGCGCCGTGCCGATGAAGAACATGGTGTAGTAGCTCATCACACGGCTCCTCTTCTCCTCCTCGACCACCGTCTGGAGGATGGTGTTGCACGTCGCTCCGGCCATGAACATGCCGAACCCCGCCATGGTCATGAGGAAGCACGAGAGGTACACCGAGCGCGAGAGCCCGAAGCCGATCATGCCGAGCCCGGCGGCCACGCCAGCGATCGGGAGCCACCACGCCAGGCCGCGCACGCTGGTGCGCCGCGCGAGGCCCACCGCGGCGATGAACGCGCCGAGACCCACCGCGCCGATGAAGAGGCCTACCAGCTTTGCACCCTCTCCGAAGGTGCGCACGGCGATGGCCGGCATCAGCGTGGAATAGGGACTCACCGCGAAGCTCACCGCCGAGAGCAGGAAGAGCATGCGGCGCACCGGCAGCATCCCCATCGCATAGCGCCAGCCTTCGGCCAGGTCGTGCAGCGGGTGCGACGGCGGGCGCGCCGAGAGCGCGGGGATCTTGAGGCTCAGCAGCGCCACCACCACCGCGATGTAGCTTATCGCGTTGACCGTGAAGCACACCGTCTCGCTGAACGCGGCGATCAGGAACCCGCCGATGGACGGGCCGATGAGGCGCGTGCCATTCATGAGCATGGAGTTCAGCGCGATGGCGTTGGGTAGATCCTCGCGCTTGTCGATCAACTGCACGAAAATCGACTGGCGCGTGGGCGTCTCGAAGGAGTTGCAGACGCCGGCGAAGAGAGCCAACCCCGCCAGCTCCGTCATCGTGATGAGGTGCATGCCGGTCAGCACCGCCAGGATGGCCGACTGGAGGCCCATGAGGGAGAGAACCGTGATCAGCATCTTGCGCCGGCTCACGCGGTCACCGAGGACGCCCGCGAAGGGCCCGAGGAAAAGGTGCGGCGCCTGGTTCAGGAAGCCGATCAATCCCGTGAACCAGGTGGATCCAGACAGCCGGTACGCGAGCCACATCACCGCGACCGACTGCACCCAGGTGCCGATCATCGAGATCGCCTGGCCGGTGTAGTAGCGCCGGAAGTTCGGAGACTCGAGGGCCCGGAGGCTGTAGGGCAGCGGCACCGAGCCGCGCTAGCCGAGCTTGCCGAGCTGCGCGACGAGATCGGCGAGCTTGGACCTGGTATCGGCGAGGCGTTTTCTCTCCTGCGCCACGATGGCGGGGGGCGCGCGATCGACGAACGAAGCGTTCTCGAGCTTCGCCGTGGCGTTGGCGATCTCCGCCTCGACGCGTTCCTTTTCCTTCGTGAGGCGCGCACGCTCGGCGGCGCGGTCGACCTCGATGTGGAGCATGACCTTGCCGCTATCGGTCATCGCCGCCGGGGAATCGCGCTGGGGCAGCGAACCCACCAGGTTGAAATCCACGCGGGAGACGGCGCAGATGGCGGCGAGGTGGGCCTTGACCGCGGGGGTGGCGTCGGCGAGGTAGCCGGCCGGCTTCAGCGCGGGCAAGACTCCCATCGTCGAACGCAGGTTGCGGGTGGCGTTCACGATGGTCTTGACGGCGGCGACGATGCCTTCGGCGTGCGCGTCGATCTTCGCGGCATCGGGCGAAGGGTAGGGCGCGACCATGATGCTCGCCCCTTTCTTCCCGGCGAGCGGCGCCACGGTCTGCCACAGCTCCTCGGTGATGAACGGGATGAAGGGGTGCGCGAGGCGCAGCATCGCCTCGAGCACGCGGATCAACGTGCGGCGCGTGGCGCGCTGCTGCGCCTCGTTGCCGCTCGCGAGCTGGTTCTTGGAAAGCTCGACGTACCAGTCGCAGTACTCATCCCAGACGAGCTCGTAGACGGCGCGTGCCGCCACGTCGAAGCGGTATTCGGCGAGCGCATCGGCGACCTCTTTCTCGGCGCGCTGGAGGCGGCTCGCGATCCAGCGGTCGAAGTCGGAGAATTCGAGCGGCAGGGTCTCGTCGACGCCGGTGTCCTTGCCCTCGCAGTTCATCAGCACGAAGCGCGTCGCGTTCCAGAGCTTGTTGCAGAAGCTGCGGTAGCCCTCGCAGCGCTTGAGATCGAAGTTGAGCGTGCGCCCCAGGGTCGAGAGCGAGGCGAAGGTGAAGCGCAGCGCGTCGGCGCCGTAGGACGTGATGCCCTCGGGATAGTCACGCTTGATGCGCTTGGCGGCGCTCTCCTTGTGCGCGGCCAGCATCAGGCCTTGCGTCGACTTTTCGAGGAGCGCGGGGAAGCCGATGCCGTCGATCACATCGAGGGGATCGATGGTGTTGCCCTTCGACTTCGACATCTTGTTGCCCTCGGCGTCGCGCACGATGGCGTTGATGTAGACGTCGCGGAAGGAGGTCTGGCCGGTGAACTGGAGGGTCGTCATGATCATGCGTGCGACCCAGAAGAAGATGATGTCGAAGCCGGTGACGAGCACGGACGAGGGCAGGTAGAAGTGCCGCTCGCGCTCGAACTCCGCCTCGCCGGGCCAGCCGAGCGTGGTGAAGGGCACCAGCGCCGAGGAGAACCACGTGTCGAGCACGTCCGGGTCGCGCGACTCGGGCTTGATGGTCTTGCCGGCGGCGGTGGCGTGCGCGAGCGCCTCTTCGAACGTGCGGCCCACGAAG
>JBBRQA010000220.1:0-6670 GCA_038227085.1 Burkholderiales bacterium | reverse complement strand
GAGCGGGTCCATGGTCGCCATGCGCGCGGCCTCGCCCTCGGCGCGCTCCTTGTGCAGCAGCAGGAAGGCGAAGCTCGACACGATGGCGGCCGCGGCGGCGGCGACAAACAGCGACGACTGGAAGCTCCCCGGCGACACGAAGGCGTGCAGCGGATCGGCGACCAGCATCACGGATACGCCACGCACGTAAAAGGCGATCGCGCCGATGGCGAAGCTCGTGACCAGGATGCCGCGCGCGCGGCCGCGGCCGCTCGGGGGGCGATGGATCTGCAGCGCGATCGCGGCGAGCACCAGGAGGAGCGTGCCGAACACCATGCCCCCGAAGAGGATCGCGCCCGCGGCATCGCTGCCGAGGAGCGCGAAGGGCACCGACGCCCCCGCCATCACCGCGGTGTGCACCCACGCCGGGAAGTGCCGCCCCTCGTACGCGAGGAGGGCCGTCGCCTGCAACGTCATGGAGAGCGCGAGGACCGCGGCGGCGACTGCGAAGGCGCCGTGCTGCGGCTGCAGCCCGAGGGCCAGCACCGCGATGGCGAGCGCGCGCGCGAAGAGGGACGCGATCCACGCCGCTACGCCGTGGCGCAGGCGGCGCCCGGCGCCCATCCAGAGCACGATCGCGACCATCACGTCGGCGACCGCGACCAGCAGCAGGAGGGTGCGAAGATCGACCATCCGGCTAGCCTATCAGGCTAGCGATTCTTGAGGATGTTCATCGCGACCATCTCGCGGAACTTGTCGGGCTTGATGAAGCCCTTGCCCCACTTGTCGTCGAAATCCTTCGTCGCGTCCGATGCGGTGATCGCTTCCAGCTTGTGGCCGTCGGCAATCATCTTGCGGATGCGCGCGGCGACCGTTGCCACCATCTCGCGATAGGCCTTCAGCTCCGCCTTGTTGGAGAGCGGGCCGTGGCCGGGAATGATCTTCGTCTGGTCGGTGGCGATGCCGAGCGCCTGGTCGCACGCAGCGATCACGCCGTCGACGGCCCCGCCGCTGGAAGTGTCGATGAACGGATACATGCCGTTGAAGTAGGTGTCGCCCATGTGGATCACGTCGCTCTTCACGAACTGCACGATCGCGTCACCGTCCGTGTGAGCCGGCGGCACGTGGATGGTGCGGATCTCCTCGCCGTTCAAGTAGAAGGAGAGCGAGCTCGCGAAAGTCACGAGCGGCAGCGCGACCTTGGGAGCAGCCGGCACGTTGGTGCGCATGAACTCGATGAACTGCTCGGAGCTCATGCGCTTCCTCACGTTCTCGTGCGCGACTATCACCACGCCGGCCTTGCCGAAAGTTTCAGTGCCACCGGTGTGGTCGTAATGCCCATGCGTGTTGAGGATGAAGCGCACCGGCTTGGCGGTGAGGTTCGCGATCGCCGCGGTGATCGTCTCTGAAAGCGGCGCGAACTGGTCGGCGATGAGGAACACCGCATCGTCGCCGATGGACAGGCCCAGGTTTCCGCCCGAGCCCTCCATCATGTAAGTGGTGTCGCCCAGCCTGGTGGTCGCGATCTCGACCTTGGAGAAGTCCTGGGCAGGGACTGCGATGGAGAGGATGGCGAGGGAGGCTGCGAGGGCGGCGAGGATGTTCTTGTTCAAGTCTTGCTCCAGCGAGGTTTTCGCGAGGGGACACTATGCCGCAAAAGGGAGGAAGCATGAAATCCATCGTCCTTGCTGTTTGCGCTTTTATTCGCGTCCGCGGCGAACGCACAGCCCCTGTCCGGCGCGCAGCTCGCCGAGGCCCTGCGCAGCGGAGGCTACGTGATCGTCATGCGCCACGGCGCGACCCATAGCGACCAGGCTGACACCGACCCGCTCAACGTCGAGCAGCCCGGCAACGAGGCCAGGCAGCGGCACCTGAACGACAAGGGCCGCGCTGCGCAAGCTCGCCGCGACGCCGCCCGCGCCCGGCACCAACACCCTCGTCGTCACCCACAAGCCGAACGTGATCGACGCGTTCGGCAAGGACTGGTTCGAGGTGAAGGAGGGCGAGGCGAGCGTCTTCAAGCCCGACGGCGCGGGCGGCTTCAACCCCGTGGCGCGGGTGCCGATCGATCAGTGGCCGACGCTCGCCGCTCGTTCCTGATCCACTCGTCGATGCGCGCCTCGAGCACCGTGAGGGTCAGCGCGCCGTCGTCGAGGAGGGCGTTGTGGAAGCGGCGGATGTCGAAGCGCTCGCCCAACGCGGCCTTGGCGCGCGCGCGCAGCTCCTTGATCTTGAGCTCGCCGATCTTGTAGCCGAGCGCCTGCCCGGGCCAGACGATGTAACGGTCGACCTCGGCGATGGCGTAGTCCGGCGCCACGCCGGAGTTGGTGGCCAGGTATTCGATCGCCTGGTCGCGCGACCAGCCCAGCGAGTGGATGCCGGTATCGATCACGAGGCGGCACGCGCGCAGCATCTCGCCCATCAGCGCGCCGTAGTGCTGGTAGGGATCCTTGTAGAAGCCCATCTCGTAGCCGAGGCTCTCCGCATAGAGCGCCCAGCCCTCCCCGTAGGCGACGAACCAGCTCGAGCGCCTGAAGGCCGGCAAGTCCTTCAGCTCGATGGCGCGCGAGCCCTGCAGGTGATGCCCCGGCACCGCCTCGTGCAGGAGCGTGGACTCCATCTCGTGCGACGGCCGGTTGCCGAGGTTGTTCACGTTGGCGTCGAAGAATCCCGCGCGGCTGCCGTCGAGCGCCCCGGGCGAATAATGGTCCGAGTTGTCGCCTTCGGAAGCGTCCATCGGGCGCACGCCGTATGGGAGGCGCGGCAGCTCGGCGAAGAGCCTGGGCAGCTCCGCGTCGGCGCGCTTGCCGATGTCGCGATAGGCGGCGAGGCGAGCTTCGGGCGTCTTGAAGAAGAAGCGCGGGTCGGTGCGCAGGAACTGGATGAATTCCGCGAACGTGCCCTTGAAGCCGGTCGAGGCCATGACCTCGTCCATCGCCGCATGGATCCGCGCGACCTCCCTCTTGCCGGTGTCGTGGATGGTTTGCGGATCGAGGGGGAGCGTGGTGTTTTCGCGCACGCGTAGCGCGTAGAACGCCGCGCCACCGGGAAGCTTCGAAGCCGCGAGGTCGTTGGCGGACGCGGGAAGATATTCGCCTTCGAGGAAGCGCTTGAACGCCGCGAAGGCGGGATGCACCTTTTCCGCGAGCACTCGCTTGCCGCTCTCGGTGATGCGCTTGCGGTCCTCCGCGCCCACGTCCGGCGGGAATTCCGCGAACGGCTTCCAGAACGGCGTCGCGGTCACATCGGCGGCCGCGTATTGCGCGAACATCCCGGGCACCCGCTGCATCGCGGCGCGCGGCGGCACCCATCCGGAGCGCATGCCCGCTTTCATGATCGCCTCCTGCTGCCGCAACTGGGTGGGGATCGCGGAGAGGCGCTTCAGGTAATTGTCGTAGTCGCGCGCATCCTGAAAGCGCGTCGCCTGCACGAGGTAGGAGAAGTTCTGCTGCGGGCCGTGCATCGGCGAGACCTGCATCCAGCCGTCGTTGTCCGCGCCGAAGGGGAGGTCCTTGTAGAACGCGTTTTCGCGCTCGTTGATGGTGAGCGACTCGAGGGCGAGCTCGCGCGAGATGCGATCCTGCGTGGAGAGCGACTTGGGATCGTATCGACCGAGCTCGGCGATCACCGCCTTCACGTGGGCCTTGCGGCGAGCGATGGCGTCGGGCGAATAATCGTCGAGCTTGTCGTCGTAGCCGGGGAGGCCGAAGAAGGTGGCCTGCTGCGGATGCTCGGCGACGTACAGCTTGAACTCGCGCTCGAAGAGCGCGTTGAGCGCCTTGTTGGGCGCGGGCTCCTTCGCGGCGGCGAGGGTGGCGACGGAAATGAGCGCCGCGCAGGCGACGCGACAGAGCGTGCGCATCATTCCACCTTGCCGATCTTCTTCACCACGTCGGCGAGCTTGCGCGCATCGGCGTCCCAGAAGGTGCGGAACTGCG
This sequence comes from Burkholderiales bacterium, assembly GCA_038227085.1. Lineage (GTDB taxonomy): Bacteria > Pseudomonadota > Gammaproteobacteria > Burkholderiales > Usitatibacteraceae > Usitatibacter. The sequence goes on along the minus strand of JBBRQA010000220.1, from coordinate 2,753 downwards.
GCTGGTCGAGATACTGGATCGGCGTCTCGAGCTTGGCGAGCGAGGACTGGAACGCCGTGTCGTTGACCGCGAACTTCGCGGCCTCGCGCAATTTCGCGACGACCGGCTCCGGCGTGCCCGCGGGGACGAAGAGGCCGGTCCATTGCGAGAACTGCGCGTCGTAGCCCAGCTCCTTCAGCGTGGGCACGTCGGGGAATGCGGGATGGCGCGTCTCGCCCCAGGTCGCGAGGACGCGGATCTTGCCGGCCTTCACCTGGCCGATCACGCTCGACGGGCCGGTGGAGATCGCCTCGACCTGCCCGCCGAGGAGCGCGACGACAGCGGGGCCGGCGCCCGTGAAGGGCACATGCAGCATCTTGGTGCCGGTGACGCCGGTGAGCATCTCCATCGGCACGTGCATCGTCCCGTAGTTGCCCGAGGAACCGTAGGGAACGCCGCCGGGGTTTTTCTTCGCGGCGTCGATCAGATCGGCTGCGGACTTGTACGGGCTGTCGCCGCGCACCGCGAGCACGGTGGGATCGGCGGTAAAGCGCGCGATCGGCACGAGCTGGTTCAGCTGGAACATCGGATCGCGGCCGAGGACCTTGTCGGCCTCGGGAATGATGGAGATCGAGGAGAGGGCCAGCAGCACCGTATAGCCGTCGGCCTTTGCCCTGGATACGTATTGCATGCCCACGCCGCCGCCCGCGCCGGCCCGGTTCTCGACGATGACCGGCTGCTTCATGACGCGGCCCATCGCTTCGGCGAGCGGGCGCGCGGTGATGTCGGCGACGCCGCCGGGCGGGAACGGCACGATCATCGTGACCGTCTTGTTGGGGTAGTCGGATTGAGCGAGGGCGGGGAAGGCCGCTGCGGCGCAGAGGGCGGCGGCCGCTAACGCGGCGGACAACGAACGAATCATTTCTTTCCTTTCGGCGGGGAGATTTGTCTTGCTTTCGGTTCCTGGCAGGCCACGCCGGCGGGACCGGTGAGGTCCTTGTCGAGGGTGGCGATGCGCACGATGTAAGGGTTGGCGCTCTTGCGGCGATTGGCCTGGATGCGGATCGTTCCGGACCCGGTCACCTTGAGGAGCTTGTCGGGTCCGGGCGGCGTGCATTCGTACTCCGGCGCGCCCGGGATCAGCACGAGGAGCTTCACCACGGAATTGGTGCGTCCGCCCGGATTGCAATCGAGCTGGTGGAACTGGCAGCACTGGCTCGCGCCCGGCTTGATCGTCACCATCGTGCGCCGGTCGTTACGCAACGCGTCGGGATGCTCCTCCTGCTCGACCCTCACGTCGCGATCCTTGAGCTCGTTGAAGATGCAATACGCGCGCGCCTCGGCGGCCATGCACGCGAGAACCACCAGCATGATCCAGCGCATCGTCGTTCCCTCCCGTTTCTAGGTGTTCGATTTCTGGCGGTACATGGCCTCGTCGGCGGAGGCGAGGAGGGCTGCGGGGTCGCGCGCATGGTCGGGATACATGGAGACGCCGATGCTGGCGCCGCAGCGCACCTCGAGGCCCTTCCAGGCGAAGGGGGAGTCGAAGCCGGCGCGGATGCGCTCGCCGATGATGCCGGGCGTGTCGGGGCGCACGTCGGTCTCGAGGAGGACCACGAACTCGTCGCCGCCCAGGCGCGCGACGGTGTCGACCTCGCGCACGCAGGCGCGGATGCGCGCGGCGGTCTGGCGCAGCACCTCGTCGCCGGCAGCGTGGCCGAGCGAGTCGTTCACCTTCTTGAACCGGTCGAGGTCGATGAAGAGGAGCGCAAGGCGATCGCCGCTGCGGTTCACGCGCATGATCGCGTGCTCCAGCCGCGCGGCGAGAGAGTTGCGATTCGGCAGGCCGGTCAAGGCATCGTGCACCGCGGCCTGGCGCAGCTGCTCCTCGGCCTCCACGCGCGCGGTAACGTCCTCGGCGAGCGACAGGATCGAGGCGAGCTTGCCGGCCTCGTCGAACACCGCGGAGTTGTACCACTGGCACCAGATGGTGCGGCCATCCCTGGTGACGTTCTTGGCGAGCATGCGATTGCGGCGCGCCCGGCCCTCGGTCAGCTCGCGAGTGAGGGCGCGCACGTTCTCGAGAGCGTCCGGGTGCACGAAGGAGAACTCGCTCGGCTTCTTGCCCAGCACCTCCTCCACGGCCCAGCCGAAGATGGCCTCGGCCTGCGGCGACCAGCGCTTCACGTGGATGTCGGAGGACCACTCGACCATCGCGAGCGGCGTGTTCTCGATGTGGGTGGCGAGCTCCTGCAGGGCGCGGCCCAGGGCGTCGTGCGTCCGCTTGAGCTCGTTCACCTCGAGCGCGCACGAGAAATAGCCGGTGATCCTGCCGCTAGCGTAGCGATAGGGGCGCAGGTTCACCGAGAGCCAGCGCGAAGTGCCGTCACTCCGGGTCGCCTGGCGCTCGTAGTGGACGTCCTCTCCCGACAAGGCGAGGTTGGTCCACGGCTCGAACTCCGCGTAGGTGGCGTCGCCATAAATCTCGCGCAAGGACTTGCCCAGCATCGCCTCGCGCGTGGTGTTCATCCACTCGGCGAGGGCCTCCGAGGCGTACTGGATGCGCCCCTCGGCGTCGACGAAGGAGACGAGCCCGCCCACCGTCCGGGCGAAGGCGTCCATGAACGCCTCGGCGGAGGGGAATCCTGCGGGCAGCGGCGGCGCCTTTTCCATGACGCGCAAGTCTACCGGGGAGCGGCGGCGCCCGGGACCAGCTCCAGCTCCTCGCCGAAGGGGCGCGCCGGATAGTGAAAACGCACCGGCCCGTCGGGCTC
>JBBRQA010000219.1:0-6692 GCA_038227085.1 Burkholderiales bacterium | reverse complement strand
TGATCCGGCTCGCGAAGGCGAAGGGCATCGCGGTCGTGCTTCTCGCGACGCCGAAGCCCGGCATCCCGCCGTCGGTGCCCGCGTTCTACGGCGAGATCGCCTCCGGCGAAGGCATCCCCTTCGAAGAGTCGGCGATGAAGGACGTGATCTTCAACTCGAGCCTGAAGTCCGACCTCGTGCACCCGAACGGCAAGGGCTATGCGCAGATCGCCGCGGCAATCGAGAAGCTGCTGAAGAGAAGCGGGGCGCTCTAGGGCGTTGCGTGACGACGCGCGAATCAGCGAAGTCCTACACGGGCAGGGGGATTTCTCTGGATGGTAGTCCATGAGGCGAGGTCTACATTCGATCTCAACAAGACCCACCGAACGAGGCCCGCCGTGAAACAGATGAGAACCGTGAAGCTGCGCCGTCCCGCCCTCCCGCCGATCCTCGAGATCGACGAGGACGGCCTCCCCGTCTCCGAGATCAGCTTCGAGAACCGCCGCTGGAGCGCCGACGGCGAAGAGCCGGACGGAGTGAGCATCGGCGATTGGCCCACCGAGTTCGACGACTGAGTCCGTTGGCATGAAAATCGCTCTGCGACTCCCCGGTTACCCGCTCTCACCCGCCCCGCCCGAAAAGGCGAGACCCGCGCCGCGCCGCCGCCACAACACCAGGTAGCTCCCCATGACCATGCATCTCCTCAGCGCCATCGCGGTTGCGGTGGCGCTTTCCCTTTCGACGACCGCGCACGCAGCAGCGGCAAACTACGCCAGGATCGACGCGGCAGCGATCGACGACGCCGGGAGCGCGCCCCTCCTCGTCAAGGGTGCGCACGGCGCTTCCGTAATTCGCGCGCAAATCCTCCTCGACCGGCGCTGGTTCTCGCCCGGTGAGATCGACGGCGGCTTCGGCGAGAACATGCGCCGCGCGATCGCCTCCTTCCAGGATGCCAACGGGCTCAAGGCTTCGGGCAAGCTCGACGCCGAAACGTGGCAGGCCCTGCGCGGGGATGACGGGCACGCCACCACGCTCTACACCGTCACTGAGAAGGACGCCGCCGGCCCCTTCGTGAAGATCCCGAAGGACATGATGGAGCGCGCGCAGCTGCCGCGCCTGGACTACCAGGACGTGGTCGAGATGCTCGGCGAGAAATTCCACATGAGCCCGAAGCTGCTGCACGATCTGAACCGCGGCAGGAAATTCGTGGCCGGCGACGAGATCGTGGTCGCCGACGTGGGCGCGCCGAAGACGCCGCTAAAGGCCGCGTCGATCACCCTCATCAAGTCGCGGCGCGTGCTCCAGGTGCTCGACGCCAAGGGGGCGGTCGTGGCGCAGTTCCCGATCAGCGTCGCCGGCAAGCGCGACGAGATCCCCGTGGGCAAGCTCAAGGTGGTGAGCGAGGTGCGCGATCCCACCTTCGACTTCGATCCGGGCAAGCTGAACGACCGCAATCCAAACCACACGCGCGCCAAGATCGCCGCGGGCCCCAACAGCCCGATCGGCGTCCTCTGGATGGGATTGAGCAAGCCGCACTACGGCATACACGGCACGCCGCAGCCCTCCCTGGTCGGACGCACCGAGACCAACGGCTGCATCCACCTCACCAACTGGGACGCGCTCAAGCTCTCCGCACTCGCTTCGCCCGGCATCCCGGTCAACGTCGAGAGGTGAGCCGATGACGAGCGGGCGCATCGCCTTGCTGGTCGTCACGATCTCCGCACTGGTGGTGGTCTGCTTCATGCAATTCTCGAGCACGCACGTCGCGCCGCTGGTGTCAGGGCGCAGCGTGGTCTCGACGGCTTCCGCCGCGGTGGGAATCACGGCCGATAATGTCGCGAGCGCCGACGAGATGCAGTCGCTCGCCGCGCGCCGGCTCCTGATACCGGTCGAAGGGGTGGACCGCGGCAAATTGCGCGACAACTTCCAAGAGAGCCGCGGCGGCCATCGCCACGACGCCCTCGACATCATGGCCGCGCGCGGCACGCCGGTGCACGCAGTGGACGCCGGGCGCGTCGCCAAGCTCTTCGACAGCAAGGCCGGTGGCCTCACCATCTACCAGTTCGACCGCGACGAGAAGTACGCCTACTACTACGCTCACCTCGACCACTATGCGGAAGGGTTGAAGGAGGGCGCAATGCTCGCGCGCGGGGACTTGGTGGGCTACGTCGGCACCACCGGCAACGCTCCGCCCAACGCGCCGCACCTGCACTTCGCCATCTTCCGTCTCGGCGCTGACCGCAAGTGGTGGCAGGGCGTGGCGTTGAATCCATACCCTTTCCTGGTCGAGCCATCACGGTGACAAGCGGCATCGTCCTACAGACGCTCCAGTCCCTTCCTACAGCGCTGTAGCTGGTCGAGGTTCATTCTGGGATCGTAGGCCCATTTTCCAGGAACCGGAGAACATGCCCGAACTCGAAAAGTACGAGCGTTCCGCCATCCCCGCGCATGTCTGGACTGTGCAGGATGCGATCTCCGCTCCGCAGCCCGAGGGATGGACGCGCCGCAACTGGGTCTATCGCGCTGCCGCCAGCCGGGGCGCCGAAGCCATCCCCTCGCCGGGAGTGGGAACCCTCTAGTGAAGTAGCGGTATGGAGGGGTAGCTCGTCGGCCGGGGCAGGTGCAAGTGGGAGCGCCGCAGGTCATTGATCCGCGCCGCCGCATGCCAGAAATAACTTGCCAGCTCTCGCAATGCCCCCGCCTGGGGCGAGATGGAATGGGTGCTCGCCACCCCCTCGATCAGCCAGGACTTCAGCCGCTCGATGTCGGCGGCGGATTCGATGCGCAGATCGCGCCAGCCTTGCGTCACCGGCGCGAGCTCCTGCGGCGCCCACAGGAAGAGATAGTCGCTCGCGCTCTTCACCACGTCCGCTTCCGTGGCCGCCCTTTCGATCTCCTGGTGCCAGCAGTCCATGATTTCCGCCTTTTGGTGAGGGTAAGAAGATCTGGTGCGCCTGCGGGTATGAAGCCACAAGATATGGGGGTTGGCAGTCGGACGAAAATCCTTTGGCTTGTCGGAAGAGACTGACTACGCGCGCGGCGCCGCGCTGTCCGAGAGCCAGCCGAGGGCGAGCCCCGCGAGAGCCTTCACGCCGAGCTTCAGGCAGCGCTCGTCGACGAAGAAGCGCGGGCTGTGGTTGGGTGGGGACTTCAGGATCTCGCGATCCGGGGGCGTGCAGCCCACGCGCAGGAAGAGGCCGGGAACCGCCTTCTGGTAGAACGAGAAATCCTCGGCACCGCACACCTTGTCGACAACGCCGACGTTGCCCTCGCCCGCGATGCGCGCGAGAGTGGGGATCGACCACGCGGTGAGGGCGGGATCGTTGACGGTGACGTCGTAGCCGCGCTTGATCTGGACCCGGGCCTTGGCCCCGCCTGCCGCGGCGATCATCTCGGTGATGCGCTTCACGTGCGCATGGATCGCGTCGCGCTGCTCCTCGTCGAAGGTGCGGATGGTGCCTTCCATGCGCACCTCGTCGGGAATGATGTTCTTGCGCACGCCGCCGTTGAAAACGCCGATGGTCACTACCGACGGCTCCTTCGTGATGTTCATGTTGCGCGAGACGATGGCCTGCAGCCCCATCACGATCTGCGCGCCTACCACGATCGGATCGACGCCGCGCCACGGCATCGCGGCATGCGTCTGCACGCCGCGCACGAAGACGCGCAGCTCGTCGGAAGACGCCATCAGCGGCCCGGGGCGGTAGCCGATCTTGCCGGTGTGGTGGTTCGAGGTGACGTGCAGCCCGAAGATGGCGCCGACGCGCGGCGCCTCCAGGCAGCCCTCCTCGATCATAAGCCGCGCCCCGCCGTTTTCTTCTTCCGGCGCGCCTTCCTCGGCGGGCTGGAACAAAAACTTCACCGTGCCGGGGATGCGCTCGCGCATCCCCGCGAGCGCCTCGGCCACGCCCATGAGGATCGCGGTGTGCGCATCGTGGCCGCAGGCGTGCATCACGCCGCACTGCGTGCCGTTCCATTCGGTGCGCACAGTGCTCTTGAACGGCACGTCGACGTCCTCGGTGACGGGGAGTGCGTCCATGTCCGCGCGCAGCGCCACCACCGGTCCGGGAAGCCCGCCTTCGAGGATACCGACAACGCCCGTGTGGGCGACCTTGTCGCGCACCTCGATGCCGAGCGCGCGCAGGTGGTCCGCCACCAGCTTCGAGGTGCGGAATTCGCGATTGCCCAGCTCCGGATGGGCGTGAAGGTCGCGCCGCCAGGCGATCACCCGGTCCTCGAGGCGATCGGCGGCCGCGGCGAGGGCTTCATCGAACGGGAAGGAGATGTCGGGTGCGCTCATCGCGCGAACAGCACCGTGGCCACCAAGCCCGCGATGCCGATGCCCAGCGCCGCCAGCGCGTCGCCGGCGATGAGCCCGCCGCCGAAGAGCGACGTGGTGCTCATGTCTTCAGGCAACGCCTCGCCGTCCCCGGGTTTCCTCCGCGTGAACGCGTTGAAGGCGCTGGAGACGATCCCGCCGGCGCCGAACCAGAGCGAGGTGTTGAGGTTCACGAAGCCGCCGAAAGACAAGGCATAGGGCGAGGGCAGCAGGATCGCGTCGAGGGTGAAGTCGGTGGCGAAGCCGGCGCGCCCGCTCTTCGCGAAGCGCTGGTACGCTGCGTTCGCCTTGATCACCTTTCGCGCGAGCTCGATCGCGAAGCCGATTCCCACGCCCACCCAGATCGCGGTGAGCTGGAAGGGCTTGGGCTCGGTGAGGCTCCTCAGCACGCCCACGATCTTGAAGGTCATCGCCGCGCTCCAGTTGGCGGGCTGCTCGGCGGCCTTCATCACGGTCTGGTCCTGCAGCAGCACCGGGTACGCGGCCATGAAGATCTCGGCGAAGGCCACACCCAGGATCGCGCCCATGAGTATCCCCGCCGCCTGGTAGCGAAACTGGATCACGCGGTTGGTGCCGAGGCGCCAGCCGGTGGAGCGGTCCTGCTGCATGTCGGCGGCGGTGCTGGTCGCGATCAGCACGACGGCGCCGGCCATGAGGCCGACGGTGGCGTCCTTGAGGCCCATCGTCGCCATCACCAGCACGCTCACCACGAAGGCCGACGAGATCGGGTTCTGGTCGGTGAGGCCGAGGGAGATGCCGTTCACCATCGCGAACACGAAGACGAGACCCACGGCGAGCACGAGATAGCCCACCGGCTGGCCGAGCACGACGTGGCCGCTCACCACGATGCCGATCGCCCAGGCGATCACCCACGCCACCAGCTTGTGCGTGTCGACGCGCTTCCAGTCTTCGGCCTCGGCCACGGCGGCGCGCGGCTGGCCCATCCGCCTCACCGCCTCGCGGAAGATGAGCGCCAGATCGATGATGGCCGCGCCGAGGATCGTGCCCAACGCGATGAGGAAGGTGATCTTGCGGAACGGATCGCCCTCGGCGAGCCACCCGATCGAGACGAAGTACGGGATCAACGCATAGCCCAGCAGCCCGCCGACGATTCCCGGAATGCCGATGCGCGCGCCGACCACCATGCCCGCGCCGAAGGTGGACGCGGAGAACTCGATGGCCTCCAGCACCGCGACCTTGGTCGCCGCGATGCCACCCGCGAGGCCGAGCGCCATGCCGGCTCCCAGCTTTCCCACCGAGCGCTTCAGCAGCACGGGGTCGGTCAGCGCGCGCAGGATGTTGGCGACCGCGAGCCCCGACGGGAACGTGAGCTGCATCTGGTCGACGAGGATCGGCGTGTAGAGCATGCCGATGCCCGCGGCGAACATGCCGATGCAGAGGAAGTAGATCACCATCTGCCACGCGGGCGGCTGCGGCAGCCCCATCCACACCATCGCCTGGATGAGCACGCCCATCGCCGACAGGCTCGCCACGGACGCGGCCGCGGTCTGGATATAGTTGGCCCCGTGCTTGCCCTCTTCGCCGTAGCCGTAGGTCACAGTCGAGCCGAGGATGCCTGCCAGCACCTGCCCGCCGATGAAGAAGCCCAGCGAGAAATTCATGAACGATGCCGCGACTCCCCCGAGCGGGCCGAGGACGAAGATGCCCATGGCGAGCAGGAGCGCGTGGTACTTCCAGGTATTCGGGGCGGGCAGCCAGGCCCAGCGGGTCGTCATGAACGGGAGGAAAATAGCACGATGAAGCTCGACGCACACGAGCTCGGGCGGATCACCGGCGGGACGCTCGAGCACTACCAGCGCAATGCCGAATCGTTCTGGGAGGGCACGCGCGGCCACGACGTGAGCCAGAATGTCGCCGCGTTGCTGCGCAATATCGCGGGGCCGGGGCCGTTCGCGATCCTCGACCTGGGATGCGGCCCAGGGCGCGACCTGAAGACCTTCACCGACCTGGGTCACGCCGCGGTCGGTGTAGAAGGCGCCTCGAAGCTCGCGGCGATGGCGCGCGCGCACAGTGGATGCGAAGTCTGGGAGCAGGATCTGCTCCATCTCGACCTTCCCGCGGCGCGTTTCGACGGCGTCTTCGCCAACGCCGTGCTCTTCCACGTGCCCGGCCAGGAGCTTCCGCGCGTCCTCGCCGAGCTTCACGCGACGCTGAGGCCGGGCGGCGTCCTTTTCAGCTCCAATCCGCGCGGCGCGAACGAGGAGGGCTGGAACCGGGGGCGCTACGGCGCATATCATGACCTCGAGGCGTGGCGGCGATTCACGAGGTCCGTGGGCTTCGAGGAAATCGAGCATTACTACCGCCCCGAGGGCCTGCCGCGCGAGCAGCAGCCATGGCTTGCGACGGTTTCTCG
>JBBRQA010000218.1:0-6801 GCA_038227085.1 Burkholderiales bacterium | reverse complement strand
TGCTCTCGCGCGGCGACGCTCTGGTCTTCGTCCAGCGCCCGATCAGCCTCACGCTGCTCGTCATCTGCGCCGCGCTGCTCCTCATGATGGCCGCGCCCAGCATCAAGAAAAAGCGCGAGGTCGCTTTCCAGGAATAGCGCGATCGTCAGCCGGCCAGGCTGACGATCCCTTCGAGGTCCTTCACGATCGCGTCGGGCCGCACCCCGAGCCGCTCCACGGGGGCGCCCGCGCGATTGACCCAGAAGACGCGGAAGCCGAAGGCCTTGGCACCCGCCGCGTCCCATCCGTTCGACGATACGAAGCCCATCAGCGAGCGCGGCACGCCGAGCTGGTCCTCGGCGAGGCGATAGACGCTCGGGTGCGGCTTGAAGACCTTGGCGGGATGCACGCTCAGCACGCCGCCGCGAAAGCGCGAGCGCAGCCCGTTGTGCTCCACCACGGCGTTCAGCATCTCAGGGTGGCCGTTCGACAGGATCGCGAGCGGTTTCGTCGCGGCGAGCTTCTCCAGCACGGCGGGCACCTCGGGGAACATCGCCAGCTTGCGGTACTCGTCGAGGAGGGCGCGCCGCGCGTCCTCGCCGGCCACGATGGCGAGATGCTCGAAGGACCACTCGAGCGACGATTGCGTGATCCGGCTGAAGTCCTCGTACTGTCCCATGAGGGAGCGCAGCCACGTGTACTCGAGCTGCTTCGTACGCCACGCCGCGGAAAGCGCCGCGCCTTTGCCGGGAAAGAGCGACTCCGCGAGCCGCGTCACCGAATGCACATCGAAGATCGTGCCGTAAGCGTCGAACACGAGCGCGGAAATTTCGTGAGCCATGGGTTCTCCTCGAACCCGATGCTACCATTGGCGCTTCCCCGACCGAGCCACGACGCCCCCGCAATGTTCACCTGGGATTTCCCCTATCGGTCGCAGCGCATGCCGGTGCTGGCGAAAAACGTCGTCGCCACTTCGCAGCCGCTCGCGGCGCAGGCCGGCCTCGCGATGCTCGCCAAGGGCGGCAACGCGGTCGATGCCGGCCTCGCCGCGGCGATCACGCTCACCGTGGTGGAGCCCACCTCCAACGGCATCGGCTCCGACGTCTTCGCGATCCTCTGGGATGGCCAGCGTCTCGTGGGACTGAACGCCTCCGGACGCTCGCCCGCGGGCTGGACGCCCGAACGCTTCGCCGGAAAGAAGGCAGTGCCGTCGTTGGGCTGGGATTCGGTCACCGTTCCCGGCGCGGTCTCCGCATGGGTGGCGCTCTCAAAGCGCTACGGCAAGCTTCCCTTCGAGGATCTCTTCGAGGCGGGCATTCGCTACGCGCGCGAGAGCTTCATGGTGTCGCCCATCACCGCGGTGAGCTGGGCGGGGCAGGCGCCGAACTTCAAGGGCTTCTCGGAATTCTGCTGGACGTTCCTGCCCAAGGACCGCGCTCCCTATCCCGGCGAGCGCTTTTATTGCCCGCAGCAGGCCGAAACGCTCGAGGACATCGCGTCCACGAAGGGCGAGAGCTTCTACCGCGGTCCCATCGCCGAACGCATCGCCCTCGCGAGCCGCTCCGACGAAGGCGCGATGACCGAAGACGACCTCGCGGCGCACCGCGCCGACTGGGTCGATCCGATCTCGATCGAATATCGCGGCTACCACCTGCACGAGATGCCGCCCAACGGGCAAGGCATCGCATCATTGGTGGCGCTCGGCATCCTGCGCCATTTCGACGTGGCGTCGATACCCGTCGACTCCGCCGACAGCCTGCACCTGCAGATCGAGGCGATGAAGCTCGCCCTCGCGGATACGTGGGCGCACGTCGCCGACCCCTCCGCGATGCGCGTCACCACCGCGCAGATGCTCGAGGACGCGTATCTCGCCGGCCTTGCGAAGAAGATCGACATGAAGCGCGCGCAAGTTCCGGGCCCCGGCATTCCCAGCCAGGGCGGCACCGTGTACCTCGCGGCGGCCGACGAAAAAGGGATGATGCTGTCTTTCATCCAATCGAACTACAAGGGCTTCGGTTCCGGCGTCGTCGTTCCCGGCACCGGCATTGCGCTGCAGAACCGCGGCGCCGGATTCGTGCTGGCGCCCGGGCATCCGAACCAGGTCGGCCCGAGGAAGCGCCCCTTCCATACGATCATCCCGGGAGTCCTCACGCGCAACGGCCAGCCGGTGATGAGCTTCGGCGTGATGGGCGGCAACATGCAGAGCCAGGGCCACATCCAGATGGTGATCCGGCTCGTCGACTACAACCAGAACCCGCAGGCGTGCAGCGACGCGCCGCGCTGGATCGTGAACGAGGATTACTCGCTGAGCGTCGAGGACCGCATCCCCGCCGCGGTGAAGGACGACCTCGCCGCACGCGGCCATCGCATCGTCAGCGCCGACCGTCCCATGTTCGGCTTCGGGGGCGCGCAATTGATCCATCGCCTCGACGACGGATACTGTGGCGCGTCCGATCACCGGAAGGATGGCGCCGCAATCGGGTTCTAGCTAAAGCCGCCGCCTAGTCCCCGGCTACGAGATGGGAAGCGTCGCGCTTCGCGGCGGAGCGGCGAGCGTCGGGGAAGGTGATCACGCCGGAGGCGGCGAAGTCGCCCTCGTCGGCATCGGTCACCGCGAGCATGGGCATCCGCTTGAAGAGCAGCGGGGCCTGCGCTCGATATTCCAACCCCATCAGCACGCGCGGCGCGGCGAGGCCGGCGTAGTTCTCGGCGCCGGAGAGGATCTCCATGTTGAACATCCGGCGGTAGAAGCCGATCTGCGAATCGCGTACGGCGAGGACGAGCCAGTCGGCATTCTCCGATGCGCATTGCAGCATGTGCGCCTTGAAGAGGTGGAAGAGAGCGGTCTTCGGCTCCATCTGCGAGGCGGGATCCACCACCATCAGGCTGGCCTCGACCACGGTCGCGTCGGCGCCGAGCGCGGCGATCTCGGATGCGTAGGCGTCGCCCGCCGGGAGCGGCCAGCGGCGCTGCGAGGAGCTCACGCTCGACCGCGTGGAGGCGATGGGTCGCGCGTTGCGCAGCAGGAGGAATGTCGTTGTGTTGAGCGCGGCGTCGTAGTCGTCGCCGTACGCCGCCTCGTCGTTGTCACCGATCTCGGATCGTTCGCGGAGCGCATCGAAGCGAAGGGAGCGCACGTCGCTCCAGTCCTCGCGCGTGGCGACGCGGCGCATTTCGAAGCCGCGAGGGTGCATGGCGGCCTCCACGGGTGAATGGAGCATTTCGGCGGCACGCTGGGTCTTCATCATGCTGAGAGAATAATGTGCGACCGGGAACAAAGTCCCCACCCGGAGGGGTGGGGATTGAAGGTCAGCGGAAGGACGGGCCGTGGATCCACGCCACGATGGAATGGCGCACGCCGCGCTCGATCGGCGTCACTCGATGGGCGAGCATGGAAGGAAATACCGTCGCCGCCCCGTGGTAGCGCGAGCGATGCAGCTCGCCCTGCGGGCAGAACTCGAGGCCGCCGCCCACGTAGTCGCCGGGGGACGACAGTTGCACGGTGACGCTCAGCTTGCGCGTGCAGGTGCGGTCTCCTCCGCAGTCGAGGTGCCAGTCGAACTTGCCGCCCTCGTCATAGCGGATGAAGTGCAGGGGCTCGAGAAAGCCGAACAGCTCGTAGCGATACCAGCCGTTCAGCTTTGCGATCATGGTGGCGATGCGCTCATAGACCCAGCGGGTGTCGCCGTCCGGGGCGATCCACGCGGCAGACGCCTTGCGATAATTTTCGCGCTCCTGCACCAGCTGCCCCGCGTGCAGCGGGTGCGATCCGCAGGCGGCGATGATGCGGGCGCATTCACCGGGCGTGAAGAGCTCGAGCATCACCTGCGGCGTCACCACCAACTCGTTCGAGGCGATGTTCGCCAGCGGCTGGAAGCGCCTCATGGCGACCGTCGCTTCCTTCACCAGGTCAGGGAACCCCAGCGCGAACGGGTAGCGCTCGCTGCCGGGGCTCGATTGCGCTAGCTCCTTCATGAGGGCGCCCATCGAGTCATTCATCATTGTTCTAGATGCTCGCGCTGTAGACCCACGGTTGAACGGAGAGGGCATGGTTGCGGAGCGTCTGCCCCTGGGGGGTATCGATCCAGCTCTTCATCACGTCCTCGTCGCCGGGAATGCTCACCATCACGACTTCGATGTCCGAGTTCGTGCCGATGTTCGGACTGAGCGCGTTGGCCGCGAGCCGGGCCGGCGAGTTGTCCCAGAAGATGGTCCAGATGGCGCCGGGCGTGTTTTGCTGCGTCAGGGCCGGATTCACGTCGTCCATGTTGAGCAGCTCGTCGTTCAGCTTCTTGCGGCCGCTTCCATCGAGGACGGCGAGCCAGGCATAGCGATAGGTGGTCGTCATTTCTTACTCCTAGTATTCTGTCGGTCATGCGCGATTCGACCGGCAGCGTGCGCTCGGTGATTTCATCACGATGAGCTCAATCAAAACTCCTACCTACATCGGTAGGATCGGCTCTCGCTTCGTCATTCTCTTGGTCGCGTGCCCCGTATTGGTCGCATCATTGGCATCTTGTTCAAACGCCATCATTCAGCCGGCAGGCAAGGTGTTGTTCGTCAATTTCGATCACGAGCGCGCGCACGCGGCTTTCGAGCGATTCTTGGAGGCATGCAAGGCCATCGACATCGAGAAGCGGCATCACGTGCGGATCGAATTCATCGGAGTGGACGTCACCGACGAGGTCGCGCTCGATCGCGTGTTGCGCAAGGGGCTCGAGGACAAGCCGGTCGCCATCGTCGCGCCGACATCGCCCGTCCTCACGCAGGCGGCCAGACTCACGCAAAGTACGCCGATCGTGTTCTTCACCCACCAGGATCCGGTCGACTTGAAGCTCGTCGCTTCTCTGACGCGCAGACCGGAGAACCTTGCCGGCATCTCGCTGCAAATGGGGGTTGAGAGCAAGATGCTCGAGCTGCTGATGGAGAGCGCGCCCGGGGCGCGTCGCTTCGGATATATCTATGACAGCAATGAGAAGCTGGTCCCGAGCGTTCAGCAGTTCCTCAAGTCGAGTGCCGAGCGTCACGGCGTGCAGTGGAAGCTTGTCCCGGTGAGGTCGATCGAGACGCTCGCAGGCGACATCCGCGATGCCGGGCCGATCGACGCCTGGTTCGTGACGAAGGCCGGCGTTCTCGACGAGAATCGAATCAAGTTCGTCGAGACGCTCCTCGCCACGCACCGGCCCGCCATCTATCCGTCGCAGCTCGAGGTGGCGAATGGCGCGCCGATGGCGTACGAGGCGGTATTCGACGATCCCAACGGCGCGCTCGCGCGCCAGCTCGACCGGGTGCTGTCCGGCGTGACTCCCGGCGACATTCCGATCGAGCGCCCCAAGCGGTTCAGGCTTTCCCTCAACGTCAACTCCGCGCGCGCCTCGGGAATGCTCGTCACTCCCAATCTCCTCTCCCGCGCGGACCGCGTGCGATGAGCCTCGCGCAGCTTTCCGGAGGCGACACCGTGCGGATCGGCTCGCCTCGGCCGGAGCGCGCCGCGCGGGCGACCACCAGCCGCCTCTTCCGGCGTTACTTTGCGGTCATGGCGCTGGGCACCTGCGGCATCCTGCTGCCCGCGATTGCCATCGAGATGGTGTTGAGCTACGCGGAGGGGTTGCGCACGATCGAGCGCGTCCAGACGATCCGCGCGGACGCCGCGGCCTCGCAGGTCGCATCCCAGATCGCCGCCATCGAGAACCAGGTGAAGGAAGTGGCGAACCTGCCGTGGGGGCGCAACGGCTTGAGCGAGATGGACCGCCGGGCGGAGTTCCGCCGCCTGCTGAAACGGGTTCCGGCCGTGCTCGAGATCTCGCGCTACGATTCCACCGGCCGCGAGACGCTGCACGTGTCACGGGTCGGCGAGGACCGGATCTCCGACGTCTCGGCGCCGCAGCTCCTCGACCTCGATCGCGTGCAGGGCGAAAACATCGCGTTTAGCCCGGTGGAGTTTCGCGATTCGCTCGAGCCTTTCGTCCAGAGCACCGTGCACGAAGGCACGTTCGGCGACGACGGCTGGGTCAAGGCGACGATCGATCTGAAGCACGTCGCCGACCTCGTGGCGCGCCATCCCGTGGAAGGCGGCGGCACCGCGTACCTGGTGGATGCTTCCGGAGTCGTGATCGCGCACCCGCAGGTGGGCTTCATGCTCCACCGCACGCTGGTGCGCGACCAGGAGATCCTGCGCTTCGCCTCGGGAAGCAACTCGCCCAAGGACATCCGTGGCGCGTTGCAGACCACCTCCCTCGACGGGCACTCGAGCTACTCGAGCGTCTCGTCCATCGGCGTGCCGCCGTGGACCGTGGTGATCGAGCAGCCGGCCGACGTCGTCATGGCGCCCGTGCGCCGCTCGCTCCTCGGCGCGACCGCGATCCTCGCGATCGCGCTCCTCATGTCGTTCCTCGTCAGCCACTGGTACGCTCGCCGCCTCTCCGGCCCGATCCTCGCCCTCGCGGCCGGCGCGGTCGCCTTCGCCAAGGGCAACTTCAAGAGCCGCATGGAAGTAAAGACCGGCGACGAGGTCGAGCTCCTCGCCACCGAGTTCAACAGGATGGCCGACCAGCTGCAGGAGTACACCGACAGCCTCGAGCGGCGCGTGGCCGAGAAGACCACGCAGCTCGAGATGGCCAACCGCCACAAGAGCGAATTCCTCGCCAACATGTCGCACGAGCTGCGCACCCCGTTGAACGCGATCATCGGCTTCTCGGAGGTGCTGAAGGAGCGCATGTTCGGGGACTTGAACGACAAGCAGATGGAGTACGTGCGCGACATCTTCGGCTCGGGTCAGCACCTGCTCTCGCTCATCAACGACATCCTCGACCTGACCAAGGT
>JBBRQA010000217.1:0-6817 GCA_038227085.1 Burkholderiales bacterium | reverse complement strand
GGGCATGCGCGACAGCCCGTACTGGAGCACGAGGCTCATCGCCACGAGCACCGCTGCGATCGCGCCGACGAGGAGCGCGTTGGCGAGGGTCACGTGCGCGGCGTCCGCGGCGCTCACGTGGCTCCACGGCAAGTGCACGGCAGCTGCGACGGTGACGCCCGCCCAGATCACCATCGACTTCGCGGCGTCGCCCATCTGCGAGAGGCGACGCACCAGCACGTTGCCAAGCGCGAACAGGAATCCCGCGGCGAGCCCCAGCCACTCGGCGCGCGCCTGTGGCCACGGCAAGCCGATCTGCGGCTTCCACAGCATCACCATGGCGCCCGCGAAGGCAAGCGACATCACCGCGAGCCCGGCGGCATCTGCCTTCTCCTTCAGGAGAACGCGCGCGATCGGCACTGTCCATAGGGGCGCGAGGTAGAAGAGGAGCAGCACGCGCATCACCTCGCCTTCGAGCACGGCGATCACGTACGCGAGGTTGCTCCAGCCGATCGCCGCGCCCATGACGATCGCGGCCATCGGAATGTGGCGAAGGCTCGCGGCCGCGCGCGGAAAGATCGCGGCACCCGCAACGAGGGCCACCCCGTAGGTCACGAGAGACGACCAGATGCCGTCGAGGCCCGCATGCGCGAGGAGCCGATACGGATACCAGAGCACGCCCCACATGGCGGCGCCGGCCAGCAGCGCCCAGGTCGGCGCGGAGGAAACGGGCTTCAAGGTACCATCCAAAAAAATGAGCTCTTGCGCAGTCTTACACATCACTTCGCTTCTCGGCGGCGGCGTGGACCGGCATGTGCGCGACATCGCGCGCGCGGCGCCCGGCCGCCACCTCGTCTGGCACGCGTCCGACGGCGCCGACGTGATCGAGGGGCCGGGCGCTGACGAATTCCTCCCGCTCGACGGTGCGGCGATCGAGCGCAATCCGGCCCTCGCAGCCTGGCTGCGCGCCAAGGGCGTGGGACTTGTGCATGCGCACTCGGTAGGGCGCGCGGCGCGGCGGCGCGCGTCGTGGGCGGCGCAGGAGCTCGCCGTGCCGACGATCGTCACGCTCCACGACATCCTCTTCCTGCGCCGCGAAGGCTTCGAGCCGGGCGCCGCGCGCGGGGCTGATCCGGCGTGGCTTGCGCTCACCGCGCCTTTCCTGCGCAACGCCGCGGCGGTGATCGCGCCTTCGAGCTTCGTCGCCGATCTCGCGCGCCGCAATGTGGAAGGCCTGGAGGTCGCAGTCATCCCCAACGGCTCCCCCGACAGCGGCACGGAAGATCGCGCGCTCGCGCCGCGAGCCGAATTCGCGGAGCGTCGCCCGCGCCGCGTGGTGGCGGTGATCGGCGCCATCGGCCCGCACAAGGGCAGCGCGCTCGTCGAGGAGCTTGCGCGCGCGCTCGAAGGCACGGATATCGCGATCGTGATCGTGGGCTACCTCGACATGCAGGTCGTGCCCGGCTGGCGCGGCGCGCATCTTTTCGTGCACGGCGCCTACGAGGACGCGGACGTGAAGGCGTTGCTGGGAGCCTACGGCGCCGAGATCGCGCTCTTCCCCCATCGCGTTCCGGAAAGCTTCAGCTACACGTTGTCCGACGCGTGGTCCGCGGGGCTTCCGGCGCTGGTCGCCCCCGACGGAGCGCTCGCCGAACGCGTCCGCGAGCACGGCGCAGGCTGGCTCCTCCCCGAGCACTTCAGCGCGCGCGACGTGGCCGCGCCGATCCGCCGATTGCTGTCGAGCGAAGGGGCGGACGAGCTCGCGCGGGTAAGATCGCGGCTCGCGCTTCCCGACCCGGGACGCGTGCCCTCCCTCGACGCCATGATCCGCTCCCTCGACGCCTTCTATGCCCGCTTCGGAATCGCGCCCGGCGAGGAGCCGGCCATGGACTCGCAAGCGGTGCGCGACCTCCTCGCGAAGAACCTCGACGGATCGCTTTTCCGCGTGGAGCTGGTGCGCCTGGCCGACGAGATGGCGCAGACGAAGGCCTCGCTCGAGGCGACGCTGGAATTCGAGCGGCGCCAGGCGCGCGAATTCAAGGACGAGTCGGGACGCTGGATCGAGAAGCTGCAGGCCGACGTCGCCGGCGTGCAGGCCGACATCGCGCGCGAGGTGGAGGCGCGCCGCGCGCTCGCGCAGGAGATCGTGCAGCTGAAGATCCACAAGGACGCATTCGACCTGCTGCCGGCGATCGTGCGCAAGCTCCTGCTCAAGAAAATACTCAATGCGCGCAGTTGACCTCAGCATCGTCACCTTCCAGCCCGACTTCCCGCTCCTCACGCAACTTCTCGCGAGCCTTGCGGAGCCCACCGCCGCGCCGATCGAGCGCAACCTCTTCATCCAGGACAACAGCGCCGACCCCGAAGTGGCGGTGAAGCTGGTCGCGATGCCGCTGCTGCAGCCGGGCGGCGCATTCGCGCGCGTGGACGTGAAGTACTCGGGCGCGAACCTCGGCTTCGGGCGCGCGCACAACGCCAATGCCGCGCGCGGCACGGCGCCCCTCCTCCTCGTGCTGAACCAGGACTGCGTGCTCGAGCCGGGCGTGTTCGAACGCCTCGTGCAGTCGGCCTCGGAGGACCCGGGGAACATCGGCGCCTGGGAGCTGCGCCAGATCCCGTACGAGCACCCGAAGGGGTACGACCCGGTGTCGCTCGACACTCCGTGGGCGAGCGGCGCGGCCCTCCTCCTGAGGCGCTCGGCCTTCGAGGCGCTCGGCGGCTTCGAACCGCGAATTTTCATGTACGGCGAGGACGTGGATCTCTCGTGGCGACTGCGCGCCAAGGGCTGGCGCGTGGTGTATCGCCCCAGGCTCGCCGTGGTGCACCGCACCTATCGCGAGGCGGGGGAGGTGAAGCCGCTGCAGGTGTTCGGGGGTGTCGCGACCAACCTCGCGCTGCGCGCGCGCTTCGGCGGGCTCTTGCGCACGCTCGAAGGCCTCGCGATGCTCACCGCCGAGATCGTGGCCCCCCGCTCGTTTCCCGGGCGGCGCCGCGGGCTCGCCTGGGCGGGCCTCGGCTTTCTGTGGCGCTGGCCCTACTTCGCGTGGACGCGCGTCGCGCCGACGGCGGGCTTCCGCCCCTTCTTCAGCGGCTGGGGCTACGAGATGCGCCGCGACGGCGCCTTCCACGCGTTCACCTCGCGCCGCGAAAACGCGGGCGGCCCGGCGCCGCTCGTATCGATCCTGATCCGCACCGTCGACCGCTGCGCGTGGCTGCGAGAGGCGCTGCAAAGCTGCGCCAACCAGACGTACGAGAACCTCGAGGTCGTGGTGATCGAGGACGGCCCGGAGAGATCGCGCGCCATCGTCGACGAATTCGCCGGGCGCGTCGCGATTCGGTACCGCGCTACCGGCGAGCGCGTCGGGCGCGCGCGCGCCGGCAACATCGCGCTCGCCGAAGCGCGCGGCGAATGGCTCAATTTCCTCGACGATGACGATCTCTTCTTCGCCGACCATGTCGAGGTGCTGGTGGAGGCGGTGCGGCGCGCCAAGGTCGCGGGCGCCTACGCGCTCGCGTGGGAGACGCAAACCCACTTCCTCGACAAGCAGCACGCGCACTACCAGGAGATCCTGCACCTCACGCGCCACTACCAGCGCTTTGACCGGTTGACGCTCTGGCACCACAATTACCTGCCCATACAAGCGGTCATGTTCCACCGGCGCCTCTTCGAGCAGCACGGCGGCTTTGACGAGGACATGAGCCAGCTCGAGGACTGGAACCTGTGGACGCGCTACACGCTGGAGGATGACTTCGTGCTCGTCGAGAAGACCACGTCCAAGTACCGCGTGCCCGCCGACTCCCACGTCGCCGCGGAGCGCCAGGCGCTTCTCGACAAGGCTTACCTCGACGCGCTCGAGCGCCAGCGGGCGCTGCGCGTCACGCTCTCGCCGCGCGATTTTTCCCAGATGGCCGACGCCTACGTGCGCTCCCAGGCGGTGATGATGGTGACGCGCGGCGACCTGCGCCGCTTCGTGGGAGCGCACCGCGTGCTCGCGCGCATGGTGGCGTACCGGCAGCTCGCGCGGCGCGTGCTGCGGCGCTTGGGGATCCAGCGGTGAGCGGCGACCTTCCCTTCACCGGCGAGCGCTTCATCCCCGGCACGCCCGGCGAGATCTGGGTCGAGCACTGGCACCGCTACCACTTCGCCGCGCGCTGGTGCGAGGGCAAGCGCGTTGTCGACGTCGCGTGCGGCGAGGGTTACGGCTCGGCGCTCCTCGCGCGCGGCGCGGCGCACGTCACCGGCGTGGACATCGCGCCGGAAGCCATAGAGCACGCGAAGAATTGCTACGCGCTCCTCGCCAACGCGCAGTTCGCGTGCGCGCCGTGCACCGCGCTGCCCCTGGCCGACGCGAGCGTCGACGTGGCGGTCAGCTTCGAGACCGTCGAGCATATCGCTGAGCAGGACGAGTTCGTGGCCGAGCTGGCACGCGTGCTGAAGCCCGACGGCGTGCTGGTGCTGTCCTGCCCCAACAAGCTCGAGTACAGCGACAAGCGCTCCTTCGCCAACGAGTTCCACGTGAAGGAGCTCTATCGCGACGAGCTGGCGGCGTTGGTGGGCGCGCGCTTCCCGCACCTCGCGTGGTACGGCCAGCGCCCGTCGTTCTTCTCGGTGATCGCCCCCGAGGGCGCCCGAGCGAGCGTGGGCCAGCTGATCGAGAGCGCCGAGGCCAGCATCACGCAATCGCGCGCGGCTCTCTCGCACCCGCTCTATTTCCTGCTGGTTGCCGCGCGCTCCGCAGCCGCGGTGGATGCGCTGCCGCCGGCGATGTCGGTGTTCGCGGACCGCGACGATTGGGTGCATCGCGACTACGAGAAGGTGATGCGCGACCTCGACTTCCACGCCGGCCGCGGCAAGGAGCTCACCGCGCAGGTGGAGGAATGCGTGCGTTCCATCGCCGAGCTCGAGGGCACGGTGCGTCGCGCCGAGGATGCGCGCGCCGGGCTCGAGGCTCGCCTCGCGCAACGCGAGTCTTCGCTCCAGGCGCGCGCCGCGGAGCTCGCCGCCAAGAACCTCGTCATCAACGACAAGGACCGCCAGCTCGAGCAGCGCCGCGGCTGGCGTTGGTGGCTGAAGCTGCCGCTCATCCGCATGGGGTTGCTCAAGTAGAATTGCGGGATGAATCCCCGCCTCGGGCTGCTGCAGCCCTACCCGTTCGAGAGGCTGCGCGGCCTGCTGGCCGGCGTGAGCGCGCCGGCGGGCACCGCGCCCATCAGCCTCGGCCTGGGCGAGCCCCAGCACCCGACGCCGCAGCTCATCAAGCAGGCGGTCACCGCCAACCTGGCCGGCCTCGCGCGCTATCCCGCGACCGCGGGGCAGCCGGAGCTGCGCGAGACGATCGCCGCGTGGATCGGCCGGCGTTACGGGCTGAAGATCGACCCGGCGACCCAGGTCCTGCCGGTGAACGGCAGCAAGGAAGCGGTGTTCTCGCTGCTCCAGGCGGCGCTCGATCCCGAAGAGCGCGACGCGCTGGTGATCTGCCCCAATCCGTTCTACCAGATCTACGAGGGCGCGACACTGCTGGGCGGCGCGCGGCCCTACTTCATCAACTCGCTCGCCGAGAACGACCTTCGCCCCGACTGGAGCTCGATTCCCGCGAGCGTCTGGGCGAAGACGCGCCTCGTCATCACCTGCTCGCCCGGCAACCCGCACGGGCGCGTCATGGCGCTGGACGAGTGGAAGCTCCTCTTCGAGCTTTCCGACCGCCACGGCTTCCTGATCGCCGCCGACGAGTGCTATAGCGAGATCTACTTCGACGCGGCGCGCCCACCCCTCGGCGCGCTCGAGGCCGCGGCCGCGCTCGGGCGCGAAGGCTTCCCGCGCCTGGTCTCGTTGAGCTCGCTCTCCAAGCGCTCGAGCGCGCCGGGACTTCGCTCGGGGTTCATCGCGGGCGACCGCAAGGTCCTCGAGGCCTTCCTCCTCTATCGCACCTAGCACGGCTCGGCAATGAGCAACACCGTGCAGATGGCCTCCATCGCCGCATGGAGCGACGAGGCGCACGTGGTCGAGAACCGACGCCTCTATCGCGAGAAGTTCGCCGCGTTCTACGAGCGCGTGAACCCGGTGCTGCCACTCACCATGCCGGACGCGGCATTCTATTTCTGGGCGCAGGTGGGCAAAGCCTGCCCCGGCAATCCCCAGGCCGGGGACGATGCCGCGTTCGCGCGCGCGCTCTTCGCCGCCGCGGGCGTCACCGTGCTCCCCGGCAGCTACATCGGGCGCGAGGCCCATGGCGTGAACCCGGGACGCGGCTTCGTGCGCATGGCGCTGGTATCGACGGTGGCGGATGCGGTCGAAGCGGCCGAGCGCGTTGCCAGATTCGCCACGCATTGGATCCCCGCCCGCGCGGGGATGACGGTTTCCTGAAGGCAACGATCCATGAACGACATGAGCCACCCGCTGCAAGCTTCCATCGACGACGCATTCGAGCGCCGCGCCGAGCTCTCGCCCGCCTCCGCGCCAGCGGCGGTGAAGGACGCCGTCGCGAAAGTGCTCGCCGACCTCGACGCAGGCCGCCTTCGGGTTGCGGAGAAGCGCGGCGGCGAATGGATCACGCACCAGTGGATCAAGAAGGCGGTGCTGCTCTCGTTTCGCCTGCGCGACAACGCCATCATGCAGGGCGGACACACCAGCTACTTCGACAAGGTGGATTCCAAGTTCGCCGATTTCACCCAGGCCGACTTCGCCGCCGGCGGCTATCGCGTGGTGCCTCCGGCCGCCGCGCGCCACGGCGCCTTCATCGCGAAGAACGTGGTGCTGATGCCTTCCTACGTGAACGTCGGCGCCTACGTGGACGAGGGCACCATGGTGGACACGTGGGCCACGGTGGGCTCCTGCGCG
>JBBRQA010000216.1:0-6850 GCA_038227085.1 Burkholderiales bacterium | reverse complement strand
TTCGAGAAACCGCGCCAGCCGGGCCGCATCCGCGCCGTGTTTCTCGCGGTGGCGGTGCACGCCGCGTTCTTCGCGCTCATCGTGTTCGGGGTCACCTGGCAGAGCCGCCCCGACACGCCGGTGCAGGCCGAAATCTGGGACAAGCTCCCGCCGGCGCCGCCCAAGTCCCACGCCAAGGCGGAGCCCAAGCCCAGGGAGCCCGAGCCGGCGAAGGAGGAGCCGAAGCCCGAGCCGGTGAAGCCCGAGCCGGTGAAGCCTCCACCCAAGCCTCCCGAGGAGAAGCCCGAGCCGCCGAAGCCCGATCCCGCGATCGCGAAAAAGCTCGAGCGGGAGAAGCGCGAGAAGGAAAAGGAGAAGGAGAAGAAGGAACTGGCCGAGCGCGAAAAGGCGCAGAAGCAGAAGGACGAAGACGCGAAGAAGAAGCGCGAGAAGGAAGAGATGGAAAAGAAGAAGCGCGAGGAGGAGGTGCGCCGCAAGGAGGAAGATCGCGCCAGGGCCGACGCGCAGAAGGCGCTCGAGCAGGCCGCGGCGGCGCAGAAGTCGGAGATCGGCAAGTTCACCGATGCGATCAAGAACAAGATCCGCAGCAAGGCCAACGTGCCAGATACGGTCACCGGCAATCCCGAGGTCCGCGTGCGCATCCGGGTGCTCCCCGGCGGCGAGGTCCTCGACATCACTGTCACCAAGGCGAGCGGCAATCCCACGTATGATGCCGCCATCGAAAGGGGGATCCGGAGCGCCTCGCCGCTGCCAGTTCCGGCGCCGAATTCGGAACTTTTCCCCCAATTTCGGGACCTTACCCTGAACTTCCGGCATGAACGCTAGCTTCGCCTCCCCCTCCACACCCATGACGCGATACCTCCTTTTGCTGGGGGCGCTGGCGTTTTCCCTCGCCGCGCGCGCCCAGCTCACCATCGACATCACCACCAGCGGCGGGCGCCAGGTGCCGATCGCCATCACGTCGATGGCGGGCGACTCCTCGCAGCCGCAGTCGGTGAGCGACGTGATCGGCGCCGACCTCGCGCGTACCGGGCTCTTCCGCCTGGTCAATACCGCAGGCGTGAGCCCGCCACCCACCGAGCCGTCGCAGGTCAACTTCGGCGACTGGGGGGCGCGCAGCGCGGAGGCCCTCGTGATCGGCAAGATCGAGCCCGTGTCGGAAGGCCGCCTCGAGGTTCGCTTCCGTCTCTTCGACGTGCAGAAGGCCGCCCAGCTTGCGAGCTATTCGTACGTGGTGGCGCCCGCCCAGCTGCGCGCCACCGCCCATCGAATCGCCGACGTGATCTATGAGCGCCTCACGGGGGACAAGGGCGTTTTCTCCACGAAGATCACCTACGTCGTGAAGCGCGGGCGCCGCTACGAGCTGCAGGTAGCCGATGCGGACGGGTTCAACGCGCAATCCGTGCTTGCCTCCCAGGAGCCGATCATGTCGCCCGCCTGGTCTCCGGATGGCAGCCGCCTGGCGTACGTGTCTTTCGACCAGAAGAAGCCGGTGGTGGTGGTGCAAAACCTCGCGCAGGGCACGACGCGCGTCGTAGCCAATTTCAGGGGCAACAACAGCGCTCCCGCATGGTCGCCGGACGGGCGCTTTCTCGCGGTGGCGCTTTCCAAGGACGGCCTCACCCAGATCTATCGCATTCCCGCCAACGGCGGCGATGCCGAGCGCCTCACCGAATCGAGCGGCATCGACACCCAGCCCGCCTATTCGCCCGACGGGCGGACCATCATGTTCACCTCCGACCGCGGCGGCTCCCCGCAGATCTATCGCATGCCGGCGGCCGGCGGCCCCGCGCAGCGCGTGACCTTCGACGGTTCCTACAACGTGGGCCCACGCTTCAGCCCCGACGGCAAGTCGGTCGCTTTCGTGCAGCGCGACGCCCAGCGCTATCGCATCGCATCGCTCGAGATTGCCACCGGCCAGGTGCAGGTGCTTACCGATGGCAACCTCGACGACTCACCCACCTTCGCTCCCAACGGTAAAATGGTGCTCTACGAGGCGCAGGTCGGGGGGCGCGGGCAACTCGCCGCGGTCTCCGGCGATGGGCGCGTGCGCCAGAGGCTTACTTCCGCGGCGGGCGATGTCCAAGACCCGGCGTGGGGCCCGATGCCGACCAACTAACGGGTCGACAAACCCGCAACGAACCTGTGTTCATCCGCAAGAAGGAGATTTACATGAAAAACCTCGCCCTTTACCTCGTCATCGCCGTAGCGGCAGCCGCTTGTGCCAGCAAGGAAACGCAGACCGAGCCCTCCGTCAGCGACCGCTCGACCGCGGTGCCGCCCACCACCGCCGGCACCAGCAGCAGTACCACGCGCCAGAACAATCCGAACCAGGGCATGGTGCGCAACGAGCTCACCGACCCCAACAGCCCCCTGTCCAAACGCAGCGTCTACTTCGATTTCGACTCCAACGCGGTGAAGGACGAGTATCGCGGCCTGGTGACGGCGCATTCGCGCTATCTCGCCGACAAGCGCGACTCGCGCATCCGCATCGAGGGCAATTGCGACGAGCGTGGCAGCCGCGAGTACAACCTCGCGCTCGGCCAGCGCCGCGCGGAATCGGTGAAGAAGGTGATGACCGTCCTGGGCGTCGGTGACGGCCGCATCGAGACCACCAGCTACGGAGAGGAAAAGCCGATGGCGCCGGGGCACGACGAGGCGGCTTGGGCGCAGAACCGCCGTGCGGACATCAAGTACGCGGGTGAATAACAAGGCACTCGCGGCGGCGCTGCTGTTCGCCGCGGCACTTCCCGCTCGTGCCGGGCTCTTCGACGACGAGGAGGCGCGGCGGCGCATCGAGATGCTGCGCCAGGAGTTGTCGCAGCAAGGCAAGGACAACGAGGCGCGCATCCAGCGGCTCGAGGAGGCGATCCGCGGCATCGGCGTGGTCGAGCTGGTGCGCCAGCTGGAGGGCGTGAACGCCGAGATCGCGCGCCTGCGCGGGCAGCTCGAGGTGCTGGGCAACGAGAACCAGCAGATCCAGAAGCGCCAGCGTGATTTCTACCTCGACCTCGATTCGCGCCTGAAGCGCCTTGAGGGCGGTCCCGCGGCGGGTGTCTCCAGCGCGCCGCCCCCGCCCGATGCCAACGCGCCGGGTGCGGGCATCTCTAGCGCCTCGGCGACTCCCGCGCGCGCTCCCACCAAGGACGACCAGGCCCGCGAGGTGAAAGCGTACGACGCGGCCTCCAACCTCTTCCGGCGCAACGACTTCGCTGCCGCGATCGACGCCTTCCGCGCGTTCGTGAAGGACTATCCGTCGAGCCCTCTCGCGGCCAACGCGGGATATTGGATCGGCATCAGCTACGCGAACATGCGCGACTACCGCAGCGCGCTCGCGGCGCAGGAAGAGCTGATCACCAAGTACCCGCAATCGCCCAAGGCGCCCGATGCGCTGCTCGCGATCGCGGCCGTCCAGGCCGAGCAGGGCGACACCGGCAGCGCGCGCAACACGCTCGAGGACATCATCGCGCGCTTCCCTGGCACGGAGGCCGCGGGCAAGGCGCGCACGCGCCTCTCGGCACAGCGCCGCTAGATCGGCAGTGAAGCGCGCGGTCGTTCTGCTTTCGGGCGGCCTCGATTCGGCCACCGTCCTCGCCATGGCGATCGCCGACGGTTGGGAATGCCATGCGCTCTCCGTCGACTACGGGCAGCGCCACAGAGCCGAGCTCGTGGCCGCGGCGAATGTGGCTCGCGCCTTGGGCGCCGCGCGGCATCTCGTGGTGCCCATCGACCTCACCGTCTTCGGCGGCTCCGCGCTCACCGACCCGGCAATCGCGGTGCCCACCACGCCCGCGCCGGGCATCCCGGTGACGTATGTCCCGGCACGCAACACGATCTTTCTCGCGTTGGCGCTCGCCCATGCCGAGGTGACGCGCGCCGATGCGATCTTCGCGGGCATGAACGCGGTCGACTACTCGGGCTATCCGGATTGCCGCCCCGAGTTCCTCGCCGCGTTCGAGCGGCTCGCGAATCTCGCCACCAAGCGCGCGGTGGAGGGCGAGCCGCTCAGGATCGAGGCGCCCATCGTGAGCATGACCAAGGGCGAGATCGTGCGACGCGGGCACGAGCTCGGCGTCGATTATTCGCTCACCGTGTCGTGCTACAACGCCGATGCGGAAGGGCGCGCGTGCGGGCGGTGCGACTCCTGCCGTTTCCGCAGGGAGGGCTTCGCGGCGGCGGGCCTTCCCGATCCGACACGCTATCGAAGGTAAGATGGCGCCTCGCTTCCGGAGGCCCTCCTTTTGCTCGGCAGTCCCTCGAATCCCGCGCTCGCCGTCGTCGTCGGCGGCTTCATCCTCGCCTTCATCTTCGGCGCCGTCGCCAACCGCACCAATTTCTGCACCATGGGCGCGGTCTCCGACGTCGTGAACATGGGCAGCTGGGGACGCATGCGCATGTGGCTGCTCGCCATCGCGGTGGCGATCCTCGGCACGCACGCGCTGCAGCTGGCGGGCCTGATCGACATCACGCGGTCGATCTACGTGCGTCCGAATTTCACCTGGCTGTCCTACCTCCTGGGCGGATTCCTGTTCGGCGTCGGAATGACGCTGGGTTCGGGTTGCGGCAGCAAGACGCTGGTGCGCCTGGGCGGCGGCAGCCTGAAATCGCTGGTGGTCTCCATCTTCCTGGGCATCGCGGCTTACATGACGCTCAAGGGACTCTTCGCCATCTGGCGCACGCGCTGGATCGATCCGGTCGCCGCGGACTTCGCCGCGCACAACGTCGCCCGCCAGGACCTGCCGACCCTCATCTCGGCGTGGACCGGCGCGGGCCTCGCCTCCGTGGAGATGCTGGTGGCGCTGGCGATCGCGGCGGCGCTCCTCGCCTTCGTGTTCCGGGATCGCGATTTCCGCGGCAGCTTCGACCATGTCCTCGGCGGCGTCGTGGTGGGACTGGTGATCGTGGGCGGGTGGTATGTCACCGGCCATCTCGGCTTCGGCGAGAATCCCGAGACGCTCGAGGACACTTTTTTCGGCACCAACAGCCACACCATCGAGTCGCTCTCCTTCGTGTCCCCGCTCGCCTATAGCCTGGAGCTCGTGATGCTGTGGAGCGACCGGTCGCTCGGCGTGACCTTCGGGGTCGCGGTGACCGTCGGCATCGTCCTGGGCTCGCTCGCCTATGCGCTCGTTTCCCGGACCTTCCGCTGGGAGGGATTCGCCGGAGCCGAGGACACCGCGAATCACGTGATTGGCGGCCTCCTGATGGGGTTTGGAGGCGTTTTGGCGCTCGGGTGCACCATCGGGCAGGGTTTGAGCGGGGTTTCGACCCTGGCGCTTGGCTCGTTCCTCGCGTTCGGGGCGATCGTCGCGGGTTCCGCGCTCACCATGAAGGTGCAGTACTGGCGCATGACACGCGAGTCGTGAACTATTTTTGACCCTGCATTGCGCGGGACGATATAATTTCGGTTTTTCCGGGGCGTTAGCTCAGCTGGTAGAGCAGCGGACTTTTAATCCGTTGGTCACTGGTTCGAATCCAGTACGCCCTACCAGGAAATCGTGGGAGCCGGTCTTGTCGACCGGCTCTTTTTTTTCGTGTTTCGGCCGGGCAGCCGCGCGGCGGTGGAATGGGAACGGCCGGCGGCATGTTCTGTCTATCCAGGGCCATGAAATCCATCTCGCTCTTCACCGCCGGCTTCGCGATCGCCCTTTCGGGTTGCGCCTCCTACGACGGCTACTCGCTCCACGCGGGGGCGTCCACCGAAGGCGAGGTGCGCGGGGTGATGGGCGCCCCGGCGCTCGAATACACGGGCGAGGACGGCGCGCGTCGCCTGGTGTATCCGCGCGGGCCGCTCGGCACGCAGACCTTCGTGGCGAGGCTCGGGCAGGACGGCGTGCTGCAGGAAATGAAGGCGGTCTTGAACGACGACACCTTCAACCGCATCCGCCCGGGGCTCACCGAGCAGGAGATCCTGCGGATGATCGGGCCGCCCGGCGAGACCATGCACTTCGCGCGCTCCGATACCACCGCGTGGGACTACCGCTATGTGGACACGTGGGGTTACTCCGCGGTCTTTTCGGTGACCTTCGACAACAAGGGCATCGTTGTGAGCAAGATCACCCGGCGCGTCGAGCGCAACTCGCGCTTCTAGCGCTTTCTCTCGAGCTTGAGGATCCTGATCGGGTAGGCGTGGCGTGCGTCGGCAGGCTGGCGCGCGATCTCCTTCTCGCTCCATTGGCTGCGATCGAACTCGGGAAAGTACGTGTCCCCCGCCACGTCGGCCTCGACCTCGGTGAGGTGGATCAGGTCGGCGATCGGCAGCGTTTCCTCGAATAGCGAGGTGCCGCCGATCACGCACACCTCGTGCGCATCGCCCGCCGCTTCCCACGCCGCTTCCAGCGAAGACACCACCGTGCAGCCCGGCGCCTGGAAGGTCCGGTCGCGCGTCACCACGATGTTCTTGCGCCCCGGAAGGGCCTTGCCGATCGACTGGTAGGTGCGCCGGCCCATGACGATGGGATGGCCCATGGTCACCCGCTTGAAATGGGCGAGGTCGGCGGGCAGCCGCCACGGCAGGGCGTTGTCGCGGCCGATCACGCGATTCGCCGCCATCGCCACGACCAGGGAGCGGCGCATCCTAGACCGCGATCGGCGCGCGGATCGCCGGATAGGGGTCGTAGCCCGCCAGGGTGAAGTCCTCGTAGCGGAATCCGTAGAGGTCCTTCACTTCCCTGTTGAGCTTCATTACCGGCAATGCACGCGGCGTACGCGTGAGCTGCTCGTCGGCCTGCTCGAGATGGTTCAGGTAAAGGTGCGCATCGCCCAGCGTGTGGATGAATTCGCCCGGCTTCAACCCCGTCACCTGCGCGACCATGAGCGTGAGGAGGGCGTAGGAGGCGATGTGGAAGGG
>JBBRQA010000215.1:0-6892 GCA_038227085.1 Burkholderiales bacterium | reverse complement strand
TTCGTGATCGCGGTGGACGTGTCCGCGTTCGCCGAGGACACGCCGAATACCGCGCCGCGCGAATGGATCGAGAAGGACGAGCGGCGCGCGCGGCAGGTCGCCGCGGAGGCGGCCGAGGCCGACATCCTCGTGCATCCCAACATCGGTTACTACGCGGGCCACGCCGAGCCTTACCGGCGCCAGGTGATCGCGATCGCCGAGCGCGCCACGCGCGAGAAGCTGCCCGCGATCCTGGCGGCGCTCGCGCGCGCCGGGGTGTCGCCCGTCCAACGCGCGCAAGGCGCGCCCGCGGGTCAGAACGCGTCGATGGCGCGGATCCCCGCGGGCGAAGCCTCGAGGTAGCCGCCGCGCTCGTACCAGTCGGGCAGCACCCAGCGCACGCGATCGCGCCCCGCGACGCGGTACTCGTGGCGTCCCGGCCGGTGTGTGTGGCCGTGGATCATCACGTCGCACCCGGAGTGCGCGAAGGCGTGCTCCACCGCGTCGCGCGAGACGTCCATGATGTTCGTCGCCTTGGCCTGCTTGGCGTCCTCGCTGTCGCTCCTCATGCCCTGCGCGATGGCGAGGCGCTCCGCGAGCGGGCGCGCGAGCGCGGCACGTTGCCATGCGGGATCGCGTACTTGCGCGCGGAACGCCTGGTAGGGCTGGTCGTCGGTGCAAAGCGTATCGCCGTGCATGAGCAGCGTGCGCTGCCCATAGAGGTCGATCACCGTGGGATCGGCGATGATGCCGGCGCTGGTCGCCGCGGCGAAGCCTTGCGCCACGAGGAAGTCGCGGTTGCCGTGCATGAAGCGCACCGGGATTCGCTCGGCGAGGGGGCGCAGCGCGGCGGCGATGCGATGGGGGAAGGGCAGCGACAACCCGTCGTCGCCCACCCAGAATTCGAAGAGGTCCCCGAGGATGTAGAGCGCCTCCGACCGCGGCGCGATCTCCTCGAGGAACCGTTCGAACTGCGCGGCGATCGACGCCCGCGCGGCGTCCAGATGCAGGTCGGAGATGAAAAGCGTCTGCGTCAGACGCACTCCGCTTTCTCTATGAGCACCGCTTCCTTGGGCACGTTCTCCATCCCGTTGGAGACGCCGGTGACGACCTTCTTGATCTTGTCGACCGTCTCCTTGCCCTCCACGACCGTGCCGATCACGGCGTATCCCGGATTCGAGTCACCGCTGAAGTTGAGGAAGTCGTTGTCCTTCACGTTGATGAAGAACTGGCTGGTCGCGGAGTCGCGCACGTTGGTGCGTGCCATGGCCACGGTGTAGTTGTTGTTCTTCAAGCCGTTGGTCGACTCGTTCTTGATCGGCGGCTGCGTGGGCTTCTGGCGCATGTCCTTGGTGAAGCCGCCGCCCTGCACCATGAAGCCGTCGATCACGCGATGGAAGATGGTGCCGTTGTAGTGCCCCGCCTCGACGTACTTCACGAAGTTCTCCGTCGAGATGGGCGCCTTTTCCTTGTCCAGCTGGATGACGATCGGGCCCATGGAGGTCGTGAGTTTCACTTTCATCGGTGCGGTTCCTTTCGGGGTGCAGCTGCTGGCGACGGGAGCCTGGGCAAGCGCCGCGAGAGGCAGGGCCGAGGCGAGGACGAGGGATGCGACGAGACTGCGGCGAATCGGGTGCATGGATTTTCCGTTGGCACGAGTGAAGAAATCAGGAGGTGACGACCGCCTCGTGGACGATGCGCCATTGGCCGCCCTCGCGGCTCCAGAACTGGCGCTTCGAGGTGCGGTTGGAGAGGTTGTTCGAGCGGTAGTCCTGCTCGAAGTTGATCATCATGAGGTCGTGCGAACCCGGATACTCGAACAGGCTCACTTCCGACACGCCCACCTTGACCCAGGTCTTGGCGCCCGCCAGCGCACGCTTGCGCGCGCTCCACGAGGCGAAGTCGCGGTTCTCGGAGTGGAAGTCGCGCGAGTAGTGCGAGAGGTAGCGGCCGGTGTCGAGGCTTTCCCAATCGCTCTTCCACGTGCGGAATGCCGCGAGGAAGCCGTCGCGATCGGCCTCCCACTGGCCCGGCTCGCGCCATTCGACCGCCTGGCCGATCACCACCGGCGTGCGGGCGATGTCCACGTAGCGCGCCAGGCGCGCCAGGTCCTCGTTGGTGAGCACGATGCAGCCGTCGGTGGCCCACGGCGCGCGCGCGTAGGTTTCGGAGGGAGTGCCATGCAGCCAGATGCCGTGGCCGTTGCGCCCGTTCATGCGGTCCCAGTCGTTGGGGTAGCTCAACGGATAGGCGCCCGGGCCGTAGAAGTCGGGGAGCTTGTCCTTCAGCGCGAGGATGTTGTAGACGCCGATGGGCGTCTTCTGGTCGCCCTCGCGCGACTTGTCCACGCCGTTCCTGCCGAGGCTGATGTAGAAATCGGTGACGTAGCGAGGGCGCCCGAAGTCGTTCGCGTACACGAAGAGGCGCGAGCGCGAGGTGTCGATCAGGAGCGCGTGGGATTGCTTCGGCGCAAGCTGCAGGAGCGGCGCGGGGAGGTAGTCCATCGGCGGCGCGTCGGTGTAGCGCTTCATGCGCACGCGCGCCTCGTCCTGCAGGGGCGTCACGCTCGCCGCCGATGCCGACGTCGAGGCGAAGGCGATCGGCTGCCCGGCGCTCGCCATCAGCAGGTCGCCCTTGATCAGGTGCCCGAGCCTGTAGTTGGGGTTGCGCGCAAGGAGCTTGTCGACCTCGAGCATGGCGGTCTTCAGGCCATGCTCGCGCAGACCCGTGAGGGCGCGCACCAGGGCGCCTTCAGCCTCGTTGCTGAACCCCGCGGCGGGCACCGCGATGGCCCCGCCGCCGCTGCCGTCGGCGAGCGCCGACGCCGCCAGGGCGAAGGACAGGACTGCGACGCGTTGCGTCAGGCGAACGCCGTTGCGGAAGGAAGGTCTGGCGATCACCCGCCCGCATGCTCCTGCTTGATGAGCCAGCGGTCGCCGGATCGCACGAGCTTCAGGGTCTTGGTGTTGCTGCTCTTCAGCGTGTCGGACTTGTACGACTGGCGGAAGGTGACGGTGGCTTCATTGTCGCTCGCCTGCACGTTCAGGACCTTCACCGACACGTCGATGCTCCTGGGCCGTTGGATGCGCTCGGCGCGCTCCTTCTCCCACGCCGAACGCCCGCCGCCGCCCGGCACTTCGAAATCAGAGGCGTAGTGCGCGAGGTAGCCCTTCACGTCCTTGGCGCTCCACGCCTTGGCCCAGCCCTCCACGGCCGCGATCGCCTGCGCCTTGGCCGCACTCGCGGGCGACGCTGCGGCGGGCGTGGGCGCCGCGGGCGGAGCGGGAACCGGTTTCACCTCGGGCGCGGGCGCGGGGGCGGTCTTCGGCGCTTCGGCCTTGGGCATCTCGGCCTTCGCCGACGGCGCGACGATCTTGGGCACTTCGGTGGCGGGGCGTGGCGCGGCCCCGGTCGCCTTCGGGCCGAACAGTTCTTTCACCATCGCGAGCTTCAGCTGCGCGGTGGTGTTGCTCTTGTCCAGCTGGAGCGCGCGGTCGTAGGCACGGCTCGCGAGCTGCGCGTAGATGTCGCCAAGGTTCTCGTGGGCGGTGGCATAGCTGGGGTGCGTGTGGATGGCGAGTTCGAGCGCGGACTTCGCCTTGTCGTAGTTGCCCTGCGACGCGTAGAGCACCGCGAGGTTGTTGTACGGCTCGGGAAGCTCGGGGAAATCCTCGGTGAGGCCGGTGAATACCTGGATCGCTTCGGGGATTCGCTTCTGCTCGGTGAGCAGGAGGCCCTTGAGGAAGCGTCCCTGGGGATCGCGCGGGTTGGCCTTGAGGAAGCTCTCGACCTTGTCGAGGGCCGGCTGCAGCTTCTGCTGGCCGTAGAGCTTCTGCGCGTCGCGCAAGTCATCCGCCGGCGCCGCCCACGCACCGCCGGCCACGCCGAGGGTGGCTACGAAGAGTGCCGCGGCGAGCCGGGACTTGATCGGAATGTGGTGCAGCATCGTGTTATAATTTGTTGAATTTAATAAGAAACAATATTCTACCCGCCTTCGCGAGCCATAACAATCTTCCGCCGCCCGCGCATCGGGTCTTTTCGCGCCCGCGACCGACATGTCCGCGCTTCACATCCATAACACCCTCAGCCGCACCAAGGAGCTCTTCGTCCCGCGCACGCCGGGCAGGGCCGGGGTGTACGTGTGCGGTCCCACCGTATACGACTATTTTCACATTGGAAACGCCCGCACGTTCACGGCGTTCGATCTCGTCGTGCGCTGGCTCCGCGCGAGCGCATACGAGGTCACGTACGTGCGCAACATCACCGACATCGACGACAAGATCATGGATCGCGCGCGCGAGAACGGCGAGCCGATCGAGGCGCTCACCGAGCGCATGGTCGAGGCGTTCGCGATCGATTGCGCGCGGCTGAATCTCCTCGAGCCCAACGTCGAGCCGCGCGCCACCCGCTATGTCGCCCCGATGCTCGAGATGATCGAAGCGCTCGAGGAGAAGGGACTCGCATATCGCGGCGCGAATGGCGACGTTTTCTACTCGGTGCGCAGCTTCCCCGAGTACGGCAAGCTCTCGCGCCGCAACCTCGACGATTTGCGCGCGGGCGAGCGCGTCGCCGTGGAAGCGGCCAAGCGCGATCCGCTCGACTTCGTCCTGTGGAAGGCGGCCAAGCCGGGGGAGCCTAAATGGCCGTCGGTCTTCGGCGACGGGCGTCCCGGATGGCACATCGAGTGCTCGGCGATGTCGTGCCGCGAGCTCGGCTTTCCGTTCGATATCCACGGCGGCGGCTGGGACCTGCAATTCCCGCACCATGAGAACGAGATCGCGCAAAGCGAGGGCGCGACCGGCAAGCGCTTCGTGAACTACTGGATGCACTCGGCGTTCCTCAACTTCGACTCGGAGAAGATGTCGAAGTCGCTGGGCAACTTCTTCACCACGCGCGACGTGCTCGACCAGCTCGACCCGGTGCAGGGCGGCGAGCAGCTGCGCTTCTTCCTCATCCGCGCGCACTACCGCAGCAGCGTGAACTACACGGCGGAGTCGCTGCAGGACGCGGGCAACACCCTGGGCGGCTTCTACACCACGCTGCGGGAGGTGGCGCCGGCCGAGGCTGCGATCGACTGGGACAATCCCTACGCGGCGCGTTTTCGCGACGCGATGAACGACGACTTCGACGCGCCCAACGCGCTCGCCGTGCTGCACGAGCTGCGCGGCGAGGTGAACCGCTCGCGCTCGCCCTGGCTCGCCGGATTGCTGAAAGCTCTGGGCGGCACCATCGGCCTCCTGCAGCAGGACGCGGAGGCGTTCTTCCAGGGCGGCATGCACCTCGACGTGCAGGACCTCATCGACGAGCGCAACGCCGCGAAGGCGGCGAAGGATTTCGCGCGCGCGGACGCGATTCGCAAGGACCTCGATGCGAAGGGCATCGTCCTCGAGGACAAGCCAGGCGGCATCACCGAGTGGCGGAAGAAATCACGCGCGCCTACGCCGGGGTGACGATCACCGCACGAACTTCTGGTCCTTCGAGATGATCGTGAGATCGACGAACTGCGAGCCACTGCGCTTGCTGGGGCCGAAGCTCACCTTGAAGCCGCCCACGTCGTACTCCTGGATCGACTCCATCGCCTTCACGAAGCCCTCGCGCGTGAGGTTTTTCCCCGCGCGGCGCAGGCCCTCCACCATCACCTTGGCGGCAATGAAGCCTTCGAGCGTGCCGAAGCCGGGCTCGCCCTTGGCCTCGGCGAGGAGCCTCTGGTACTCCTTCACCACGGGCACCGAGGCGTCCCAGGGGAACGGCACCACCTGCGAGATCTGCACGCCGCGGCCGTCCTTGCCGAGCTCCTTGGCGAGCGCCTTGCTGCCCACGAAGGAGACGTTCCAGAAAGTCGGGTTCGCGCCGGCACGCTTCATGTCGCGGATGAACGCGGCGCATCCCTTGTAGGCGCCGATCATTATGACCGCCTGGGGATTCGCCTTCTTGATGTCGTCGATCGCCTTCTTCACCTCGACCGTGTTGCGTTCGACCGTACCCTTGGCCATCACCTCCAGGTTGCGCTTCTTCAGGGCGCGTTCGACGCCTGCGAGCCCGGCCAGCCCGTACGCGTCGTTCTGGTAGAAAACCGCGATCTTGTTCACGCTCATCGCGGTGAGGTGCTGCACGATCGCCTCGGTCTCGTCGAAGTAGCTCGCGCGGACATTGAAGATGTACGGATTGATGGGGTTCCTGAGCAGCTCCGCGCCGGTGAACGGGCCCACGAAAGGCACGCGGGCCTCGGTGAAGATCGGCAGGGAGGCCTGCGAGGTCGGCGTTCCCACGTAGCCGAACAACGCGAACACCCTCTCGTCGTTGATGAGCTTCCTGGTGTTGTCGGCGGCGCGTGTCCCCTCGTAGCCGTCGTCGAGCGTCTTCAGAACGATCCTGCGGCCGTTCACGCCGCCGCGGGCGTTGATCTGGTTGAAGTAGAGATTGGCCCCGAGCTGCATGTCGAGCCCGAGCTGCGCCGCCGGGCCGGTGAGCGCGACTGACTGGCCGAGGACCACCTGGGAATCGCTGACGCCTTGGGCGGCGGCGAGGTTGGCGGCCGCCAGCGCGACCGCCGCCAAGAGTGCGCGAGACATGTTTTCTCCTCCCGTTTCACGGCGGGTATGTCCGGCCATCATACCGCCGCCGGGAGGAATATTGCCGAGCCGTGACTGTTACCGGGCCTAGCCGGCGAAGAATTCCCGTACCTTGTCCATGAAGCCCTTGGCGCGCGGGTTGTGGCGGGTGGCGTCCTTGCGGTTGATCTCTTCCAGCTCGCGCAGGAGCTCCTTCTGGCGGTCGGTGAGGCGCACCGGCGTCTCCACCACCACCTCGCACATGAGGTCGCCCGCGTAGCTCGAGCGCACGCCCTTGATGCCCTTGCCGCGCAAGCGGAACACCTGCCCCGTCTGGGTTTCTGGCGGCACCTTGATCTTGG
>JBBRQA010000214.1:0-7000 GCA_038227085.1 Burkholderiales bacterium | reverse complement strand
GACCAGGTGATCGACGAGGGCATCGAGCAGCTGCGCGCCGAGGCCGAGAAATCGCGCAACAACGTCTTCTGGCTGATGATCGCGCTGATCCCGACGGCGGTGATCCTGATCGCGTCCTTCACCTTCCTCATCTCGCGCCCGATCACCCACGTGACCGAGAGCATCCGCGGGCTGGGCGAGGGGCAGTTCGCACGGCCGATCCGCATCGAGGGCCCGGGCGACATGGTGCGCCTCGGCGCGCAGCTCGACTGGCTACGCGAGCGGCTGGTGACGCTCGAGGCGCAGAAGACGCGCTTCCTGCAGCACATCTCCCACGAGCTGAAGACCCCGCTCACGGCGCTGCGCGAAGGCTCCGACCTGCTCTACTCCGGGGTGGTGGGCAACCTCAACGCCGAGCAGCGCGAAATCACGCGCATCCTCCAGGAGAATTCCATCGAGCTGAGGAAGCTGATCGAGGGGCTGCTCAACTACAGCGCGGTCCACGCGCAGGCCAGCTATCTGGACGCGAAGATCGTGCAGCTGCGCGACGTGGTGCGCCGCGTGGTGAACGACCGCAAGCTCGCCATCGTCACCAAGGAGATCCGCATCGAGCTGAACTGCGAGCACGTCACCGCCTATTGCGACGAGGAGAAGATCCGCGTGGTCCTCGACAACCTGCTGTCCAACGCGGTGAAGTACTCGCCGGAGCGCGGCCTCATCTCGATCAAGCTCTACAAGGAAAGCGGCGACGCCGTGTTCGAGGTGCTCGACGAGGGCCCCGGGATCTCGCCCACGGA
Source organism: Burkholderiales bacterium (assembly GCA_038227085.1). Lineage (GTDB taxonomy): Bacteria > Pseudomonadota > Gammaproteobacteria > Burkholderiales > Usitatibacteraceae > Usitatibacter. Next base: position 6,224 of record JBBRQA010000214.1, on the reverse strand, counting down.
CCGCGACAAGATCTTCGAGGCGTTCTATCGCGGCACCGACATGCCGGTGGCCGCGATCAAGGGCAGCGGGCTCGGGCTTTCGATCGTCAAGGAGTATGTGCAGCTCCACAGGGGCGCGATCGAGGTGCTCGACGGCCCCGGGGCGCACTTCCGCATCCGCTTCCCGCGCAAGAAGACCGACGGCGCCGAGGAGGCCGCGTGAAAAAAACCGCACCGAGCCTCTCGATTGCCCTCGCGTCCGGGGAGGAAGGCGAACTCCTTTCGCTGGTGGATCCGCTCGCGAAGAAGGACAATGGGGCTCGCGAACTGCGGCAGTGGCAAGCTTCTTGCAAATGAAGCTGGATGCCTCACCGACCCCGAGAAAAACCTTCCCACCGACCGAGTACCAATCGCTGATGCCAAAACAAGGAAAAGCCTCGCTGTTGCTGGTTGACGACGATCCGGATCTTCTCCGGCTCCTCACCATTCGTCTCAAGGCAAACGGCTATGACGTGACCGCGGTGGAGAGCGGCCAGCGCGCGCTGGCGTCGATCTCGGCGTCGCGTCCCGACCTCGTGCTCACCGACCTGCGCATGGATGGCATGGACGGCATGGCGCTGTTCCAGGAGATCCAGGCGTCGTATCCCGGCTTGCCGGTGATCATCCTCACCGCGCATGGAACGATTCCCGACGCGGTCGCTGCGACCAAGCGCGGCGTCTTCGGCTATCTCACCAAGCCGTACGATGCCGAGGAGCTGCTGTATCACGTGCAACGCGCGCTCACTCTGCACGGCGGCAGCGCCTCGCAGCAAGCGGGCATCGGGATGCTGTGGCGCGAGGACATCGTCACGCGCTCGTCGCTGATGGAAGACCTGCTCGCCAAGTCGCAGCGAGTCGCCGCGGGCGACGCGAGCATCCTGATCCAGGGTGAGAGCGGCAGCGGCAAGGAACTCCTCGCGCGCGCCATCCACCGTGCGAGTCCGCGCGCCAACCAGCCGTTCGTCGCGATCAACTGCGGCGCGATTCCCGAGACGCTTCTCGAGAGCGAGCTTTTCGGCCACATGAAGGGCTCCTTCACCGGCGCCATCGCCGACCAGCGCGGCCTGTTCGTGGCTGCCGACAAGGGCACGCTCTTCCTCGACGAGATCGGCGACATGCCGTTGCCGCTGCAGGTGAAGCTCCTGCGCGTGATCGAGACGCGCGAGGTGCGCCCGATCGGCGCCACGCGCTCGATCCCGTTCGACGTGCGCATCATCTCGGCCACGCACCGCGACCTCGCCAAGGAAAAGGAAGTCGGCACGTTCCGCGAGGATCTGTACTACCGGCTGAACGTGGTCACGCTCAAGCTGCCGTCGCTCGACGAGCGCCCCGAGGACATTCCGCTCCTCGCCGCGTATTTCCTGTCGAAGCTCTCGCCGCGCTACGGGCGCGATAAGGCCGCCTTCGCGCCGGAAGCTCTCGAGCTGCTGGTGAAGGCGACGTGGCCCGGAAACGTGCGCCAGCTCTACAACGTGGTCGAGCAGTCGATCGCGCTCTGCCCGACGGAGATCATCCCGCAGGCGTTCGTCGAGCAGGCCATACAAGTGGAGATGCACGAGATGACGTCGTTCGAAGATGCGCGCAAGCGCTTCGAGCGCGACTACCTCACGCGCATCCTCAAGCTCACGAAGGGCAGCGTCACGCAGGCGGCCAAGCTCGCGCGGCGCAACCGCACCGAGTTCTACAAGCTCCTGCAACGCCACGGCATCGAGGCAGCGATTTTCAAGGCGGAGATGAAATCCGACGTGAAATAGGGTTTTAGCTGGGCCCTCAAGCGCTGTAGCTGTCGTTCTACAACGACATACGAAATCGTTTTTAAAACATAGAGTTGGGGCTGATACCTCAACTTTTTGTCGCTTGCTTGCGACGGCGCGGGGGACTGCGCCCCCTGTGGCTCCTGCGCAAATCAAACTAAGTACTTGAACTCATTGCAAAAGCACACCTTGGCATCGTCTTTGCTCAGTAGTACCACGAGTGCCTCGCGAGAGGTACTGCTCGGTACGAGCGCTGTCCCAGGCGGATTCATCCCACCACCTGACGATAGTCACCTTCCTGGATTCAAGAGTGCGCCTTGTGGGGCGGGTCAAAAACCCGCCCCGTTTTTTTTCCTGCCGCCTTAGAAGCGATAGCGCGCGGTCAGGGAAGCCAGCCAGGTCCGTGGCATCGCGGGCTCGAAGAACCTCCGGTTGGCCTCGTTCACGATCACCGACCCGGCGTACTTGCGGTTGGTGGCGTTCTCCAGGCGCAGCAAGGGCTCGATCTCGAGCGCGCCGAAGCGCCGCCGCATCCCCGCGCGCAGGTTGACCAGTGTCGCGGCCGGCGCCGAGTCTTCGTTGGCGTCGTTCACGAAGAGGCGACCGATGTGCACCAACTCCACCGCGGCGTGCATCCCGGCAACGGGCGTGTAGACGACCTCCGCGAAGGCGCTGCGCTCGGGTGTGCCGGGCAAGCGGTTGCCGCTGTCGAAGCGCGCGCTGAGGGCCGTGAGAGAGAGCGTCGCGTGAAGCCGCTGCGTCCATTGCCCCGAGTACGCGATCTCGGCGCCGTGCCGCGAAGTGTTCCCCGCGTTGCGGAACGTCGAGCGCCCGCCCACGTTCGTGTCCACCACGATCTCGTCGCGCGTCTTGATATCGAAGAGCGCGGCCTCGATGCCGTGTCCGCCGTCGGAGCGCCACTTCGCGCCGACCTCGCCATGGGTGCTTCGCGACGCCTTGAGGCCGGTGTTGAGCCCGGAGGCATTGTTGCGATACGCGAGCTCGGTGAAGGTCGGCGTCTCGAACCCGCGGCCCGCGTTCGCATAGACGTTCAGGTCGCGCGCGGCGTGCCAGGTGACGCCGCCGACGGGATTGGTGCCGCGATACTCGAGCGTGCCGCTATCATCGGGATTGCCGGGCGCGATGTAGCGGTCGCGCGTCTCGAACCGCACCCGGCTCGCGCGCACGCCGGCGACCGCGCTCCAACGCTCGCCGAAATCGACGGAGCCTTGCAGCAACGCATCCATGTTCGCAACACGGTCGTCCTCGTCGCGGCGCCGCGCCCCACGCACGCCGGAATCGTTGAGGTAGCCCTGCCGGTCATCGAGCATCCGATCGTGCTCGATGCCCGCGACCACGCGCGCGCTCGCCGTGTCGCCGAGCACGAAGCGGCGCGCGAGCTGCAGCGCCGCGCCCGCGTACTCGCGGTCGAACACCACGATGCCGCCGCTGGAGCTGGGCGGAAGCTGCGCGGCGAGCGGCGTCGAGAGCTTGTTGTCGAGGTCTCGATTGCCGACATAGGCGCGCGCGATGAGCGTGGTATCCGCCGCGAGAGCGTGCTCGAGCACCCAGCCGGCCTGCTTCTGGCGCACGGTCTTGCTTGCGTCCTGCGTGAACGCGACGGCGGGTGCCTGGCGCGGATTCGCCTCCCACTGCGCCCGCGTGAGGCCGAGCGGATCGAGCGCGCCGGGCTGGTCGAGGATATTCACCACGGTGTCGAGCCGCGTCGCCGGCGCGAGCTGCCAGCTCCACTTCGCGTTCAGCAGGTCGCGGCGCGCCGAGCTGTGGTCGCGATAACCGTCGGTCTCGAAGCGCGAGGCGTCGATCGTGAGCCGGTGCGCGCCGCTGGTGGCCGAGAAGCTCGCGCCGGCGCGATGCGCGTCGTACGGGGCGGCGGAGCCGGAGAGCGCAACCGTGGGCTCCGGCGCGCCCGCCCGCGTGAAGACCTGCACCACTCCGCCCGCGGCATTGCCGTAGAGGAGGGCGAGCGGGCCGCGCAACACCTCGATGCGCTCGGCGGAGGCGAGGCTCACGTTCGAAGCCTGCGCCTGGCCGTCGGGCATGGTTGCCGGGATGCCGTCGACGATGACGCGCACGCCGCGGATGCCGAAAGTCGATCGTGATCCGAAGCCGCGGATGGAGATCTGCAAATCCTGCGCGTAGTTCTGGCGGTTGAGCACAGTGAGCCCCGGCACGCGCACCAGCGCCTCGGAAAGATTCACCAGCGGGCCCGCCGAACGGATGGTGTCGGCGTCAACTCCCGAGATCGCCGCGGGCGCGTCGAAGGCGCGCGTCTCGCCGCGCGTGGCGGACACGACCACCGTGTCGAGCGGCACCGGCGCCGCCTCCTGCGCGTACGACGACGAACAGGAGAGGACCGCGGCAAGGATGGCGCAGGCGTCTTTCAGGGCAGGTCTCTCGCTTGGACGAAATCGAAGCGTACCATTCACGCGGGCACCGATTTGCATTCGTTTCAGCCAACGATAAAATCAATCGAAGTTGCCGAGGCCTAATCGAAGAGGGGAAAAAATGAAATCGAAAAACGCAAGGATCACGGGGCGCAATGCGCTGTTCCTGGCTGTCTGCCTCGCATTGTCATGCTCCGCGGGCACCAGCCTGGCGAAGGATGACGATGCCGCGCTGGACAAGCTGGGCGCCTTCAAGCGCACCGATGCCGCACCGATGAAGAGCGTACCGCAGGACGCCAGGTATGCCGAGAACCTGAAGAAGAACCTGCAGCAGGTCAGGCTGCCGGAAGGCTTCAAGATCGACCTGTTCGCCATCGTGCCCAGCGCGCGCGGGATGGCGGTGAGCCGCAACACGGCCACGGTGTGGGTCGGAACCCTGAAGAGCACCGTCTACTCGGTGAACGACCGCGACATGGACGGCGTGGCCGACACCGTGGAGGAATTCAGCCCGAGCATCAAGTTCGACCTCCCCGCCGGCGCTTGCTACTCGCCCGACGGCTTCCTGTTCATCGCCGAGCGCAACCGCGTGATGATGTTCCCGGCGGCGGAATACTTCCAGCACGGCTCCGACACGGTCGCGATCCCGATCGTGAAGCAGGGCGAGCTGATTCCGCCCGATGAAGAGTCGTACAACCATACCGCGCGTTACTGCGCCATCGGCCCCGACAACAGGATCTACATCACGCTCGGGCAGCCCTTCAACGTGCAGCCGCCGGAGAAGGTCGACCTGTACAGGAGGGTAGGCATCGGCGGCATCGTGAGCTTCACCAGGGACGGAAAGGATCGCAAAGTCGTCGCGACCGGGATCCGCAACTCATCCGGGCTCGCATTCAATCCGAAGGACAAGAGCCTGTGGTTCACCGACAACCAGGTCGACGGCATGGGCGATGAGACGCCTCCGGGCGAGCTGAACAAGATCCCGGCGACGAATGGGGCGCTCACCATGGGCTTATGGTACGGCGCCCCGTACTACGGCGGCGGCGAGGTACGAACCGACGAGTACAAGGACAAGCCGATTCCCAAGGAGCTCGCCGACCGCTACGTGAAGCCGCAAGTGGAGATGGTCGCGCATGCCGCCGACCTCGGCATGATGTTCTACACGGGCAAGATGTTTCCCGCCAAGTACCAGAACGCGATCTTCAGCGCGCAGCACGGCTCGTGGAATGCCGTGAAGCCGCGCGGCGCGAGGGTCATGGTGACGTACCTGGATGACAAGGGGAACGCCGTCAAGACCGAGCCGTTCGCCGAGGGCTGGATGAACGACGAGGGCTTCTACTCCGGACGCCCCGTCGACGTGAAGCAGTATGTCGACGGCTCGATCCTGGTCTCGGACGACAAGGCCGGCGCGGTCTACCGCATCTCCTATCAGGGAAGGTAGTGCGCCTGAAGAGAGTCCCGCTCGCGCTGTCCCTGCTGGTTTCGCTCGCCGTGCCGGCGCTCGCCGCCGACACGGCGGCGGCGCGCGCCAAGGTGCAGGCCCTCTGCCAGAACTGTCACGGCGAGGATGGCGTGGCGGTCCTTCCGGGCGCGGCGAACCTGAGCGGTCAACAGAAGGAATATCTCCGCTCGCAACTGCGCGCCTACCGTTCGGGCAGCCGGCAGAACGATCTGATGAGCATCATCGCGAAAACGCTCACCGACGCCGACATCGAGAACCTGTCCGAGTGGTATTCCGCGATGAAGGTGACCGTCGAGATGCCGAAGTGAGCTACTCGCCCTTGATGCCGGCTTCCTGGAAAAGCCGCGCGTAACGCGCGAGCTGCGCGCGCGTCGCCGCGGCGAGCTCCTCGGGCGAGGTGCCGCGCACGGTAAGGCCCTGGTCGCGCAGCTGCTCGCGAACCTGGGGATCGGCGAGCGCCTTGACGATCTCGGAATGCAGGCGCGCGATGACCTCCTTCGGCGTGCCCGCCGGCGCCATGATGGTGAACCACGAGTTGAACTGGAACCCGGGCAATCCGGAGGTGGACACGGTGGGCGCTTCCGG
>JBBRQA010000213.1:0-7038 GCA_038227085.1 Burkholderiales bacterium | reverse complement strand
TCGGCGACCTGTCAGACCTGACCGGCGCGCTCGCCGCCGAGCACCAGGCGGAGCTCCTCGCCGGCCTGGCGCAAGCCTCATGAGGCCGCGATGCACACGGTGAAAGCGGCGCTCGAGGAAGCGATGGCCACCGTCGAGCGCGTCGACGCGCACGTGCTGATGGCCCACGTGCTCGGCGTGAACCGCGCGTATCTCGCGGCCAACCCCATGCGCGTGCTCACCGAATCGGAAGACGCGAAGGTCGACATGCTGGTGGCGCGGCGCGCGCTCGGCCAGCCGGTCGCCTATCTCGTCGAGAAGCGCGAGTTCTACGGGCGCGACTTCGCCGTCGGGCCCGACGTGCTGATCCCGCGGCCCGAGACCGAGACCCTGGTGGAGGCCGCGCTTGCGCGCCTGCCCACGCACGTGTCCTCGCCGATGCCCAGGCCCTCGTGCGTCGACCTGGGCACCGGCAGCGGCGTGCTCGCCGTCACCCTCGCCGGCGAGCGTCCCAATGCCGCGGTGACCGCCACCGACGTCAGCGCGGCCGCCCTCGAGGTGGCGCGCGGCAACGCCGCCGCCAACGCGTGCCGCGTGGAGCTCGTGTGCGGCTCCTGGTACGCGCCGCTCGAAGGGCGGCGCTTCGACCTGATCGTCGCCAACCCGCCCTACGTGTCCGCGGGGGACGCACACCTCTCGCAGGGCGACCTGCGCTTCGAGCCGGCCGGCGCGCTCACCGACGGCAGCCGCGACGGGCTCGACTCCATTCGCGCCATCGTCGCCGGCGCTTCCGACCACCTGAACGCGCGCGGCTGGCTCCTCCTCGAGCACGGCTACGACCAGGCGCAGCCGGTCGAGGCGCTGTTGCGCGCCGCGGGTTTCCACGAAATCGTCTCCCTCCCCGATCTCGCCGGAATCCCGCGGGTCGCCGGGGGTAAAATATGACCGTACCCAGGAGAATCCCATGAGCGTTGAAGACAAGATCCGCGAGCAGGTCACGACCAACCCGGTGGTGCTCTACATGAAGGGCTCGCCGCAGTTCCCGCAGTGCGGCTTCTCGGCCACCGCCACGCAGCTGTTGAAGATGGCGGGCGCGGACAGCCTCTACACCGTCGACGTCCTGCAGAACCCCGACATACGCGAGGGCATCAAGCAGTTCGCCAACTGGCCGACGATCCCGCAGCTCTACGTGAACGGCGAATTCATCGGAGGCAGCGACATCATGCGCGAGATGTACCAGAGCGGAGAGCTGCAGAAGCTCATCGCCACGGCGAAGAAGTAGCGCCGGGGCTGACCCCGGTGTCGGCCCGGCATGCGCGTGGACCGGCCAAGCTGCGGCTGCAGTTCGGGTCCGAGATCGCGATCGGGCCCGGCAAGGCCGAGCTCCTCGAGGCGATCGCGGCGACCGGCTCGATCTCGCAGTCCGCGCGCCGCATGTCGATGTCCTATCGCCGCGCCTGGCTCCTCGTGGATACGATGAACCGCTGCTTCCGCGAGCCCGTCATAACCTCTTCCACGGGCGGCACCGGCGGCGGCGGCGCGAGCCTCACGCCGTTCGGCGCCCAAGTGCTTGCGCAATTCCGCGCCATGGAAACGCATGTGGATCACGCCCTCGCGCGCGACCTCGAGCGCTTCGCGCGCCTCCTCGCCGACCGGCCACGGTAAGCCCCCGCTGTATCTGGCGGTATATTACGGTCCATGGGACCCGTGCGCCGCGCCGTCGCCGCCCTCGCGCTTGCAGCAGCGCCGTGCGCGCCGCTGCACGCCGAGGACCTCACCGTGTTCGCCGCCGCGAGCCTCAAGGAGTCGCTCGACGAGGCGGCGGGCGCGTTCGAGAAGGCGAGCGGCCACAAGCTGCTCATCGTCTACGCCGCCTCCTCTTCCCTCGCGCGGCAGGTCGAAGCCGGCGCGCCCGCGCAGGTCTTCATCTGCGCCGACGAGGAATGGATGGATCACGTCGAGGCGCGCGGCCTCCTGAAGCGCCCGCGCGTGAGGCTCCTCGCCAACTCGCTGGTCCTCATCGCCCCTGTGGGACGCGCGCCGCAGCTGCGCATCGCTTCGGGATTCGCGCTCGCCGCCGCCCTCGGCGAGGGCCGCCTCGTGGTCGCCGACACGCGCGTGGTGCCCGCGGGCAAGTACGCGCGCGCGGCGCTCGAGTCGCTCGGCGTCTGGCGCCAGGTGCAGGACAAGGTCGCGCCCGCCGAGAACGTGCGCTCCGCCCTCGCCTTCGTCGCGCGCGCCGAGGCGCCGCTCGGAATCGTCTACCGCACCGATGCGCTCGCCGAGCCGCGCGTCGCCATCGTCGACACGTTCCCGGCGACGAGCCATCCGGCGATCGTCTACCCGATGGCGGTGCTGCGCGGAGCGCCCCCGGCCGCGGACGACCTCGCGGCGTTCCTCTCCGGTCCAGGCGCGCGCGCGATCTGGGCACGTCACGGCTTCGCCGTTCCGCGCTGACCCATGCTCTCCGCCGATGAAATGGAAGTCATCGCGCTCAGCCTGCGCGTAAGCGCGGCGAGCGTGGTGGCGAGCCTGCCGCTCGCGATCGCGACGGCGTGGCTCCTCGCGCGCCGCGCGTTTCCCGGCAAGACGCTGTTCGACGCCTTCGTGCACCTCCCGCTCGTGGTCCCGCCGGTCGTCGTGGGCTACGTGCTGCTGCTCGCCTTCGGGCGCAACGGGCCTCTCGGGCAGCTCCTCTCCCCGCTCGGCATCTCGTTCGCGTTTCGCTGGACCGGCGCCGCACTCGCGTCCGCGGTGATGGGATTTCCCCTGGTGGTGCGCGCGATCCGCCTTTCCATGGAGTCGATCGACCCGCGTCTCGAGGCGGCGGGGCGCACGCTGGGCGCGGGGCCGTGGCGCGTGTTCTTCACGGTGACGCTGCCGCTCGCCTGGCCGGGCCTCGCCACCGGGGCGCTCCTGGGATTCGCGCGCGGCCTGGGCGAGTTCGGCGCCACCATCACCTTCGTATCGAACATCCCGGGCGAGACGCGCACTTTGCCGCTCGCGATCTACGGCGCGACCCAGGTGCCGGGCGGCGATGCGCAGGCGCTGCGTCTTTCGATCGTCTCGGTGGCCATCTCGCTCGCCGCGCTCGGCATTTCGGAGTGGCTCGCGCGCCGACGCAAAGCGGAGCACGAGCGTGCTTGACGTCGACGTGACGGTGCGGCGCGGCTCCTTCGGGCTCGAAGCGCGCTTCGCGAGCGACGCGCCGATCGTCGCGCTCTTCGGCCGGTCGGGGTCGGGGAAGACCACGCTGGTCGAATCCATCGCGGGCCTGGTGCGCCCGGTGCGCGGCCGCATCGTGGTCGACGGACGCACGCTCTACGACAGCGCGCGCGGCATCGACCTGGCTCCGGAAGCGCGGCGCGTGGGCTACGTGTTCCAGGAAGGGCTCCTCTTTCCGCACCTCTCGGTGCGCGCCAACCTGGCCTATGGCGAGCGCCTGGTGCCCGCGCGCGAGCGCTTCGTCGACCACGATCGCGTGGTGTCGCTCCTGGGCCTCGCGCCGCTCCTGTCGCGCCATCCCGCGACCCTCTCCGGCGGCGAGAAGCAGCGCGTGGCCATCGGGCGCGCCCTGTTGGCAAGCCCGCGCATCCTGCTGATGGACGAGCCGCTCGCCGCGCTCGACGCCGCGCGCAAGTCCGAGATCCTCCAGTACGTCGAGCTCCTGCGCGACGACCTGAAGCTGCCCATCGTGTACGTGAGCCACGCGATCGAGGAGGTGACGCGCCTGGCGGACAGCCTGGTGGTGATCGCCGACGGCAAGCTGGTCGCGTCGGGGCCGGTCGCGGAGCTTCTCGGGCGCGCCGAGGTGCAGGCCCTCGAGGGACGCTACGACGCCGGGGCGGTGATCGAGGCGAGGGTGGCGCGGCACGACGAGGCCTTCGAGCTGTCGGTGCTCGCGTTCGACGGCGGCGAGCTGGTCGTAGCCAACATCGACGCGCTGCCCGGCGAGCCCGTGCGCGCCCGCATCCGATCGCGCGACGTGTCGCTCGCGATCGAGCGCCCGCGCGCGGTGAGCATCCAGAACATCCTCGATGCCACCGTGGTATCCCTCGGCGGGGAATTCGGCGCGATCGTGGACGTGCGGCTGCGCGTGGGCCCCACGCCGCTCACCGCGCGCATCACGCGCCGGGCCGCCGCGCAGCTTGGCCTGGCCCCTGGCGTCAGGGTCTTCGCGATGGTGAAGGCGGTCTCGATCGACCGGCGCAGCGTGGGATTCGCCTGACACTTCGGCGAATAGGCACTGCCCTTCATATGGGTGCGCGCGCCGCGGGCTGGGACAATCGGCAATGCACGACATCCTGTCGAGCTTCGGAATCGCGCTGCGGTTGATCGCAGGCGGCAACGCTGAGCTCTGGCGCATCGTCGCCCTTTCCCTGGAAGTGAGCCTCGCCTCGGCGATGCTCGCATGCGCGGTCGGCCTGCCCCTCGGCGGGTTGGTCGCCGTGTGCGCCTTTCCTGGTCGCCGCGCGATGATCGTGGCGCTGAATGCGCTCCTCGGCCTGCCTTCGGTGGTGGTGGGCCTCGTCGTATACCTGCTGCTGTCGCGCGCAGGCCCGCTCGGAAACCTCGGAATCCTGTTCACCCCGAAGGCGATCATCCTGGCGCAGGCGCTGCTGGTGCTGCCGATCGTCGCGGCCCTCGCGCGCCAGTTCGTCGAGGACGCCTGGCGCGAGTATCGCGAGCAGCTCACCTCCCTCGGCGTGTCGGCGCGGCGCGCGGTGCCCACGCTCCTCTGGGACCTGCGGCTCTCGCTCCTCACCGTGGTCCTCGCGGGCTTCGGGCGTGCCGCCTCCGAGGTGGGCGCGGTGATGATCGTGGGCGGCAACATCGATGGCGTCACGCGCGTCATGACGACCGCCATCGCCCTGGAGACCACCAAGGGCGACCTTCCACTCGCCCTTGCCCTGGGGATGATCCTGCTCACGGTCGTGCTCGCGCTGAACGCCGCCGCCTATGCGATCCGCGAATGGAGCGCTCGTCACCATGGCTAGCCCCGCCCTCTTCCCGCTGGAAGCGCGCGGCCTGGGCGTCGTCCTGGGCGGCCACGCAGCGCTGGAGCGGGTGGACTTCGCCCTGGACGGGCGCGCGCGAGTCGCGGTGCTCGGCGCCAACGGCGCGGGCAAGAGCGTGCTGTTGCGCGCGCTCCACGGCCTCGTCCCGCCCACCTCGGGCGAAGTGCTGTGGGCGGGATCGCCGGCGCGCCCACGCGAGCAGGCGATGGTGTTCCAGCGCCCGGTCATGCTGCGCCGCTCCGCGCTCGCGAACGTCGAGTACGCGCTTTCCGTGAACGGCATCGCGCGCGCGAGGCTGCGGGTGCGCGCGTGGGAGGCCATCGATCGTGTCGGGCTGGCGCACCTCGCCGATCGTCCCGCGCGCGTCCTGTCGGGCGGAGAGCAGCAGCGCCTCGCGCTCGCCCGCGCGTGGTCGCTGCGCCCGCGCGTGATCTTCCTGGACGAGCCCACGACGAGCCTCGATCCCTCCGCCGCCGCCGAGGTCGAGCGCGTGATCGACGAGATCCACGCCGCGGGCACCGCCATCGTCTTCACCACGCACCAGCTCGGCCTCGCCCGGCGCGTGGCCGACGAGATCCTCTTCCTGCACGAGGGCCGGCTCACCGAGCACACGCCGGTCGAGGCCTTCTTCACCGCACCGCGCTCGGCCGAGGCCGTGCGTTTCCTCAAGGGAGAGTTGCCATGGAGTACCGCTTCGCCCGATTCCTGAAGAGCCTAGGCGCCGCAAGTCTTGCCGCGGCGACGCTGGCAGCGCCGCTTCTTCTCGCATCGCCTCCGGCGCCGGCGCACGACTTCATCATCGTCGCCTCGACCACCTCCACGGAGCAGTCCGGGCTCTTCAAGCACCTGCTGCCGGAGGTGAAGAAGGCCACGGGCATCGAGGTGCGCGTCGTGGCGGTGGGCACTGGGCAGGCGCTCGACATGGGGCGGCGCGGCGACGCCGACGTGGTCTTCGTCCACGACTTGCCGGCCGAGGAGAAATTCCTCGCCGAAGGCTTCGGCGTGAGGCGCTACCCGGTGATGTACAACGACTTCGTGATCGTGGGCCCGAAGTCCGATCCGGCCGACGCGAAAGGCAACGACGTGATCGCCGCGCTGAGGAGGATCGCGTCCGCCGGGGCGCCCTTCGCCTCGCGCGCTGACAAGAGCGGGACCCATGCGGCGGAGCTTCGCTACTGGACTATGGCCGGCATAGAGCCGAAAGGCGCGTGGTACCGAGAGACCGGCTCGGGCATGGGGCCCACGCTCAATACCGCCTCGGGCATGGACGCCTACGCGCTCGCCGATCGCGGCACCTGGCTCTCGTTCAGGAATCGCGGCGATCTGGTGGTCCTCGTCGAGGGCGACACGAAGCTCTTCAACCAGTACGGCGTGATGCTGGTGAATCCCGCCAGGCATCCGCACGTGAAGAAGGAGTCCGGGCAGAAATTCATCGACTGGCTGGTCTCGCCCGCCGGCCAGTCGGCGATCGCCGCGTACAAGATCGAAGGCGAGCAGCTCTTTTTCCCCGATTACAGGCCGGGGACGTGAGGCGCCGTCCTTCGCGCCCGGGTCTCGCCTTGCGCTTGTAACAGTCGCTGTGACCTGCGTCACAACCGATCCGGACCGCTTTGCGGAGAATGCACCGTCCCCCCATGCCGTCCGGCCACGGGGGCGCTCTATGTCCAGGAGGACCTCATGAGAGCCATACGCTCCATTCTTTCGGCAGCATCGGTCGCATTCGTTGCGCAGGCCTGGGCCTCGGCGCCCGGAATCAGCCCCGGTGAGATCGTGATCGGCCAGGACGTCGACATGACGGGTTCGATCGCGGTGCGCATGAAGACCCTGCTGCAGGCCGCCGACGCCTACATCGAGACGGTGAACAAGGCGGGCGGCGTGAACGGCCGGCAGATTCGCGTGGTTCGCACCGACAGCGGCAACAAGCCCGATCGCACGAAGGAGAACGTGAAGAAGGAGTCCGGGCAGAAATTCATCGACTGGCTGGTCTCGCCCGCCGGCCAGTCGGCGATCGCCGCGTACAAGATCGAAGGCGAGCAGCTCT
>JBBRQA010000212.1:0-7090 GCA_038227085.1 Burkholderiales bacterium | reverse complement strand
GGTCGGTGAGGCGCACCGGCGTCTCCACCACCACCTCGCACATGAGGTCGCCCGCGTAGCTCGAGCGCACGCCCTTGATGCCCTTGCCGCGCAAGCGGAACACCTGCCCCGTCTGGGTTTCTGGCGGCACCTTGATCTTGGCGGAGCCGTCGAGGGTGGGGATCTCGATCTCGCCGCCGAGTGCGGCCTGCGAGTAGCTGATCGGCATCTCGCAATGCAGGTCGTCGCCCTCGCGCTGGAACACCGAGTGGGGCTTCAGGTGGATCACGACGTAGAGGTCGCCCGGGGGGCCGCCGTTCACGCCAGCCTCTCCCTCGCCCGACAGGCGGATGCGGTCGCCCTCGTCCACGCCCGAGGGAATCTTGACCGCGAGCGTCTTGTGCTTCTTGAGCCGCCCGGCGCCGCGGCAGGTGGCGCACGGGTCGGTGACCATCTTGCCCGTGCCGTGGCACGTGGGGCAGGTCTGCTGGATGGAGAAGAATCCCTGCGAGATGCGCACCGTGCCCGAGCCGTGGCAGGTGTCGCACGTCTTCGGTTGCGTGCCCGGTTTCGCTCCCGAGCCCTTGCAGGTCTCGCACGATTCCATCGTCGGGATGCGGATCTTGGTCTCGGTGCCGCGCGCGGCCTGCTCGAGTGAGACCTCGAGGTTGTAGCGCAGGTCGGCGCCACGGAACACCGAGGCGCGGCCGCGCCCGCCCTGGCCGCCGCCGAAGATGTCGCTGAAGATGTCGCCGAAGGCTTCCGCGAAACCGCCGAAGCCTTCCTGGCCCGGGCCCCCGCCCATGCCCATCTGCGGGTTCACGCCGGCGTGGCCGTAGGCGTCGTAGGCGCGGCGCTTCTCCGGCTCGGTGAGGACCTCGTAGGCTTCCTTCGCCTCCTTGAACTTCTCCTCGGCGTCCTTGCTATCCGGGTTGCGGTCCGGGTGGTGCTTCATGGCGAGCTTGCGGTACGCCTTCTTGATCTCCTCTTCGGAGGCGTCGCGGTTCATGCCAAGCACTTCGTAGTAATCGCGCTTCTTCGTCGCCATCAATCTTCCCCGTAATTACGCGAAAACGGGGCCCGCTCTCTCGAGCGGACCCCGATCGTTGCCGCAAGCATCCCTATGCCGACTTCTTGTCTTTTACTTCCGTGTACTCCGCGTCCACCACGTTGCCCTCTTCCTTGGCGGGCTCGGAGGCGCCCGCGCCCGCGCCTGCGCCCGCGGCCTCGGGCTGCGGCGCGCCTTGCGCGTTCTTGGCCTGGGCGTCGGCGTAGATCTTCTCGCCCAGCTTCTGCGAGGCGGTGGCGAGGGCCTGGGTCTTCTCGTCGATCGCCGCCTTGTCGTCGCCCTTCACCACGCCTTCGAGGGCCTTCAGCGCGTCCTCGATCACCTGCTTCTCGGTGGCGTCGATCTTGTCGCCGTACTCGGTGAGCGACTTGCGGATCGAGTGCGCGAGCGCCTCGGCCTGGTTGCGGGCGGTGACGAGCTCGAGCGCCTTCTTGTCCTCTTCTGCGTGGACCTCGGCGTCCTTCACCATGGCCTGGATCTCTTCCTCGCTCAGGCCAGTGCTCGCCTTGATCGTGATCTTGTTCTCCTTGCCGGTCGCCTTGTCCTTGGCCGACACGTGAAGGATGCCGTTCGCGTCGATGTCGAAGGTGACTTCGATCTGAGGCATGCCGCGCGGGGAGGGCGGGATGCCCTCGAGGTTGAACTGGCCCAGGCTCTTGTTGCCGGAAGCCACGTCGCGCTCACCCTGCAGCACGTGGATGGTCACCGCGTTCTGGTTGTCGTCGGCGGTGGAGAACACCTGCTGCGCCTTGGTCGGGATCGTCGTGTTCTTCTTGATGAGCTTGGTCATCACGCTGCCGAGGGTCTCGATGCCGAGCGAAAGCGGGGTCACGTCCAGCAGCAGCACGTCCTTCACGTCGCCTTGCAGCACGCCGCCCTGGATCGCGGCGCCCACGGCGACGGCCTCATCGGGGTTCACGTCCTTGCGCGGCTCCTTGCCGAAGAACTCCTTCACCTTGTCCTGCACCTTCGGCATGCGCGTCATGCCGCCCACCAGGATCACGTCGCTGATGTCGGCGACGCTCACGCCCGAATCCTTGATCGCGGTGCGGCACGGGGCGATGGTCTTCTCGATGAGGTCGTCGACCAGCGCCTCGAACTTGGCGCGCGTGATCTTCATCGCGAGGTGCTTCGGGCCCGACGCGTCGGCCGTGATGTAAGGGAGATTGATGTCGGTGGCCTGCGAGCTGGACAGCTCGATCTTGGCTTTCTCCGCGCTTTCCTTCAGGCGCTGCAGCGCGAGGACGTCCTTCGAGAGGTCCACGCCCGCATCCTTCTTGAACTCGGTGACGATGTACTCGATCAGGCGCTGGTCGAAGTCCTCGCCGCCGAGGAACGTGTCGCCGTTGGTGGAGAGCACCTCGAACTGGTGCTCGCCCTCGACGTTCGCGATCTCGATGATCGAGATGTCGAAGGTGCCCCCGCCGAGGTCATAGACCGCGATCTTGCGGTCGCCTTCCTTCTTGTCGAGGCCGAAGGCCAACGCCGCCGCGGTCGGCTCGTTGATGATGCGCTTCACTTCGAGGCCGGCGATGCGGCCCGCGTCCTTGGTCGCCTGGCGCTGGGAGTCGTTGAAGTACGCCGGCACCGTGATCACCGCCTCGGTGACCGGCTCGCCGAGATAGTCCTCGGCGGTCTTCTTCATCTTGCGCAGGATCTCCGCGGAGACTTGCTGCGGGGCGATCTTCTCGCCGCGCACTTCCACCCACGCGTCGCCGTTGTCGGCCTTCACGATCCGATAGGGCATGAGCCCGATGTCCTTCTGGACTTCCTTCTCCTCGAACTTGCGCCCGATGAGGCGCTTCACCGCGTAGACGGTGTTCTTCGCGTTGGTGACCGCCTGGCGCTTGGCCGGCGCGCCGACGAGGATCTCGCCGCTGTCGGTATAGGCGACGACCGAAGGCGTGGTGCGCGCGCCTTCCGTGTTCTCGATGACCTTGGGCTTGCCGCCCTCCATCACCGCTACGCAGGAGTTGGTGGTGCCGAGGTCGATGCCGATGATTTTTGCCATGTTCGTTCCCGTCGTGAGGGTGTTTTTAGACTGGATGGAAAATTGGGGGGATTAGCGCGCGTTCAAGAGGGGGATTTCGCTTTAGCGACCAATACCAGGGCGGGGCGCAGCACCCGGTCGTGGAGCAGGAAGCCCTTTTGCAGGACCTGGACCACGGTGTTGGGCTCCGCGTCGCTCTCGATCTGGCCGATGGCCTGGTGGCGGTGCGGGTCGAACTTTTCGCCAGCCGGGCTGATTTCCTTCACCTGGAACTTCTCGAAAACGGAGTCGAGCTGGCGCGAGGTGAGCTCCACGCCCTCCTTGAACGACTCGATCGAGGTGTTCTCGACGGTGAGGGCGGCGTCCAGGCTGTCCTTCACGGCCAGCAGTGCTCCGGCGAAGCCCTCCAACCCGAAGCGGTGGGCTCTGGCGACGTCGTCCTGTCCCCGGCGCCGGACGTTGTCGGTCTCGGCCTTGGCGCGCAGCCATTCCTCGCGCTGCTTCTCGGCTTCGGCCGTGGCGGCGGCGAGCCTCGCTTCCAGGTCGGCCACGCGTGGGTCGCCGGCGCCCGGGGGAGGCTCGCCAAAGGCGCCAGAGGCGCCGCTGAAATCTGCGTCGGTCACGGGAAAATCCTTCTTGGAAAACAAGTGCTTGAATCAAAACATGGGGGTGGGTGAAAGCTTTTCAAGGGAGCCGCCGGATTACTTGCGGATTACTTGCGCTTGAACAGCAGCCAGCTCGTGACGAGGGTGATCACGCTGTACAGGATCGAACCCACCAGCGCCGCCCAGAAGCCGGTCACGGCGAAGCCGTGCACCACCTCGGCTACGAGCCAGAACATGAGCGCGTTGATCACGAACAGGAAGAGCCCCAGCGTGAGGAGGGTCACCGGGAAGGTGAGGATCACCAGCAAGGGGCGGATGAATGCGTTTACCAGCCCGAGGACCAGGGCCGCGATGAGCGCCGCCACGAAGCTCTCCACGTGCACGCCGGGGTAGATGTAGGCCACCAGCAGGAGGGCGGCGGCGTTGACGATCCAGCGTGCGAAGAGCATCAGCATCAGAGGTTCTCCATGGCGATGATGGCAAGAGCTGTCATCCAGGCGGGGGTGTCGTTCGTGGTAGGGATGTAATGGAAATCCTTGCCGCCCGCCTTGCGGTACTCATCCCGCACTTCCTCCGCGATCTCCTCGAGGGTCTCGAGGCAGTCGGCGGCGAAGCCCGGGCAGATCACGTCCACGCGCCCCACGCCTTCGCGGCCGAGCGCCGCGAGGGTGTCGACGGTGTACGGCTTCACCCATTCCTGCGCCCCGAAGCGCGACTGGAAGGTGACCAGCGTGCGCGGGTCATTCCAGCCGAGCTCCGTGGCGATGAGGCGGGCGCTCTCTCGGCACTGGCGCTCGTAGGGATCGCCGGCCTCGACCACGGCGCGCGGCAGGCCGTGAAAGCTCATCACCAGCCGGTCGGGGCGCCCGTGCTTCATCCAGTACTCGTTCACGTTCCTTGCGATCGCCTTCACGTAAGCGGGGTGGCCGTGGAAGTCTTCGACGAACTTCACGGCCGGGGCCGGGCGCCATTTCTTCAGCGCGCTCGTGAGCGCGTCCCGGGCGCTCTCGGTAGTGCTCGCCGCGAACTGCGGGTACAGCGGCAGCACGAGAATGCGGACACACCCCCGCGCTTCGAGTTCCTTCAGCCCCTCGGCGATCGAAGGCTTTCCATAACGCATCGCCGCCACGACGGGGATGGGCTTGTTCAGCCGCTCGCCCAGGTAGCCGCGCAGCAGCTGCGCCTGGCGCAGCGTGTACACGCGCAGCGGGGAGCCGTCGGCGAGCCAGATGCTCGCGTACTTGCGCGCCGTCTTCGCGGGGCGAAAGGGCAGGATGAAGAGGTTGAGGATCAGCCACCAGGGCAGGCGCGGGATCTGCACCACGCGCGCATCCCACAGGAATTCGCGCAGGTAGCGCCGCACCGCGGAAGGTGTCGGCGCGTCGGGCGTGCCGAGGTTGACCAGCAGGACGCCGGCCTGCGCAGGTTCCGCCATGGGCCGTCAGTGCTGCGAGAGCGCCGAGGAGACGAGCTTGGCGGTGATGTCCACGATCGGGATCACGCGCTCGTAAGCCATGCGCGTGGGGCCGATCACGCCCACCGTGCCCATCACCTTGCCGTCGACTTCGTAGGGGGCGGTCACGATCGAGCATTCGTCCAGCGGGACCAGCTGCGACTCCCCGCCGATGAAGATCTTCACGCCCTCGGCGTGCTCGCTCATCTCGAGGATATCGAGGAGCTGCGTCTTCGACTCGAACAGGTCGAAGAGGCGGCGCAGGCGCCCCATGTCGCCGGAAAGGTCGTCGACCTGCAGGAGGTTGCGCCCCCCCGAGATCACCACGCCTTCGGCCGCGGGCCGCAGCGCCTCGCTGCCGGTCTGGATCGCGGCCTGCATGAGCCCCGAGATGTCGCGGTGCAGGTCCGTCAGCTCGCCGCGCACGCGCTGGCGCAGCTGGTCGAACTCGAGCCCGGCGTAGTGCTGGTTGATGTAGTTGGCCGCCTCGGTGAGCTGCGAGGGCGTGTAGGTGCGGTCGGTGACGAGGACGCGGTTCTGCACGTCGCCGTCGGAGGCGACGATGATGAGCAGCACGCGCTTTTCCGAAAGGCCGAAGAACTCGACGTGGCGCAGCACCGCCCCGCGCCGCCGCGGGGACACGACGATGCCGGCGAAATGCGTGAGATCGGAGAGGATCTGCGAAGCGGCCGCCACGACGCGGTGCGGGTCGTCGGGCAGCAGGTGCTCCTCCAGCTGCTGGCGCTCGACCTCCTCGAGGGGACGCACGGTGAGCAGCGTGTCGACGAACAGGCGATAGCCCTTGGGCGTGGGCACGCGGCCCGCGGAGGTGTGTGGGCTCGCGACGAAGCCCATCTCCTCCAGATCCGCCATCACGTTGCGGATGGTCGCCGGCGACAGCTCCAGGGAGGAAAAGCGCGACAACGCCCGCGAGCCCACCGGCTGGCCGTCGACGATATAGCGCTCGACCAGGATCTTGAGGAGGTTCTGAGCGCGTTCGCTGAGCATGGATCGATTCTACAGAAAACGATTCATGATTTAATTGCCGCCATGCCCGCCGCATTCAAGACGGTGGCCGTCGTCGGCAAGAGCGACGCGACGAGCCTTCCCGATGTCCTCGACCAGCTGGCAGGGGTGCTGAGGAAGCGCGGGCTTTCGATCCTCATGGATCCGCTCACCGCCGGCGCTTCGAGGAAGCCCCCGGACGCCACCCTTGCGATGACCGAGCTGCCCGCGCGCGCCGATCTCACCGTGGTCGTGGGCGGCGACGGCACCCTCATCTCGTGCGCGCGCCTGATGGCCGAGCGCGGCGTGCCGCTGGTGGGCATCAACCTCGGGCGCCTCGGGTTCCTCACCGACATTCCCGCCGATGGGCTGGAGAGCGCCATCGAGGCGGTGCTGGACGGCGACTTCATGCCGGAAAGCCGCACGCTCCTCTCGGGCGCGGTGCGGCGCGGCACGCAGACGCTTTTCTCGGCGCTCGCGTTCAACGACATCGTGGTGAGCCGCGGCGCCATGGGCAGCATGATCGAGTTCGCGGTGACGGTGGACGGCGAGTTCATCTACTCGCTGCGCGCCGACGGGCTCATCGTCGCGACGCCCACCGGGTCGACCGCCTACGCGCTGTCCGCCGGCGGGCCGATCCTGCATCCGTCGCTGCAGGCGCTGGCGCTCGTGCCGATCTCTCCGCACACGCTCTCCAACCGGCCGATCGCGATCCGCAGCACCTCGAAGGTGGAGATCACGCTGGTGCGCGGCCTGGATGCGCGCGCCAACTTCGATGTGCAGGCCCACTGGCAGCTCGAGCCCGGTGACGTCGTCACGGTATCGGCCGCGGCGCGCCCCGCCACGCTCCTGCATCCCAGGGGCTATCGCTACTTCTCCATGCTGCGGCAGAAGCTGCGCTGGAACGAGCGCACCTCTTGACGCTGCGCTCCCGGCAACGCGTTTCCAGGGCTTTTAGGTAGCCATGCTGCGGGCTCTTTCCATCCGCG
>JBBRQA010000211.1:0-7131 GCA_038227085.1 Burkholderiales bacterium | reverse complement strand
GGCGGTCGAGCGCTTCGGCCCGGGCCAGGCATGGAGCGTGGGCGCGGTGAACGAGGACGACTCGTTCGACGTGCTGCTGCACGGGGAAAGGCAGGGCACGGTGCGCTGGGACCTGATGGGCGACCACAATCGGATGAACGCCCTGGCCGCGCTCGCCGCCGCGCGCAACGCCGGCGTGCCGGTGGCGCAGGGCATCGCCGCGCTCGACCGCTTCCAGGGCGTGAAGCGGCGCATGGAGGTGCGCGGCGTCGTCGACGGTGTCACGGTCTACGACGACTTCGCGCACCATCCCACCGCCTTCGCGGCCACCATCGCGGGGCTGCGCCACCGGGTCGGCGCGGCCCGCATCGTGGCGGTGTTCGAGCCGCGCTCCAACACCATGAAGCTCGGCACGATGCAGGGCGTCCTCGCGGCGAGCCTCGCGGGCGCGGACCTGGTCTATTGCTACGCGAAGAGCCTGGGCTGGGATCCGTCCAAGGCGCTGGCGCCGCTTTCCACGCGCGCGGCCATATATCACGACGTCGATCCCATGGTGGAGGCGCTGGCGCACGTGGTGCGTCCCGGCGACCACGTGCTGGTGATGTCCAACGGCGGCTTTGGCGGCGTGCACGCGAGGTTCCTCGAGCGCCTGGCCTCCCGTCGGCAGGACGCCGCCGAATGAAGACCCACGCCTTCAGGATCCTCAACGTCTTCGCCCGCGAGGGCCGCCTCACCGGCAATCCGCTCTGCGTTTTCGAGGACGGCCGCGGCATCGGCGACGCGGCCATGCAGGCGCTCGCGCGCCAGTTCAACCTTTCGGAGACTACCTTCATCCTGCCTTCGGAGAAGGCGGCGGCGCGGGTGCGCATCTTCACGCCTTCCTACGAGATGCCGTTCGCGGGACACCCCACCCTCGGCACCGCGCACGTGGTGCGCGCGCTGAAGGGCGGCGGGGACACGCTCGCCCTCGAGATGAAGGCCGGGATCATTCCGGTGAGCGCGAAGGGCGACCGCTGGACGCTCTCCGCCAACCCGCCGCGCGCGCGCGCGGTGGAGCAGTCGAATGCGCAGCTCGCCGCGATCCTCGGGCTCGGGGCAGCCGACATCGGCGAGCGCCCGCTCTGGGTGGCCGCCGGCAAGGAGCAGCTCGTGGTTCCGCTGAAAAGCGCCGACGCGGTGCGCCGCGCCAAGCCCGCGGCTGACGCGTTCTCGCGCCTGGAGAGCGAGGACGGCCAGAGCATGGCCTACGTGTTCGCCGAGGCCGGCAGCAGCGTCGAGGCACGCTTCTTCTTTCCCAGCGGGCCCTCGATCATCGAAGATCCGGCCACCGGCTCCGCATGCGCGAATCTTGGCGGCTGGTTCGCCATCACGCGGCCCGGCGAGGCGATCGAGCGCACCGTGTCGCAGGGAGAAGCTATCCAGCGTCCTTCCACGCTGTTCCTGACGGTGACGCCTGCTTCGCAGAGCGGAGGCGAGGTTCGAATCCTCGTGGGCGGCAACGTGATCGAGCTGGGCCGCGGCAGCGTCGACGTCTGAGTGAAGACGATCGTCTACCTGCATGGCTTCATCAGCTCCCCGCAATCGAAGAAGGCCGTGATGCTCGGCGACTACCTCGCCAACTGCGCGACGGGGGTCGAGTACCGGGTGCCGCGCCTCGACGACGTTCCGAGCGTGGCGATGGGCGAGGTCGAGGACGCGTGCCGCGGCATTCCGGCGGATGACCTCACGATCGTCGGCAGCTCGCTGGGCGGCTTCTATGCGACTGTGGCTGCCGAGCGCCTCGGCTGCCGCGCCGCCCTTCTCAATCCCGCCGTGCGCCCGCACCTGCATTTCGATCGCTATCTTGGGCCGCAGCGCAACCTCTACACTGGCGAGGAGTTCGTGCTGGGCGCCGGGCACGTTGCCGATCTCGCCGCGCTACAGCCGGAGCGCATCACGCGCTCGGAACGCTACTGGCTCTTCGTCGAGACCGGCGACGTCGTGCTCGACTATCGCGAGGCCGTGGATTTCTACGAGGGCGCGCTGCACAGCGTGGTGCGCGGCGGCGACCACACCCTCGTGTCGTTTTCGGAGCACGTGCCCGATATCGTCGAATGGGCGAAATCGTGAAACAGGTCCTGTTCGAGGAGGACGGCGCGTTCCGCGTGGGCACCATCCTCTCGGAGACGGGCGCTTCCTTCCAGGTGGAGGCGGCGCACGGGAAGCGCTCGAAGGTGAAGGCCACCTCGATCCTGCTGCGCTTCGACGGCCAGGCGCTCGCCGCCTTCATGCCCGAGGCTCAGAAGCTCGCCGAGCCCATCGACCCGAAGTTTCTCTGGGAAGTGTGCGGCGGCGCCGAGTTCGCCTTCGACGCCCTCGCGCGCGACTATTTCGGGCGCGCGCCCACGCCGCAGGAGGCGGCGGCGGTGGCTCTCGCGTTGCACTCGCACCCGATGTATTTCTACAAGCGCGGCAAGGGCCGCTACCAGGGCGCGCCCGAGGAGAATCTCAAGGCCGCGCTCGCCGGCACCGACAAGAAGCGCCGCCAGCAGGAGCAGGTTGACGCGTGGGCCGAGGAGCTCGCCGCCGGAAGCGTGCCGGAGCCGCTCATGGCGAAGCTCGACACCCTTCTCTTCAAGCCCGACAAGATGACGCTCGAATGGCGCGCGCTCGACCAGGCCGCGGGGGTGCTCGGCATGTCGCCGCAGCGCGCGCTCGCCGCCGCGGGCGCGTTGAAAGGGCCGGAGGATTATTTCCTGCGCCGCTTCGCCTTCGAGTTCTTCCCGGCCGGCACCGGCTTCGCTCCGGTCGGCCCGGGGAGCGCGCCCCCGGAGCTCGGCGAAGCCACGGTGGCGGCCTTCTCCATCGACGACGCCGACACCACCGAGATCGACGATGCGTTTTCCGTGGAGCGCCTCGCGGACGGGCGCCTGCGCGTGGGCGTGCACATCGCCGCGCCCGCGCTCGTCTTCGCGCGCGACCACGCGGTCGAGGCGGTGGCGCGCGAGCGCCTGTCGACCGTGTATTTCCCGGGCGGCAAGATCACCATGCTTCCCGGCGCTGCCGTCGAGGAGGCCACCCTCGCCGAGGGCCGGCGCGTCGTGGCCGCCTCGCTCTACCTCGTCGTGGATCCTGTGAGCATGGCGGTCCTGGAGAGCGATTCGCGCCTGGAGTGGGTGCGCATCGCCGACAACCTGCGCCTGGCCGAGCTCGACCAGCGCTTGAACGAAGATACCGTGGCGGCGGGCAAGGTCGAGGGCGTTCACGGCGAGGATCTCTTCGCGCTGTGGCGCCTCGCCAGGGCCCTGAAGGCCCTGCGTGGCGCGGCCGAGGAGCGCAACGACCGTCCCGACTACAACATTCGTGTCGTTGCGGGCCGCGTCTCGATCGAGACCCGCCGCCGCGGCACGCCGGTGGACACACTGGTGGCCGAGCTCATGATCCACGTGAATTCGACGTGGGGGAAGCTCCTTGCGGAACGCGGCTTCGACGCGATCTACCGCAACCAGAAGGGCGCGAAGACGCGCATGGAGGTCGTGCCCGGGGCCCACGAATGGCTCGGCGTCTCGCACTACGCGTGGGCGAGCTCGCCACTGCGTCGCTTCACCGACCTCGCCAACCAGCGCCAGCTCGCCGCGGCCTTGCGCGGCGAGGCGCCTGCCTACACGCGCGCCGAGCTTGCCGAGGCGGCGCGCGATTTCGAGACCGCCTACGAGGCCTACGCGGAGCACCAGCGCCACCTCGAGCGCTATTGGTGCCTCAGGTACCTGATGCAGGAGGGCATCGAGTCCGCCGAGGCGGTGGTGCTGCGCGACGAGCTGGTGCGCATCGACGGCATGCCGCTGGTTTGCCGCGCCATCGGCTTGCCTGCGGTCGTCCCCGGCGAGCGCGTGCGTGTCGCCTTCGGCGAAGTCGACCTCTGGGAAGCCAACGTTCTCACGCGCTACGCGGGGAAATAACCGTACAATTCTTCTTCATGCACCGTCCCGCGCGCTCCCCGTAGTTCCTGCCGATGCAGTTGCGGCAGCCCTCTCCCGACGCCCTCGTCTCCTTTTCCGATTTTCTGCTCGAGCGTTTCGGACTGGTGGCGACGATGCAGGTCGCCATCATCTCCTCGATCGCGCTGCATGCTTTGCTGATCGTCGGCCTCGGTTTCAAGCTCATCGACGGGCCGCGCTGGGACGCTCCGCACAACGTGATGGACGTGGTGCTGGTCAACTCGAAGAGCGCGTCCAAGCCTGAGAAGGCCGATGCGCTCGCGCAGGCGAACCTCGACGGCGGCGGCAACACAGACCAGAAGCTCCGCGCGAAGAGCCCGTTTCCCGCGGTAGACCCCAAAGAACCAACCCCGGAGCTGAAGGCGGCCGAGGCGCGCATGAAGCAGCTCGAGAGCGAGGCGAAGGATCTGATGACGCGCATGAAGTCGAAGGCGGTCGTCGCGCAGCTGGAGCGGCCCGCGGTCGGTCCGGCGAAATCCGATGCCGAGGCGCGCGACCTGGTCGACAAGAGCCTCGAGATCGCGCGGCTCGAAGCCCAGATCGCGCGCGAGCACCAGGCCTACCAGGAGCGCCCGAAGCGCAAGTTCATCGGCGCGCGCACCACCGAGTACCGCTTCGCCCACTACATCGACACCTGGCGCCAGAAGATCGAGCGCATCGGAAACCTGAACTACCCCGAGGAGGCGAAGGCTCGCAAGATCCACGCCTCGCTGCAGCTCACCGTCGCGATCAAGTCCGACGGCGAGGTCGAGTCGATCGAGATCAACCGTTCGTCGGGCCATAAGTTCCTCGACCAGGCCGCGATCCGCATCGTCCGCCTCGCGGCGCCATTCGAGCGATTCCCCGTCAACATTCGAAGCGACACCGACATCCTGCATGTCACGCGGACCTACACCTTCACCAAGAGCGACCAGGTGATCGCGGAGTAGCTACGGCGCGCCCGCCCGCCTGCGGGGTCATTTACCCCGGGGCACGGTGACGAAGTAGGGAACCATGCCGCTCGGTCGCTGGATCGTCTCGGTGCTGGTGTCGTAGCGATAATCCTGCACCACGAGGTCGGTCCCGAGAAATACCGTGAGCCTTCGGGCGGTGTGTTGACCGCGGCCGGTGTTCCACTCGAAATTGAAGTACTCGAGAACCTCGTCACCGGGGCGCGCCGTGAACGGGTAGATCGCCCTTCCGGAAGGCGGTCCCAGCAGCCTCACCACATCCGCCTCGGTGCTTGTCCCGCGCTTGATTTGATACACGGCCGCCTCGCTGAATGCCGTGGAATCCGCGCTGAAGGAACTGGTATACGAGAACGCCACCAGCAGGTCGTCCCAGAAATGGAAGGTTGCGCTGCGTTGCGGGGAAACGCCGGAAGACGCCTGGCCCGACGGATTCACGAAGGAGTATGTGAGCGTGTCGTGGCGGCCGAGGGTCGGATTCAGCGTCGCGGGTGCGCCGTCGGCGATCTTCAAGGTGCGGGTTTCAGACTTTGCGCTCTTCGGCGGCCCGAATTTCCCGACGATCTCCGCCTTTATCGTCTTGCCCATGGACAGGCCGACATTCGCCGGCTGGGGGAAGTCCCGGCCGGAAGCGCAGCCCCACAGCATCGCCGCAATCAACGCGATGCTGGCTGCTCTCCCCACCGGAATGAAAAACTTTCCTGAAGTCATGGCTCCTCTTGAAGAGGCATTCTGCCTAACCGGAACGAGTAATTCACGGCCTATTTTTCGCGCCCCCCTCCGGGCCTCGCTCGCGTTTGTAGAGCGCAAGGGCCTTTAGGCGCTGCACGGAGTGTTGAACGACGGGCGCCGGATAATCGCGACCGATGACGCAATGCGCCGCTTGCTGCTCGGCAAAGGGCATTGTCGACGGCTCGTGGATGAATGCGCCGGGCACGTGCGCGAGCTCCGGCAGGTAGCGGCGGATGAAGGCGCCGCGCGGATCGAACTTCATCGACTGCGCGGTGGGATTGAAAATGCGGAAGTACGGCTGCGCATCGCAGCCGGTGGAAGCGGCCCATTGCCAGCCGCCGTTGTTGGCGGCGAGGTCGAAGTCGTTCAGCTTCGCCGCGAAGTAGCGCTCCCCGCGGCGCCAGTCGACCAGCAGGTCCTTGGCCAGGAACGAGGCGGTCACCATGCGCAGGCGGTTGTGCATGTAGCCGGTGGAGTTCAGCTGGCGCATCGCGGCGTCCACCAGCGGGAAACCGGTGCGGGCATCGCGCCACGCGCTAAACAGGGCCTCGTCGTTGGGCCATTCGATGTTGGCGTATTCGGTGCGGAAGGACCCCTCGGCCACGCCGGGGTAATGCCACAGGATCTGGAAGTAGAAGTCGCGCCAGATGAGCTCGGAGAGCCAGGTTTGCGCTCCCGCGCCCTTGCGCATAGCGGCGAGGCGCGCCAGCTCGCGGATCGACACGGTGCCGAAACGGTTGTGCACCGAGAGGTAGGAGACGCCCTTCACGCCGGGGAAATCGCGCGCGTCGGCATAGCGCGCGATGCGTTTCGCGAAATCGGCGAGCGTGGCGCGCCCCCCCGACATGCCGGGCGCGATGCCAAGCCGCGCGAGGCCCGCGCTCTCGAATCCAAGCGCTTCGAGCGACGGCACCGGCGTAGGGTCCCCCACCGGCGCGAGCGCCGCCGCGTACGCCGCCACGGGATGGGCCTCGAGATGGCGGGGCTCCAGCCTTGCGAGCCACGTGTTCCTGTACGGCGTGAACACCGTGTAGGGCTTTTGCGCCTGCGTGAGCACCTCGTCCTTCTCGAAGATCGCCTGGTCCTTGGCGAGGTGCATGCGCCGGCCGTCGGCTTCCAGCGCGGCCTGCACCGCCGCGTCGCGCTCGAGCGCGGCGGGCTCGTAGTCGCCGTTTGCGAACACCGCGTCCACGCCGAGGCGGCGCGCGAGGGCGGGAATCGCGGTGCGCGCGGTGTCGTGAAGCACGATGAGATCGCCGCCCCTCGCGCGGAGCGCCGTCTGCAGTTCGGCCACGCTCGCGTGGATGAACTCCACGCGCCGGTCGGTGCGATCGTCGAGCCGATCGAGGATCTCGCGGTCGAACACGAAGGCACAATGCACGCGGCGCGCCGACTTGAGCGCGTGGCAGAGGCTGGCGTTGTCGTCGTCGCGCAGGTCGCGGCGAAACCAGTGCAGGGCCGTGTCGTAGGCGGGCATTCCAGGAACCTCCAGGTTC
>JBBRQA010000210.1:0-7327 GCA_038227085.1 Burkholderiales bacterium | reverse complement strand
TGCTCTCGCGCGGCGACGCTCTGGTCTTCGTCCAGCGCCCGATCAGCCTCACGCTGCTCGTCATCTGCGCCGCGCTGCTCCTCATGATGGCCGCGCCCAGCATCAAGAAAAAGCGCGAGGTCGCTTTCCAGGAATAGCGCGCGTGTTTTTGGTTTAGCATCACTGGATGGCCTCCCGAAAAAAGCCGGCGATCGCACGTCCCTCCCGCGAGGAGGCCGAAGCCGCGGTCCGCACTCTCATCCTCTGGGCGGGCGACGATCCCGACCGCGAGGGCCTGCGCGACACGCCGGGCCGCGTGGTGCGCGCCTATGAGGAGTTCTTCGCGGGCTACTTGCAGGATCCGCGCGAGGTCCTCAAGAAGACGTTCTCGGAGGTGGGCGGCTACGATGAGATGATCGTGATGAACGACATCCGTTTCGAGAGCCACTGCGAGCACCACATGGTGCCGATCATCGGCAAGGTTCACATCGGCTACCTCCCCGACAAGCGCGTGATCGGCATCTCCAAGCTCGCGCGCCTGGTGGAGGTGTATGCGCGCCGGCTGCAGGTGCAGGAAAAGATGACGGTGCAGATCGCCGACACGCTCCAGGAAATCCTCCAGCCCAAGGGAGTGGCCGTGGTGATCGAGGCCTCGCACCAGTGCATGACCACGCGCGGCGTGCACAAGCCCGGCGTGGGCCTCGTCACCAGCCGCATGGTCGGCGCCTTTCGCGACGATCCCTCGACCCGACGCGAATTCCTCGCCGTCATCGGCCGCACCGGCGCCGGCGGCCTGCCCAACACGTGAACCGGTTTCTCTTCGCGTTGCTGCTCGCCTCCGCGGGCGCGATCGCTGCCGAGGTCCGCTACTACCCGGTCCCGAAAGGCTCGCACCCGCACGACGTGGCGCCCGCGCCCGACGGCACCGTCTGGTACACCGCGCAACCGAAGGGCGAGCTCGGCAGGCTCGATCCGAAGACTGGCAAGACCGAGCACATCGCGCTCGGCATGGGCTCGGCGCCGCACGGCGTGATCGTCGGTCCCGATGGCGCCGCGTGGGTCACCGACGGCGGGCAGAACGCGATCGTGCGTGTAGATCCAGGAACCAGCGCCGTGAAGGTCTACCCGCTTCCGGCCGGCACCGCATACACCAACCTCAACACCGCAGCGTTCGACAAGGCGGGCATCCTTTGGTACACGGGGCAGTCGGGCTACTACGGCAGCCTCGATCCGAAGACCGGCATG
Source organism: Burkholderiales bacterium (assembly GCA_038227085.1). GTDB lineage: Bacteria > Pseudomonadota > Gammaproteobacteria > Burkholderiales > Usitatibacteraceae > Usitatibacter. The sequence continues at coordinate 6,103 of JBBRQA010000210.1, read as the reverse complement.
GTGCGCGTTTGGGACGCTCCGCGCGGGCGCGGCGCCTACGGCATCACCGCGACGCCGCAGGGCGATATCTACTACGCGTCGCTCGCCGGCAGCCACATCGCGCGTATCGACACCGCCACCGGGCGCGCCACCGTCATCGAGCATCCGGTGAAGGAGCAGGGCGCGCGCCGCGTCTGGTCCGATTCGAAGGGGCGCATCTGGGTGAGTGAGTGGCTCTCGGGAGGCCTCAGCCGCTACGATCCGCAGGACGAGACGTGGAAGCAGTGGATGCCGCCAGGCGACAAGCCGCACACCTATTCCGTGTGGGTCGACGACAAGGACAAGGTGTGGACCACCGAGTGGACCTCGAATGCGATCATGCGCTTCGATCCCGACACCGGAAAATTCGAGAGCTTTCCCAGCGACAGGGGCGGCGCCGCGGTGCGCCAGATGATCGGCCGCCACGGCGAAGCGTGGGGCGCGGAGTCGGGCAACGACCGGCTCGTCGTCGTGATCGACAAGTAGGAGGGCGTGTTGGAAGGGACCGCGCACACCTTTGAAGGCGGCTGCACCTGCCGCGCCGTGCGCTACCGGCTGACGAGCGCGCCTCTCTTCGTGAACTGCTGCCATTGCCGATGGTGCCAGCGCGAGACCGGCTCCGCGTTCGTGCTGAACGCGATGATCGAGGCCGAGCGCGTGGTGGTCCTGCAAGGCGCGCCAGTAGTCGTCGATACGCCGTCGCAAAGCGGCAAGGGCCAGAAGATTTCGCGCTGCCCCACGTGCCAGGTCGCGTTATGGAGCAACTACGCGGGCGCCGGCGACGCGGTGCGCTTCGTGCGCGTGGGCACGCTCGACGACCCGGACCGGCACCCGCCGGGCATCCATATCTTCACGTCGTCCAAGCAGCCGTGGGTGGTGATCCCGCCCAGCATGCCGGCGGTCGCGGAATACTACGACCGCGAGAAGCATTGGCCGGCCGCGAGCCTCGCACGGCGCGAGGCGTTGCTCGCGCGGCGCGCGCTCGCCCCGATCATCCCGGCTGGTGGCGCATGAGCGACGCGGCGTAAGCGGGCGCTGTCGGCTCGTGCATGAAATACGCGAAGGTGTCGCGCCAGCCGGTCGCGGCGAGGCGCTCGGCCCACTTCTTCAAGTCGTCTTCACTGTACGTCTCGAGGCGCAGGCGCACGTAGCCCCAGGGCGCTGTCTCCACCAACGGCGGCGGCGCGTTGTCCTCGCGCTCGGAGAGCACTAGCGCCGCGCCCGCGCTCTTGAGGGCGTCGTAGACATCGTCGTCGAACCACGTGTCGTTGCGGAATTCGAAGGCGGCGCGGTGATCGGGGGGCAGGAGGGACAGGAATTCCGCGAGGCGCGGCAGGTCCTTCTTGAGATTGGGCGGCAGCTGGAAGAGGACCGGGCCGCGCTTGGCGCCGAGGGCCGCGAGGTTCTTGTACAGGTATCCGAGCGGCTCGACCGAGGATTCGGCCTTGATGCGCGACATGTGCGTGATGCGCCGCGAGGCCTTGATCGCGAAGCGGAAGCCTTCCGGCGCGGTCCGCGCCCAGCTCTCGAGCACCGAAGCGCTGGGCATGCGGTAGAACGTGTTGTTGATCTCGACCGTCGGCAGCCGGGCGCAGTAATGGGCGAGCATGTCCTCGGGCTTCATCTTCTCCGGGTAGAACGTGCCTTTCCATTCCTTGAAGGAATAGCCGCTCGCGCCCGCCATCACCGCCGATTTTTTCGTTTCCACTCCGGCCTTTCCCTACAATTCCCGCATGGCGAAAGATTCCCTGGGCGAATATTCCGCGAAGCGTGCCTTCGCGTCCACGCCCGAGCCGCCGCCGGCCCCGGTCGCGCAGCGCAGCGGCCCGCTCCTCTTCGTGGTCCAGCTGCACGCGGCCACGCGCCTGCACTACGACCTGCGCCTCGAATTGGACGGTGTGCTCAAGTCGTGGGCGGTCCCCAAAGGCCCGTCCCTCGATCCCGCGCAAAAGCGCTTCGCGGCGCTGACCGAGGACCATCCATACGAGTATGCGTCCTTCGAGGGCGTGATCCCGCCGAAACAGTATGGCGCCGGCGAGATGATCGTGTGGGACTGCGGCGTCTACGCGCCCGACGAAGAGGGCCCGCCGCGCTTCGACGACCGCGAGGCGGCCGAGCGCGAGGTGCGCGACGGATTCGAGAAGGGCAAGATCGGCTTCGAGCTGCGCGGCGAGAAAGTGAAGGGATCCTTCGCGCTGGTGCGGATGAAGGACAGCAAGGAGTGGCTCCTCATCAAGCACAGGGATCGCTTCGTCTCGTCCGCGGACATCACCGTTCGCGATCGCTCGGTGCTCTCGGGCGCGACCGTGGCCGATCTCAAGGTCGTGCCCGCGCACCGCATCCCCGTCAAGCGGCTCGTTCCGTCGGGCGCGGCGCAGCCGATGCCGGTGAAGCTCGCGCCGATGCTCGCCGAATCTGGCGGCGCCGCTTTCAATCTCCCCGGCTGGATGTGGGAGCCGAAGCTCGACGGCTACCGGGTGCTCGCCTTCATCGGCGCGGAGGGCGTGAAGCTGCGCTCGCGCAACGCGCGCGAGCTGGCGCCCCTCTTTCCGAGCCTCGCCGCGGAGCTCGGCAAGCAGGGCGCGCAGGGCATGGTCCTCGACGGCGAGCTGGTGGCGTTCGACGCGGTCGGAAAGCCCTCCTTCGCCGCGCTCCAGGATCGCGCGCAGCTGAAAGGGGAGCGCGAGATCGCCGACGCCGACGCGCGCACCCCGGTCGCCTTGTGCTGCTTCGACTTGCTGCACTTCGCGGGCGTCGACCTGCGCAAGGCGACCTATGCCGACCGGCGGCGCTACCTCGCGCAGTGCCTGATGCCCTCGCCTTTGGTACAGCTTGTGCACGCGTCCGAGGACGGCGTCGCGCTGCACGCGGCCGCGCTGGCGAGCGGCTTCGAAGGCGTGATCGGCAAGCGCGTCGACGGCCGCTACGAGAGCGGACGGCGATCGGCGTCGTGGCTCGAGGTGAACGCGAAAGAAATCCCCCTCGCCCCTGGCAAAGGGCCGGGGAGGGGGTCCGCCGATGACGAGGTCCTCGCGCAGCTCGAGCAGAAGAAGAAAGCCTTCACCCTCGAGGTGGGTCCGCACAGGATTCGGCTCTCCAACCTGGATCGCGTCTACTGGCCCGCGGACCCCAAGCTCCAGCAGCCCGCGCTCACCAAGCGCGACCTGCTGCGCTACCTCGCGCAGGTGGCTCCCCTCATGCTGCCGCATCTCGCCGACCGCCCGCTCACCATGATCCGCATGCCGGACGGCATTCGCGGCCAGCGTTTCTTCCAGAAGCATTGGGGCGAGGAGCGTCCCGCCTTCGCCGACGCCATCACGGTGTTTTCCGGGCACAAGGACGAGAGCCACGAATACCTGGTGTGCAACAACCTGCCGACGCTCCTCTGGCTCGCGCAGTCGGGGACGCTCGAATATCACGTGTGGCACTCGCGCGCGAAGCCCGGGCCCGACGCGGCGACCGACGCCACCGACTACGCGACCTCGCTCGAGTCGCTCGAAGGATCGATCCTCAACTATCCCGACTACGTGCTCTTCGACATAGACCCTTACATCTACTCGGGAAACGAAGCGAAGGGCGCGGAGCCTGAGCTGAATACCATCGCCTTCGAGAAAGGCAAGGAAGTGGCGTTCTGGCTGCGGCAGTTGTTGCAGGGCATGGCGCTCGATGCGATCGTGAAGACCTCCGGCAAGACCGGGCTGCACGTATTCGTGCCGATTCGCCGCACCATCGACTTCGACGCCGCGCGCCACGTCTCCGAGCTGGTCGGGCGCCACCTCGTGCGCCTGCATCCCGAAGACATCACCGTGGAGTGGAGCGTGCCGAAGCGCACCGGCAAGATCTTCCTGGACTACAACATGAACGTGCGCGGCAAGACGCTCAACGTCGCCTATTCCCCGCGTGGCGAGGCGGGCGCCCCGGTCTCGATGCCGCTCACCTGGGAAGAGCTCGCGGGCGCACATCCCCTCGATTTCCGCATCACCAACGCCGCGCAGCGCCTCGCCCGCACCGGCGACCGTTGGGCCGAGGCGCTCGCGCGGAAGCAAAGCCTCGAGCGCGCACTGAAAGCGAGCTAGGGCGAAGTCGGCCGCTTGCGTGTTGTAAAGTGAGAGGCCAATGAAACGCACTTCGCTCCGCCAGCGGCTATTCATCGTGGTCGCCGCTGCCGTCGTCCCGCTCGCGATCATGTCGGCCGTGGCGCTGTATGCGGGCTACCAGCAGCAACGCGAGCAAGCCGAGCGCGCGGGCCTGGACATCGCGCGCGCCCTTTCTACCGCGGTCGATGGCGAGCTGCGCAGGACCATCTCGGTGCTGGAAGTCCTGGCCTCGTCGGTGACGATCGACAGTGGAGACCTCGCCTCCTTCCACGACCGCGCGCGCCTCACGCGCCTGGCCCAGCCCCACTGGCGGGCGATCGTGCTCTCCGATCTCGAAGGCAGGTCCATCCTCAGCACCGAGCGGCCCTACGGCGAGGCGATGGCGCCGATCGTCGAGCGTGAGAGCCTCGACCAGGTGCTGCGCTCGCAAGTCGCGGCGGTCGGCTACCTGGCCAGGGGCTCGCAGGGAAATTTTGCCTTTCCGGTGCGCGTGCCGGTGATTCGCGAGGGGAAGCTGCTGTACGTGATGACCGCCGTGCTCGAGCCGCAGGCCATCCTCGACGTGCTGCAGCGACAGCGCGTCCAGGGCGGCTGGGTGGTGGCGGTGGCCGACGGCAAGGGAGTGCGCGTGGCGCGCACGCGCTCGTCCGAGCAGTCGCTCGGCACGCCTTACTCGCCGAGCCTCGTGGAGATGATGCGTCGCCAGGGCGAGGAAGGCACCGGCATCACCTATTCGAGCGAGGGCGACGCGGTGTTCACGGCCTTCACGCGCGCGCGTGAAACGGGGTGGTACACGGCCGTGGGGTTGTCGACTACACAGGTGGTCGCCGCCGCGCGCCACAGCTTTTTCACCCTGGGCTCCGGAGGGCTTCTCTCCATCCTGGTGGGGGTTCTCGCCGCCTTCTTCATGGCGCGCAGCATCGCCCGACCCATGGATCGGTTGCGCGAAGCGGCGATCGCGGTGGGGCGCGGCGAGCCCTTCGCCGCGGCTCGAAGCGACATCCGCGAGATAGAAGACGTCGCCGTCACTCTCGCCTCCGCGGCCGAGGAGCAGGCGGCCGCGCGCGCGGAGCGCGAGGAGCTGCTGCAGCGCGAGCAGGCGGCGCGCGTCACGGCGGAGGCGGCCAACCGCGCCAAGGACGAGTTCCTCGCGATGCTGGGCCACGAATTGCGCAATCCCCTGGGCGCGATCTCGAACGCCACGAGCCTCCTCGAGCACGCGAAGCTCGACTCCGAGGCGACGGCGCGCGCGCGCGGCGTGATCGCGCGGCAGGTGGGCCACCTCACGCGCCTTACCGACGATCTCCTCGACGCCGGCCGCGCTCTCATGGGCAAGATCGTGCTGCGCCCGCAAACGCTCGACCTCTCGGCCGTCGCCGCGCAGTCCATTGCCACGTTGAAAGCGTCCGGGCGCCTGCGCGGCCATCGCATCTTCGAGGACCTGGAACCCGCCTGGGTGCGGGCCGATCCAATCCGCCTCGACCAGGTCATCGGCAACCTCGTGGTCAACGCGGTGAAGTACACGCCCGAGACCGGCACCATCCGCGTGAGCGTGCGGCGCGAGGCGAACCAGGCAGTATTGCGCGTCGCCGATACCGGTGTCGGCATCGAGCCGGATCTCGCCGCGCGCGTCTTCGAGCTCTTCGTGCAGGGCGACAGAGAGCTCGATCGCTCGCAAGGCGGCCTCGGCATCGGGCTTACCCTGGTGCGCCGCCTCGCGGAGATGCACGGCGGATCGGCGAGCGTGGCGAGCGAGGGCCATGGCAAGGGGAGCGAATTCACGGTGCGGTTCCCCGCGGTGGAGCCGGCGGCCGTCGCCGACGCGGCGCCGGCCGCGGCGCCCGCAGTGCGCGCGCGTGAGATCCTCATCATCGAGGACAACGCCGATGCGCGCGAGACGCTCTGCATGCTCCTCGAGATTTCCGGGCACAACGTGGAGACGGCGGGCGACGGCATCACCGGCCTCGAGAAAGCGCTCGCGCTGCAGC